>NZ_JADWDC010000143.1 GCF_020640915.1 Waterburya agarophytonicola KI4 | reverse complement strand
ACCAGGCTTTAATTTGTTGCCTGAATTTGCCCGTGTAACCGAGCTTCTGTAGTAATGCGAAGTGGTCGATTTTATCAAAGCATTTCGCGATGTCAGCATCTAAAACGTACTTGGCTTTAGATTGAATTGCGTTTTTTATTTGCTTGATGGCATCGTGACAAGAACGTCCTGGTCTAAACCCGTAGGAATTGCTTTCAAATAAAGCTTCCCATTCAGGTTCTAAAGCGTGTTTTAGTAACGCTTGTAAGGCGCGGTCGTGAATTGTTGGGATTCCTAATGGACGTTTTTCATCTTTTCCAGGTTTGGGTATCCATACTCGTCGAGTCGGTCTACTTTTTGCTGTTAGTTTGAGTTGTCCTATGAGTCTAAGACGTGCTGCTGGGGACAGTGATTTCTTACCATCCACTCCTGCTGTCTTTCGACCCCTGTTGTCTTGTGTTACCCGACGAATCGCTAAGACCTTATTTGACCAAGACCTCACTAACGTTTTTTGGAGTTTTCTAACTTGTTTAACATCTCCATGACGAGATGCTGCATAAATGCGTTTTTGTAACTTGTAGACATATCGTTCGACTTTGAGCCAATTGATGTTGTCCCATCCCACAGTATTCGGTTTTATTGAATCTGTATTAGGCATATATACTACTACTTGTACCTTTACACATTGATATATTGCGAATCACGTCTGCGTATCCTGGGCGTTACCCCATCCCTTTTCAGGCATTTCCTGTGGCTTCAGGTTAGGCTTTGGCTTCTTGATCCATCTTCCTCAATCTCACCATACGGTTTTGACGATACCTACCAGTTTTACTGGGGATGAGGTTGAGTTACTTCGTTCCTGTATTCCTTTGCTAAATATGAAGGCATATTCAGTTGATTCGAGTTCGTTAGGATTCATCTATCCACCTGTATGAACTAATTGTGCGTTACGTATTCCCAAGAGATACGTAAATTTTGTGTTCGTCCCATTATTTTGGGCTGCAAGGTGTGATCTTTTACATCACTAGCTTATATCCCTTGCTACTATATTGAGATGGTTCAGTAGATGATTAGTTTTTCTATCCCACGAGTTCCTATTCCTTGGTATTAACCTCAGTCCAGATCGGTTATAGAACTCATGCTAGCGATTAGGCGTTTTCAGCAATTATCGCTCTGTTCGCGTTCACTCCCGCTTTTACATCTGGGTTGTCATCCCAGATAGAAGGGAAACTTCTCACTCTCGTCACCAAGAGGGACGCTGTGTGCTTTTTCCTCCGCACAAGAGGACAAGGACTTGGTGTTCTAGGTTACTAGCCTCACCTTGAAGAAATACAAGTTATCATCTGTTAAGGATTAAAGTGCGAACTCTACCTTTCGGTTACTTAACAGAAGCCCTACATCCCTCTTTTAAAAGAAGATTTCGTAGGAACGAATCGCACCTTGGGGTTAAAGTATTAGCCGTCCTCGCCGACCGTAAGAAAGAGACTGTGGTCAAATTCTTCGCCTCAATTCCCGCCCATCTCCGTAAAACAATTGAGCGGGTCTGTACGGATATGTACCTGGGATTTGTGAATGCAGCCAGAGAACAACTGCCACGAGCCTACATCGTCATTGATCGCTTTCACGTGGCACGAGCTTATCGTCATTGTGCCGACAAAGTACGAAGACAGGAGCTCAAGCTACTGAAGAAGCAGTTATCAGAGAAAGAGTATGGGCAAATCAAAGGTGCAATGTGGACCTTCCGCAAATCCCTTGAGGAATTGACGGATGAAGAATGGGAGTTGCTTCAACGTCTCTTGGCTTACTCACCGAATATGTTTGAAGCATACATCCTGCGAGAAGAATTAACAAAAATATTTGAATATAACTATACTCCCAAGGGAGCTAAATGTGCTATCCGTGCTTGGTGTAAACGAGTACGCTCCTGTAAACTTTCCCAGTTCGACAGCTTTTTAGGCACTATAGAAACCTGGCTTGACCAGATTGCCAACTATCTCTTCCATTTCGGTTTTGGTTAGTTTAACTCCCGTTTCATAGGTTTTGGTTACTAACTCAACTTTGGGATAAGAACCTTTCCACTTCATAGTTTGAGCAAATTTAATCACGGTAGAAACTTGATCTAACAGACTCCCGTTCCAATGGTTTTCTAGTACTCCCCAAGTTCTCTCAATCGGATTGTATTTACTGTCCTAAAGGATACCGCTTCGCATATGATACGGAGGGTAATAAGCTAATTTTAGATTGATTTCATATTTGTCCGCAAATTCCACCATCCGTTTCATGAACTGGGTTCTTCGCGAATGGTTTTCTGGTCCATTATCTTGATTGAGAAGTAAGGTTTTGATGTGCGCAAAACGCGCACAGTTTTCTTTCCACCAGCTTTCAAGAATATCAGCTATAAAGTCACTCGTTACTTTTGAAGTGGTGCAGTAGATATATAAGTATCTAGGCAAAATTAATTGTATATTTTGTCCCAAAGTCCTTAAGAATATTTTCTACATACTCAACTAAGTTATTCCAGCTAGTGTAAGCCTGAGATTCAATCCACTCGTATTTCATAAATCCCCAAAGAATTTCAATTAAGTTTAGCTGTGGTGAATAAGTAGGTAGCCAGAATATCTTTAGTTTTTTCTCAGACCATTCACTAATCTTTTTCTGAAAAGCCTTATGATTGCCTGTAGCAATTTGGTGGTCTGAAAATCCCCGTGCTTCGGACACTCGTTTTGAAGACAATTTGTTAGAGCTAGTTTCACCCCAAACTTTAC
>NZ_JADWDC010000047.1 GCF_020640915.1 Waterburya agarophytonicola KI4 | reverse complement strand
AATAAAAAAATAAAGGTGATTTAGTTAATGCAATGTAAATACGTCTAAGCTTATTAAGATGTTTTTTCAACTCAATAAATTTTAGACAGCCCAGAAGAAGATATTATGTAGCAATGCCATATTTAGTCTTAATATATGTCTTCTGAAGCACCCAGTAATTATTCTGAGGATAATAATCTCCATCAGACTGATGCAAATTTATTTGTGCGGTTACAAAACGGAGAAACCGATACCTTGGCAATTTTATACGATCGGCATGTAGGTTTAGTCTATGGCATAAGCTGGAACTTATTAGGCAACACTGCCGAGGCAGAAGATCTGACTCAAGATATTTTTCTAAATTTGACTAAGAAATGTTCTTACGATCCTCAAAGGGGAAGTTTACGCACATATTTAAGAATATTAACGCGATCGCGTGCATTAGATCGGCTCAGATCCCGTTCTAGACAGCAAAGAATTCGTAACCAAGCTTTAAATGAAAATGCTAAAGTGTTGTCGGAAAGTCCGATGGAAGAAGCCGTTCAAATAGAGCGATCGCATAAGATTGTAGAGGCTTTAAAGCAGCTATCAATAAAAGAACGAGAAGTATTAAGAATGGCATATTATCAAGGGTTAAGCCAGTCAGAAATTGCTCAACGACTAGGTACTGCTTTAGGTACAGTAAAATCAAGAACTCGCCGTGGTTTACTCAAGTTGCGACAGGCTCTTACTGATTCTAGAGATAGGTCATAATATCATGTCAACACTACCGCCAGAATGCGAACAACTATTAATATCAGGTTATGTATTGGGCAATTTGAGTCCTGCTGAAGCTCTTTTATTTCAAGAAATGCTAGCGGAAGATCCCAGCTTAAACGAGCAGGTTATAGCTATGCAGGAGGCTCTAGACTTAACCTATGCTCCTCTAGAAATGTTGCCCCCAGTCACCCTTCGCGATCGCATATTGGCAGCATCAAATACGGAAATTACCAAGTCTACCATTACTAATAATTTAGAAAGTGCTTCTCCCAAGTATGTATTACCCTGGAACAAAATTTTAGGGGCGATCACTTTAACTCTAATCACTACTTTAGGTATCGCTAACTACCGTCTGTGGCGATCTGTGCAAATCGCTAAAAATATAGATATCGGTACAAACATTCAAAAAGACAAGCTTACCTATTTATTGAATGGTGAAGATGTAAACCAAAAGGCGCAACTAATTATCAACTCCAATCAACTAAGTGCTACTTTAAATGTTGAGAATTTACCTCCTTTGCCTCCAAATAAGGTCTACGCATTATGGACTGTAATAGATAAAGATTTGCCCTACACTACGGATCAAAAAGGAGCTATTTTAACAGCAGTTTTTCAACCAAATGAACTAGGTGATTTTGCTCAAGAAATTGCTTTACCCCAGCCTCATCTTGAACCAAGAACAATTAAAAAAATTGCCATGACAATTGAAAATATATCTGCTCCTCAAGCTCACTTAGGATCAATTTTTATGTCTACAAAATAACTGAAATGCACTATTATCGATTCTTAAATAATTATTTATTAGATCTCTTGCATAATTGCATTGAGGTTCTGATATGAAGGTTTCAGGCGGATAAAGATAGTTCGTAATTATAAATTGATGCCAGCAATTTACAACGTAAACCATAGCGTCTTCGTCGATTACGATAACGTTCAGAAAAGATGCGGAAAATTTTGAGGCGACGATTTATATGCTCAATACTGTAGTTTAGACTAACGGGAAGGCGATCGCGTCGCTACGATTTGGCTAATGATATTGTAGTCTTGGATGAAACCTATAATGCGGGTTTGGAGTCGATGCTAGCTGCGGTACAAATGCTCAAGGAAACCCCAGGTAAACGCCATATTGCCGTTTTAGGTACGATGAAAGAGTTGGGGGAATATTCACCCCAATTACACCGTCAGGTAGGAGAAAAAGGGCAAGAATTAGGGTTGGATATGTTGTTGGTTTTAGCCGATGAAAAAGCTACTCAAGAAATAGCTAAGGGTGCGGGAAATATTGCAACGGAATGTTTTAGCGATCGCGCTACTCTAACTACTAAATTAAAACAAATAATGCGATCGGGCGATCGTATTCTTTGTAAGGCTTCTAATTCTGTTGGTTTGAATGAGGTAGTTGAGGAGTTGGTTGTTAGTGGTTGATGGTTATTGGTTATTAGTTAACTAATAATTCTAATAATTATTAATTTTTGATACTTAGATTACTTTTGCAAAAACTCTAACATTTTCGCGATTGCCTTAACTACAATTTCTGGTTCGTCGATCCAAACAAAGTGGCTGCTATTACTGGCAGATATTTCTGTATAATTACTTGATAATAAACTTAAGTAATAATGTATTTTGTTTCTAAGTTTATTGATCATCTTTAAAGGTAATATGGCAGTGAAAATTGAAGGTTTGAAAAAGCTGTTGGACTTAATACTAATAACTGGCAGATCTTTAAAATTATTAGCTACTTTTAATTGACGACCACTGCGGTCCAGATTAATAAGCTCTCTTGCCATAGTTATCCAGTGATTATGACTATAAAAAGATCTTTTAACCCACTGTCTTTGTTGAGGAGAAAACTGTTTTAGTTCGGGTTTAACTAATTCAAATAAACCAACAGTTCCCATCAAGCGAATAATACCTAAAAGGGAACCAAAAATAGACATAATAAAGCCAGAAATAAACAAATACTTAACTGCCTTAACAGCCAAAGGCATATTCAACATTCCTGCTTCATGCAACCCGTCAGTAAGAATTAATCCTTTAACTTTATCGGGAAACTTATGAGTATAAAGACGCATATTATAACTACCAAAAGAATCTCCTACTAAAATATAAGGCGGTTCGATGTTAGCCTCAGTTAATAGCAAATCCCATTCTGCAACGATCGCTTCGCTACAGCGAGATTTACCACTAGGTTCACTCCAACCATAACCAGGGCGATCGCAAATACATACTCGCGTTAGTTTGGCTATTTCATCGATTAAAAAATATCCTTCAACACCGCCCAAACTATGGTCTAAAACAACTGTTATTTCACCCTTTCCTTTTATATATAAATGAATATTGTTTTCGTCAACGTTAATAATTTCTCCTGGTGGTATTAAACTTTTCTTTTCTTGAAAACTAGTAATTATATGAAAAATAGTAGTCAATAAAAATAACCAGTAATGCCAAGAAATATCCATATTATTTATCGATCGATGCCAAATATTAAAATCTCGATTCAAATTCAATTAAAACCCTAGTATTACCCTGATCTTCATTGCTTTCTTTTAACTCGCGATCGCTTCTGATCGATTTGAAATCACTAGAACCCCGCAACACAAAATATTTGTTGAGACGGTAGCGAAAACCATACTGAGTCGGAATATCATTGATATTCAAAATTCTCAACACAGAAAAAGAAAAATTATTAAACAAATTAAAAGCAATTTCTCCTGCAATTCCATCGCTATTACCATCATCGGGATTATCTTCATCTCCAATGATTTGAGTGGGAAATAAACGTACTTCTCCAATGGGAAAAGCATTATTAAATTCAGAATTAAGACTGCCAAATAAAGCCGAACCTGCCAAACTAGCTAAACCCAAAGTACTAGTATTGTTAGCTAAAGTTTCCACAAAACCACCACCCAATAAAGCTACTATTTCTGCTTGACTGCGGGGAGGACTACTAGTAAGTTCGATCTTATTAGTAATTTGGCTGGCTAGCCCTTTTACTTTAGCCTCAATTCTCACAGTTTCTAACGTACCCAAACTATCAGCATCAGGTTTTTCCGTGGGAGATGCTTCACTAGGTATGTTTCTACTACCTGTAGTTTCGATTGCCGAACCCACTAGCAACACATCCAAAAATGGATCGAGAATATTGTTACTAGAAAAACGAGCCGTATTCTTATAATCTCTAGACAAATTTAACTGAGTAGTAAACAAATTCACTTGACCCCGTTGTAGAGTAATAGTGCCACTAGGACTAGGTTGCAAAAAAGTACCGTTAATACCGAGATCTCCCGTCGCTAAAAAAGTAAAAATAGGCGGTTGACTAATTTGAATATCTTCTCCTAGTTTTAGTTGAAGATTTTTATATTGCGTAATAGCTGCAATACTTTCTTCGGTGTTGCGTCGCTTGATGGCACTAATTTTACTACCTGTGGTGATATTCTTTTCTGGATTGCTATTAGGATCGCTTTCATCTACTAATAAAATCGTACCGTCAAACAGAGTAATGTTGCCTGTAATAATCGGTTCGGTAGCTTTACCTAAGATCCTAATCCTTCCTTTGAGACCACCATCATATAATTTTGGTACATCAACGGCAATTTTATTAAAATCAATGGTTAAAGGATTGGGAGAACCAGGTTTATTGAGAGGAATAGTCCCCGCAGCTAATACTTGACCCCCACCAAAATCTCCTGTAAAACTATTAACTCTAATATTGCTGAGGTCGAAAAATACCTCACTGTCAATGTTGGTAAGCAAATTATTAGGTAAGTTTTTAATTGCAACCGTGGCATTTTGAATATTCGCCGTACCTTGGGCTACTAGCTTGCGGGGTAGATTCTGTTTGGCATCGAGTACCCCAGAAATATCCAGCACGATCTCCCCCATACCGTCGATCCACTTCAATTCTCCTCGGGAAAAAATATCCAATAAAGCCAAGCCTTTATCTTTGACGTTTAGTTGTAGTTCTAAGCGATCGCTTTGAGGTTCGACAGCAGCAAAAGGCAACTTATAAGGAATACTACCCCGAAGAAGGAGAGGATCGGCATCTTCGGCAATATTACTACTGGCGGAAAAATCAAGACGAGAATTTCTGTAGTTAAAACTCCCTTTCGTAGACTGGATCGAAGTCTCATTGAGAGAAGCATTATCTATTCTTAGTTCTCCTCTGGCTTGAGGTTCTTTTTGCGTCCCTGCAATACTAGCAGAGGCGTTAATTAATCCATCTAAAGCTAATTCTGGAGGCAAAGAAAACAGTTGCTCGATTAATTTAACAGGCACTTCTACCAATCGAAACTGTCCTGAATGGGTTTCTCCGCCAAATGTCCCCGTAAATAATAAGGTAGGAGAAGAAGCATTGATTTTATTTTCCGACTCCGCTGAGTTTTCTCTCAAAATGGGATTTTCTAGTTGAATAGAGACGGGTAATAGGGTTAAAATCCCTTCTCGGAGATTACCTTGAAGAACGATCTTTTTACTAGTTAAGTTTCCCCATCGCCACTTCTCCCCCAAAAATTGAAATTCCGAACTTAAGCCGTCGTTAAAAGAGCCAGAAACATCGATATTTCCATCAAAAGTCCCTTTTAAATTCTTAATAGGGGGAATTATAGCTGTTTGTCGTTCTTGCTCGATCGAAGCCAACCATGCTTCTATGGTCGAGAGTAACTCTAGCTGTTCAAATATAGGTGCATCTTTTAAGCCAATATCAAATAAGGGTGCTTTGCCAGATGAGGAAGACTCATATAAATTGTTAGCATCTCCATAATTGCGATCGCTAAAAATACGACTGAGATCGGTTAATTCAAATATTTGCAGCGCGACTAAAATATCTTGAATTTGTCCGCCATTAATCGACACCCGACCATCAACGATAAAATCATCTGGTTTTTGTTTGATGTTTCCTTGCAGTTTATAGGTACTATTCCGTTGTTGGAATTCTACGTCTTGAATGGCAAAATAACCATTAGCATATTGGAAATCTCCCTTTAATAAATCTCCCCGAATACTGGCTAAAGCTGGAGATTCGATGGTGACGTTTTCTCCTGAAGTAGCTAAAGTATTGAGATTAAAAATAAAGTCTCCCGACAATTCGCCATCTATCGGCTGAATAGCTATGTTTTCGGGTACTTCTAGGTCATCGCTTTTGAGGGCAATAGTTTTAATTAATTGTACGGGAATATTCTGGGTCGTCATTTCAATAATTTCTTCTTTTCCCGTACCCACAATTGAAATGTAGTCTTGAACGATCGCAAATCCTAGAGGAGAGAAGTTTTTATCTAAAACTAGCTCAATTTTATCGAGGGGTTTAATTTCTGGATCAAGATCGGCAGCAGTAGAAAAAAGAGGCGCGGTAATAATTTCTTGTAAGTCTAAACTTACGCCAGTTTCGGGAGATATTTGAACATTTCCTGCTAAAAAAGGGTCAAAGTTGATTTCTTCTACTCTAAAGTCTTTTAAACTTATGTTTCCTGCAATTTTCATTGCCGAGGGAATACCACTAATCTGTCCTGAAAAGTCTCCTCTACCTGAATAGTCGAGATTAGTCGCCCAAGTCGGTAGAGTTAAACGCAGCTTGGTAATATCAATTTCTTTCGCCCTATCGACATCAAACTCAAAATATTCTACTGCGACTAATTTATCGGGAATATCGCTAAAAAAGCTGGGGTCTAGGTCAATATAACCCATTGCATCCAAATCATCTCCTTGGGCTTTTAGTACATCTAACCGTCTGCCATCCCAAGCTACTTTTGCCTCAAAGGGTTGTTCTAATAGATCGATACCCTGGCTAAAGCTGACATCTCCTGTAGCCGATACGGCGGTAGGACTGAGGTTATCTACTTGTCCCGTTACCGCCAGCTTTCCTCCCAGTTTTCCCTTAAGCTCTAGATCGTCGGAATCAGGATCGGCAAATAGGCTCAAGTCTACATTTTGGGGTGCTACTTGGGCGTTAAATTGCCCGTTGGCGATCGCCAAATCCTCGGCAGCAAACACTCCTTCTGGTAGAGTCAAACTACCATTCCCCCTAGCTTTAATCCCTTCTGGGGTAATATTATCAGTCGTCCCCGCTAAATTGAGCGTGCCATTAACCAATCCTGCAAATTGATCGGGAGTAGTCGAGCTTAATTCTTTTAATTTTAAATCTTTTCCTTTAGCGATCGCCGTCCAATTTTGATCGACTATGGTTAAATCATCTACCCTAACTCTTCCTTGTGCCAGGGTTAAGTCGCCAAAACCGTTAATTAACGTCTGAGGTTGAGCCTTATCGGGAATATTGCCCGTCAGATAAAATTCACCGCTGAGATTATCGTTAAACTCGTTAGGTAATTCGGGGAAAAGACGCTGGAGTTTTAGATTTTTTGTATCAATATTCGCAGCCCAATTACCATCAGCTAAAGATATTTTCGGTAGGACTATTTTCCCCCCCACGGTATTGAGATCGGCTTTTCCTCTGGCATCAACTAAATCCAAATTACCGACATCACTAGTCCCCGATACATCAAATTTGCCATCAATTACCCCTTTGGCAATAGTTGGCGCACTTCCTTCTCCAAAAGGCAAACTGCCAAATTCTACCCCCAATGTGGTTAGATCTGATGTCCAGATGCCTTTGCCATAATCAAGATTATCAACTTTAACTACACCGTTACCCAAAGCAAAATTTGCTTTTCCTTTACGAAAGCGTAGAGTCGAGAGATCCCCCGCCTGGGCTGATATATTGGTCGAGCCTGAAATAGTACCAATATCTACAGGTAATTCATTGTTATAGCTACGAGCGATCGCTTTGCCCGAAACATTATTTGCCGTAATGTTGAATACTAGATTTTGCAACCCATCTAACTGCAATTTACCATTTCCTGCGATCGTTCCACCGCTTTTAGGCAGACTAGTAAACTGTTTCACCGAAAGAGTTGTACCTATTATTTCTAGATCGGCATTAATTTGTTTGAAATCAACCTTATCAATTGTAGTAGGACTCGCGCTAGCGATATCTAATTTAACGACAGGATTTTCTAAGTTTCCTCTAACTTGTATATCTCCTGTTATTTTGCCTTCAATGGGAACAGGGGCTTCTAATTCTAGAGCATTAATCACTTTGCTCGCTTCTATTGGCTTTATCTTCGTATCGATCTGATAATCGCCTTCTTCTGCTAGATTTAATTTACCCGATGCTTTCCCCGACACTTCCCCAAAATTGGTTGCTATATCGTCGAGTTTTATTTCTGTACCTTGAAAATGTATTTTGCCATCGCTATTTTGAAACGGTTTGACTAGGTTGGGAATCTGCAAGCCAACACCATCTAAATCTAAAACTCCATATAATAATGGCAGAGATATATCTGTTAAAACTATATCCAGTTTTCCGTCAATATTTCCTCGACCGAATTCAATTGGCAAAGCTACTAAATTACTGATTTCTCCCGCATCTAAATTTTCTGCATCTATTTTTATTTCAATAATTCCCGTGTTGGTATTCCCTAGACCATCAAGAGCAAATTTACCCCCTGCAATTAATTCTGCATTCGCATCAAATTTAATTTGACCGTCTGTAGGAAGGGCGATAATTTCTCCTATCTTGGCTCGGACAGGAGGGTTCAGGGCTTTTGTTTCGGAATTATAAGCCACGAGAGCAAGCTGTCCCCCCTGGAGTTGAATTGAGGTTACTTCAACTTTGATTCCCCCCTCTGATTCGCCATCCGAGCCAAAATCTGTCGGAGTCCATTTTTTAGATTCATCTTGTTCGATATAAACATCGGGCTTTTCTAAAATAATGTCTATCTTTAATTTCCGAGTACGTAAGAAATAGAGGGGGGCGAGATTGACTTTGACTGTATTGACTTTAACAAAATCGGGATTATCATTCGTTGCAGGAAGCGCGCTATTACCAAATTTTGCTCCTGTAGGGAAAATAGTTTTGAGCTCGCCTAATTCTAAGGGGCGGTGGAGATAATTACCTGCCTCTGTTTCGATTAAAGGTACTAATTTTTGCCTGACAAAATACCAACCATAAAGTAGACCACTACCCGCACCGCCTAAGAGTAAAATTGCTAGGGTGATGATTATCTTGCGCCACCAACTAGTAGAAGCTGTTGCCCTATCTTGGTTTGGGCTATCCTCTCGATCGTGTTTGGGGTCTTGCTTCATCTTAATGATTGTGGTCTGTAGCTAAGAATGCCCCTAGCAAAAATAATATATTGTTTTTGCTAGTGAGTTATGGCTGTTTTTTACCGTGAATCTATGAATATAGAAGATGAATTTCGCCGATTAGTTGCACAATATTAATTTTTTTTTAAATTAAATAAGAACAAGTATAACCAATCTTCGATTCTATCGCCTATTGGCAAGAGAGAAATTACAACTAAATATTTAATCGATGAAATCCCTAGTAATACTAGAAGTAGTTGTTAGTTGTTAGTTATTAGTTATTATTTATTGGCTATTTTTGAGTAATGTAATTGACTATTTTTTGATGAATAATTTGAAGGCTATTTGTCCCATCAATTGAGAGCAATTTGCCTTGATAGGCAGCAAATATTTTTTGATATTGTTCTCGAACTAGGGTTAACTTACTCTTCGTTTCGTATATTTCTTGTAAGGATCGTTCTTGTAATCTTGCTAAAGATACTTCAATAGGAATATCAATATAAATTGTCAGATCTGGATTAGGAAAACGATCGTTTAGTTTTTGAATAAAAGCAAATTTTTCAGGACTCTCACAATTGTATGCTAAAGAAGAAAAATAATAGCGGGTGCTAATTACATGGTAGTTATCTTCGATTAATTTGAATACTCCATCAAGATCATTATATAAATGGTCGTGGCGATCGGCAGCAAAAAGATATGCCATTTGCTCGTCAAATAAATCGCGATCGCGACTAAATAAAATCCTTTGTTTTAGTGCTTGGCGAATCATATTCCCAATGATGCCATCGGAAGGCTCGGGACTTATTACTACTCGTTCTTTATGATTGAGGAAATAGTCTTTTAATAGTTCTGCTTGAGTGGTTTTTCCGCAACTATCTATTCCCTCAAATACGATAAATAATTTTTTGCTCATTGGTTATTGCTTATTGGTTATTGCTCATTGGTTATTGCTCATTGGTTATTTATTCTTGCGCCAAGAAAACCAACGTTTAAGACGATTTGATAGTTGAGAATTTTGCTGTATTTTTTGTTGATAAAAATCTTCTAATGCTAATTCTAAGATCTCTGTCATACTAGGATAAATAGTAGGTATCGATATAGAAGTTAATCCTCTCATGGGATTATGATCTAACTTTATTTTATGTTGCATCATTAATGCAGGAATAGTAATTAACTCTACTGCGCGATCGCCAAATAAACTACAACCTAATATTTCACCTTGGCGACTGATTAATAACTTACACATCCCAGGATTACTATCTAATATTTGTCCCTGGGCTGTGTTATTAAAATATTGCCGAATTACATACACTTTTCCCTTATATTGTTGTTTAGCTTGTCTTTCATTCAAACCTACTCTAGCTAATTTTGGTCGAGTTAAAACAGCCCAAGGAAGAGCATGATAATTAGTTTTATACCAGGAAAAAAATAAAGTATTTTTCAAAATTAGATTAACTTCATAACGAGCAATATTCGGCAAACAATATCCTCCAATGAGATCGCCACAAGCATAAATATGAGGATTAGTAGTTGCTAGTTTGCGATCGACATAAACCCGTTTTTCATCATATTTGACATCTACCCCTGCAAGATTTAGATCTCTAATATTTGGTCGACGATAATCGGCAATTATAATTTCATCTGCGGATAAAGCCCGATTTCCAGCCTGTAGCCATTTTAGATTGTCAATCTGTTTAATCTGGCTCACAACTGAATTAGTAAAGATATTGATTCCTTCTGCTTCTAACTTTGCCTGCACTAAAGTACTTAAATCTCGATCTTCTTGCGGTAATATTCTATTTTGTTTGACAACTAAAGTAATTTTCTTCTCAAATCTTGCCAGAGTTTGAGCCAATTCTAAGGCAGTTGGATCTCCTCCAACAATAATAATATTAGAGGGTAAATTAGCTAAATCTCCCTCGGCTAAATCCCTTAAAGTTAAATAGTTTATTGCACCATCATTATCCCCAAAATCAGGCAAAAAATAAGAGCCTGTTGCCAATAAAAAACGACGCGATCGCAATCTTCTTTGTTTGACTTGTAATCCTAATTTTGGCAGTCGAAAAAACTCTCCTTTACCCACAATGACATCAACACCCAACGCTGCCAAACTAGACAAGGAATTTAAGTTTTTTACGGCTGCATTACCATTCTCAATCCAAGTCTGCGCCTTATCTAAAGAAACAGTATTTAGGTTGGTTTCTTCGGCGATAAAAAAGCCATTTTCTAAAGAGTAGTTGAAATCGCCAATTTCAGCCAAACTACAGTTAAATGAGGTGTCATTGGGCAAATATTCGCCTTGGGGAAGCTCAACAGAATTATCGGTTTGAGTCACCAGTGCAACGCGAGCTTGAAACCTAACAGCACTTTTTGCTGCATAGATACCAGCCCAACTGCTACCAACTACCACCAAGTCATACTCTAATGTCATGCCAGTTAAAACCTAGAGTTAACAATCAAATAAACCAGATCAAAGCATATTGACGATCAAACAAATATTAATTAAACACAGAAAATGCAGCTAATATTATTGCCATCAATGCCACAATAATACAGCCCATTTGAACTTTAAAAAGATATTTAATATTTTGTTCTAATCGTTCCTGATTGTATTTCATGCGATCTACTTTAAATTGTAGATGAGAGTCGCGATCGCGTAGAATAGCCATTTCTTTTTGCAATAGCCCTTCTATTTTACGTTCTAAATTTTCTTCTAGGTTTTTTTCTCCAGATTTTTCCAACTCATCTTCTAATTTATTAAAAGATTTAGATAAATAACTAACTTTTTTTTTGATCTCAAAAATTTCCTCTGATTCTGGTTTTGCTTTGACAATTTTTTGTAAGTACTTTTCCGTTAATTCTACACTCAATTGAAAATAACCTTGGTTGACATAATAAATAGCATTTTTTAATTCTTGAGAGGTAGTCGTTTTAAGCAAATATCCTTTTGCACCATTTTCTAGTGCCAAGCTCAAATGTGCTTCATTATCGTGTACTGTTAAAATCAAAACTTTAGTTGTAACAAACTCTCTAGTAATTATTTTTGTAGCTGCCAGTCCATCCATTTTTGGCATTTCTACATCCATTAACACTACATCTGGCTGCAAGTTACGGATTTGTTCGATTGCATCTTGACCATTATTTGCAAAGCCAACTATCTCGATTTCAGCCTCTGATTTTAGATAGGTTTCTATCAGCCTATGAGTCAGATTTTGGTCGTCAACAACAAGAACACTAATCATGCAAGATTACAATTTTACTACCAGAGTATATTTGAGATAATGCGCTCAAATTACTCTGTTTTTAGATTTTGATTTAGTATACAGTTTTTAGAGGAAAATATTCAATTATAGATATTATTATCGATTGGTCTAATAATAACCATCTGAGATAACTAATTTTGTTGTATTTTGTGATTTTTTGTTATCTATTTAACACTGACAAAAATATAAACTAAATAAACTAAATAAATCAAAATATCCTGATTGCTTTTATTTTTATATAAAAAGTGGCGCACTGTGAGAGGCACTATTTGTCATAAGCTCCCAGATAGTGCCTTAATTTGTTTAATTAATTAAACCAACCACTCAACCAAATGGCGATGGTGCTTATACTAACCCCCACCACAACTGCTAGAGGCAAAATTATTCCTGTACTGGTCATTTTAACTATAGGAATTGAAATAGCCATCATTCCCGTTGCCAAACTCCAAATTATAGCCGTACTGCCAATTTTTGCGCCTTGTCCTTCCATCGATTGCTTTCCTCAACTGGGTATATTCCACTCTACAGACCAAAAAATCCGTTGCCTAAAGCTTAACGTAAGTCAAAATCGTGCTGAGATCCTCGGCAGATATGGGGGCGGGGGCTGCCATATCTGAAGGCAAAAAGATACGTATACTTACAGCAAACAAAGCCACCAGGAAAATCACTACTACAATCAAGGGAGCTATATATTGGCGAAAAATATTCATAGTTGATTTTAAATTAAAAATAAAATGAGTTTAATTTACATGATAAAACTAGTTTTCGATCCTATCTCACAGTGGTTTTTAAATCAATTAGAAGCATTTAGATCCGTATTTACACTGAAAGCAAATTTATCTAGTATTAATACTAACAATTTATCTGTATACTACCCTTAGCTATCATTCTGCTTAAACTCAATTGTGGATCGATGTTCGCTACAATTTAGTAATCTTGTGTCCACCAGATGTCATGTCAGACTCAGACTTTACCATTCCCATTTCTCAATCCGAAAACGATCGCGCTGAATCTAATGCTGAATATGGCTATAAAGTACTTAAGTCAGGGGACGTACTTAACCAAAGATTTCATATTGTTAGGGAACTAGGAAGTGGCGGTTTTGCTACTACTTATTTAGCTATAGATAAACAATCTGAAACAGAGAATAGATGCGCTGTCAAACAATTACAACCTAGATTTAATAGTTCGTCAATTTGGGCTAGTGCTAAAGAACGTTTGGCAACCGAAGCAATGGTGTTGCAATGGCTGGGGAAACACGATCGCATTCCTGATTTTATTGGTCATTTTGAAGAAAACAAACAATTCTATTTAGTTTTAGAATTCATCGAAGGAGAAGAGTTTGAACAAGAAGTTCGCCGTCAAACATTAAATGAAGCTCAAATAATTCAGTTTCTTTTTGATATTTTAGAAAGCCTAGAATCCGTTCACAAACAAGGTATAATTCATCGAGATATCAAGCCGTCAAATTTAATTCGTCGTAAAAAAGATGGCAAGATGATTTTGATCGATTTTGGTGCGGTCAAAGAAATTGGCACAATGGCATTTGATGTTAGCAAACAACAAGTTCAAACCCAAATTATTGGCACTCCTGGGTATATGCCCCCCGAACAAAATAATGGCAAACCAGTCTATAGCAGCGATATTTATGCTTTAGGTAGAACTGTTATTTTTGGTATGACTAATAAATCTCCTATGGAGTGGGAAGAATCAGAGTCTGGTGGAGTAAGTGCGTGGAATAAAAAAATAGCCATCAGCGAAGCTTTTTTAAAAATAATCAATCGCATGACTGCGGTAAATACCTCAGAACGCTATAGCAGTGCAACGGAGGTATTGCAGGATCTAAAGCCCTTAAATACGATCGAACAAACTATTGGTGATAAATACCAAATAGTTAAATTTTTAGGAGGTAAAAGAGAAATAAATTCTTATGTTGCTAACAGTCTATTAGCAGAAGATAAGTCGCGATATTATGTAGCAATAATTGAACCAGAAAATTCCGACTCATCACTATCTGAGATTACCAATCGGATTATGATAGGTTTGAATAACTTATCAATTATTGATAATTTTAACAGAACTCCTAAAGCGGTAGAATATTTTATCGATCGCTCTAGAATATATGTAGTTCAAGAATATATCGAAGGCAAAAATTTAGCTCAAATTATTGAAGATCAGTTTATTCTTTCTGAGGCCGAAGTAATTGATATCTTAACCGATACGGCGATCGCGCTTCAACCAATTCACAAGCAACAAATTATTCACGGAAATATCAAACCATCTAGTTTAATTAAACGGCAAAAAGACAACAAGATTGCCCTAGTTGATTTCGGGTTAGTCGAGGAGGCAATCGACCTAATCCCCGACAGTAAAACAGGCTATATACCCCCCGAACAAATTGCAGGAAGGGCTACCTATGTTAGCGACATTTACGCTTTGGGGATGACTGCAATTCATGTTTTGACTGGAACATCACCCCAGAAATTAGAAAAAAATCCCCGCACGGGGGAAATAATCTGGCATCGTAAAGCCAGGATTAGTCCCAGCTTTGCCAAGATTTTGGATCGGATGATTTGCTTAGATAAAAATCAACGATATCAGTCAGTCCAGAAAGTAATCAAAGACCTCAGAAAAATCAAACAAAAGTCAAAATTCAAGGGGTTTTATAAATATCTTCTAGTTTTACCGATTGTTGCTTTGGGAATTGCGATAGCCTACTCACAATGGGCACAAAGAGTCGCAATTCTAGAATTTTACCAAGGCGATCGATTCTTAAAAGATCAACAATACCAGCAAGCAATTGACTACTATAATAACGGTTTGAACAAACTCCCCAATACCAAGGGACAAATTAGAAATTTTGAGCCTGTATGGTTAAAAAAAGCTAAAGCCCAAAGACAGCTCAATCAATATGAAGAGGCATTAAAAACTTGTAGTACTGCTCTAAAATATTATCAAAGCCCTCAACTGTGGAATTGCAAGGCTCTTACTCTCTATAGTCTAGACCGATATGATTCTGCGGTCAAAGCCTACGATAGTGCTATTGAGATAGCTCCTGATGACGTGTGGTTGTGGAACAATCGTGGAGAAGCTTATGCACGCCTTCAACAAACAAATCAAGCCATTTTTGATTTCCAGAAAGCGATCGACCTCGCACCAGCCAAAAGTTTTGTTCCCTGGAATAACTTAGGCAAATTATATTATCAACAACAAGATTATCCACGAGCGATCGAGGCATATCAAGAGGCATTGAAGATCAAACCCGATTATTTACCTGCTTTAATTGGTTTGGGCAATGTACAAAAGTCCAGCCAACTTTACGATCTCGCTGTGGAGTCTTACGATCGCGCTTTAACGGTCAACCCAAATTATCACGAAGCTTGGTATGGCAAAGGATCTGTCGCCGAATATCTCAAGCAATATCGCAATGCTAGAGACTATTATCAACGAGCATCTCAATTAAAGCCAGATTGGTCGGCAGCAACCGATGCTTTAGAGCGAGTAAATCGCAAATTGGGGGTCTAAGATCATTGTTAATAAAATATTTAGTTGGGCTGCTTAGTTGAATACTTAAGGTTAGTCTAATAACAGATGAAAATTTCCCTTAAAGATTTAACCTATTGATTCTATGACATCAAATGAATTGCTTACCTTATTTCTCTTACTTAGCCCTGGCATGGCTTTATCCGTATTGCTCATGCTGACTTTTGCCAAAGGTGGTTAAATACTCTTCAATAGTTTTTCAGCCAGAAACATTCGTCAATAGATTCGATAAAATTGACTCTCAAAGCTATTTAGCTAAATCCAACCAGATTCGGTAACTAAAACCAAAAATCGAGAATCGTCGGTTTATTCTTCTGGCTTGTCATCGGTAAGAGAATGATTGGACATAGAAGAAGAGTTAGTTAGACTTTCTTCCAGGTCCATTCTCTTCTCTATTTGACACAAAAAATAGCCAGTCATCATTGCCGAAGCCAATAAATGAGCTAGATTTTCTCGATCGGTAGTTACTTTTACGTTAAAGTCTCCTGAAGGAAGCATTCCTACCAAACCCTGCACGTTTTGAGAAATAATTTGTTTGACTTCAGGGCTAGCAGATTGAGCTATTTGCGATAGGACTTCTGGATTCTGCTGACGCAGGTACTGCATCAAATTATTGTAATTCTGCTCTTGTTGTTCGGAATTCAAAAAATCAAAGTTAAATATCATTCGTTACCCAAATATGGATGTACGCTGCTTCTACTTTGACATAGTTTTGGTGTTAGTCGCTAGTAAAAAACAGCCTAACAACTAGCTAGGATATAGCCATATTGCTGATTTCAAAGTATTGATGAAATTTATTAGTCACTTCCAACCAATAGGATCGACCATCTGCTTGTTCTCGTTTGCGAATAAATCCTAATTTTACTAGTTCGCTAACTTGTTGATAAGCACTACTTCCTCGCAAATCGATTAATTCTGTTTGTAAGATGGGGTTTTTAATAGCTACTGCTGCTAAGGTACGCAACGCTCCTTTCCCTAACTCAGCAGGAACTAGTTCTTTAAGTAGATATCCATACTCATTTTTAAGCTGAAGACTGTATCCTGCCTCAGTTTCAGATATTTCTAAGGCACTGTCTCGATGAGCATAGTCATTCATTAATTCAATTAAAGCGTCTTCTACTAAGGCTCGATTTTCTGCGGATATTTTGCTGGATTCGCTTCCTTGTTGATAGAGATAAGCATATATTTCTTCGATGGAAAGGGGTCTGCCTTTAATATAAAAAATGGCTTCGATTTGGGTGGCTAGTTTCATTTCATTAATCTCAATCGATTATTCTAGATCTTCTTTATTAGAGGAAAAAAGTGACCGACTGGACCATTTCCCGCACCTATATTTAAAAAATTTTTTAAAGCCGCGGTGACATATTTTTTGGCTGCGATAACTGATGACCACAAATCTTGTTCTAAAGCCAAATTGGCGCAAATAGCTGCGGAAAGAGTGCATCCCGTACCGTGAGTATTAGAAGTCTCGATCGCTTTTTCTGACAAAATTTTCAACTCCGTACCGTCGTACCAAATATCGGTACCGCGATGGCTATTTAATAATCCACCACCCTTAACCAAAACTACTTTTGCTCCCAGCCGTTCGTAAATCGCCACAGCAGCCTGTTTGACTTCCTCAATGGTGTTTATAGTCAAACCGCTTAAAATTTCTGCCTCATAGCGATTGGGAGTGACAATAGCAGCCTGAGGAATTAGGAGTTTAGTTAATAATGCGATCGCATCATCATCGATCAACTGCACTCCCGCGCGAGAAACCATCACGGGGTCGACTACTAACTTAGAAAAACCAAATTTGTTTATTGATTCGGCTACCCCTTCAATAATCTCGCCATGGAGCAACATTCCTGTCTTAACAGAATTAACTGTAAAATCGCTGCCGACTGCTTCTATTTGAGCTTTAACCATAGATACAGTCATAGCTTCTACTTGAGTAACCCCCAGAGTATTTTGAGCCGTAACGCAAGTTAAGGCACTAGTGCCATGAACGCAGTGGAGGGCAAAAGTCTTCAGATCTGCTTGAATTCCTGCTCCGCCACCACTATCTGAACCAGCAATAGTTAAGGCTATTTGAGTCATAAACTTAGCTGCTCAATTTAGTTTTTGGGAAAGCGTCTTCTTTGCAGAAAATCGGGAATTTCGATTCGAGAGCGATCGGTTTCTTTAACTTTTGTTCTTTCTGGTGGTTGGGCGGTAGCCATAGAAGGAAAGACACTCCTCTGTTCTGCTTGGGGTTCTTCCAGTTCAAAATCATCCCCAGCTTCGCTGTCAAATCCCGTAGCAATGACGGTGATGCGTATTTCTCCGTCCATACTTTCATCAATCACCGCACCAAAAATAATATTGGCATCTTCATCCACCACTTCGTAAATACTATCGGCGGCGGCATTAACTTCGTGGAGGGTGAGGTCATATCCCCCCGTAATATTGATGACGACTCCTTTTGCTCCATGAATCGAAGCTTCTAACAAAGGAGAAGAAACGGCAGCCACAGCAGCCTCCCTAGCGCGGGATTTGCCCGAACCCATACCGATACCCATCAACGCCGAACCAGCATCCGCCATAATGGCGCGAACGTCGGCAAAATCAACATTAATTAACCCAGGAATAGTAATAATATCCGAGATCCCTTGAACGCCCTGACGCAAGACATCATCAGCTACGCCGAAAGCTTCCTGGACGGGAGTTTCTGGAGAAATAACTGATAATAATTGATTGTTGGGAATAATAATTAGAGTATCAACTCGACTGCGAAAAGCTTCAATTCCTTTTTCGGCTTGCTTGGTTCTTCTTCTACCTTCAAAAGTGAACGGGCGAGTCACGACTCCTACCGTCAAACAGCCCATTTCTTTTGCTACTTCCGCTGCAATGGGGGCTGCACCCGTTCCCGTACCGCCTCCCATACCTGCGGTAATAAATACTAAGTCGGTATTTTCCAGAGCGTGGGCTATTTCATCTCGTGATTCTTCGGCTGCTTTTTGTCCGATAGCAGGATTTCCTCCCGCCCCTAAGCCTCTAGTAATTTTTTGTCCTATTTGCAACTTTTGAGGAGCTTTAGCATTGTTCAAGGCTTGAGCATCGGTATTTATCGCCCAAAATTCAATGCCAGTGACTTGGCTGTCAATCATGCGGTTGACAGCATTACAGCCACCTCCGCCTACTCCCATTACCTTGATGTTGGCGACATTGCTAGGCACTATTTTGTTACTCCTATTTTCTTCTTTGGGAACTTGAAAACTACTATGATTAGCCTTGAAGGGTATCCCCATTCCGTTACTTGAAGAATTTTTTCCTAAAGCTAGGGGCGAGTCGGAATTGTAGTTGATTTCATTATTGAAAGTACGGACGAGTTTTTTCTCTAGAGACATGGGCGTAAATCACAGTTCCGTTTAGGTTTTCTTATAAACAATTTAACTTAACAGTTTGACTCAACTTATTATCATCTAACGAATTTAGTCTATATAAAATATTAAAGTTTTTGTAATTATCGATCGCATAAATACAATTATCCTCCAAGAAATTACTGATCGAATTATTAAGTTAAAAAAAGATCTCAGGGAAAACACTGACTTTTTTGATGATTTTGCCAATATACTAGTACCTTTGAATTAAATTAGCATTAGGATTGCTTAAATCTATATAAGCAATTTTATTTTTATCAATGCGATCGTTTAGATTTTGTAATTTCAACATAATTTTAAATTGTTCTGACAATCGCGACGAATTTGTTCCTAAAGATACTCTACCTATTTTGGTTTGTAAAAATAAGTTACCTGAATGATGCCACTGCACTTCATTGATTTTTAGTTCTGGATACAAAGATATTAACTGATAGAGATTTTTCCAAGATTTTTGATAGTTGGATTGGTAATTAAGCACTACTAATTTAGGTAGAGTAAAATCACCATCGATATTGGTATAAAATTCTTGAGCTATCCATGCTCCGTCGCGGTCGAGAAAACCCATTTGTCCTGCAAAAGTCGCGATCGCAATGGGTTCTCTTTCTTCGACCGAAATAATCACTTTGGGGGGAATAATTTGTTTATTGATATGGGCGACTCTAACGGAGGGAATCGATTCTAGTTTTTGAGTTAAGTTTGTACTATTAATAGCCCAGATAAACTGAGAATAGGGAAACTCTAAAGCATGGTGAATTGTCTTCGTGCCGACTAATTGTTTACCGTTAATGATAATTTGAGATTGATGTTTGACTTTCCAAAAAGGTAGAGTTGTCAACAAACCCAAACTCAAAATTAAACTAATCAACAGACACGAACGCCATAAAGCAATGCGAGCTAGACGTTGTTCTTGAAGATCGATCGCAGCTAATTTGTACTGTAAATTGGGTGGTGGAAATGGAGTCATTTAAAGTAACTGGGTGACGGGTGGCTGTACAGACAAAACATACCTTGTCTCTTCTGGTGACTTGATCGCCAATGACAACTAACAAACCCTATCTCATTCCAACAATAACCGCTATGTTTTATTCAACCGATTATATTTTACGCCTTATAAATTGGATGAAAGGAATCGCCAAAGAAATTTCCATTAGCTAAAGATTTCATGAATAATTTAATTGCGATCGCGATTTACCGCCAACCCTGGTTCAAATAATATTTGTTGTTGGGGTACGGGAATTGAAATTCCTGCCCGATCTAAGGCAATTTTGACCCTACGGCGGAACTCTCTCGCCACATTCCATTGCTTGAGGGGTTCGGTTTTGATCCAGACGCGAATGATGACACCTCGATCGCTAAAAGAATCTACCCCTAGAATATTAGGAAACTCCCAGATCTGTTCTTTCCAATCGGGATCTTGAGTCATGACTTCGGCTACTTCCTGAATTATGGCGATCGCTTTATCGATGTTCGATCCGTAGGCGATGGGGATACTCAAGTCTGCTCTAGACCATTGGCTGGAACGGTTTGCCACGATTTCTACTGCGCTGTTGGGTACGGTAATCAATCTTCCTTCTGCATCTCTTAATTGAGTAATTCGCAGGTTGATATTTTCAACCATACCGCTGACTTCTCCAATATCAACTATATCCCCTACTGCATAGCGATCGTCCCAGATGATAATAAATCCATTGATGGCA
Organism: Waterburya agarophytonicola KI4; assembly: GCF_020640915.1. GTDB lineage: Bacteria > Cyanobacteriota > Cyanobacteriia > Cyanobacteriales > Xenococcaceae > Waterburya > Waterburya agarophytonicola. The sequence continues at coordinate 18,870 of NZ_JADWDC010000047.1, read as the reverse complement.
TCTTTGATCAGGTTTTGGGAAGCCAAGGATAAACCCAAACCAAAAATACCTGCACCAGCTAAGATGGGGGCAAGATTGACCCCATTAATGCGAAAAGCTACTAAAATGCCAATAATTAACCAGATTGTTGTCACTAAACTGCGTAAAATTCTGGTACTGGTGTTAATTCTTAATTTGCCCCGTTGATTGACTGTGAAATCTACCGACTGTCTTTTAATTGCTGAATTGCTGAGTTTGGCGATCGCAAAATATGTAAGACGAATCAAAATATAAGCGATCGAACCTACTGCCATAATCCGAAACGGTACTGTAGCAGCAGCAACTAATAAATAAGAAATAATTCTTGTTTGAGGAAATAAATTAAGCACGAATAAAATCCCCCCACACCAACTAATTATCTGGAGTAGTTGCAACAGGTGATATTCAATTTCGATTAAATTCCATTGTTGGCGACGGGCTAGTTGTTCGCTTAAAGATAAGGTTTTAAGAGAAGGAGAAGGGGCGAGTTTTCTCGCTAATGCCCTAAACCTTCTGATTCCTTGATTCAAAGGAAAATTGCCCAACCAAATAAAGGCTGCAATACAAATAGCAATAATGATTTGTTTTCTTTGATATTGGGGCGAATATTCACGCATCGACACAGCCAAACCTTCTTCTATTATAGATTGTAGCTGCTGCGCCCTAATAATAGCTCCCACATCATTGGCTTTGCCATCGGGATTGGTAACAGTGAATAAACGCTCTTTTTTTTCTCCAACAGTTAGATAAAGATCTTTTAAATTACCGTTGTTTTGGATAGTTACTTCTCCGCCAAGGTTGGGATCGGCTAAATAATCTGATGTTACTTTGTCGAATCGTTTTTGAATTTCATAAATTCTATCTGTCAAAGCCTCTGAATCTGTACCAGAAAGTTTAAACAAACAACGCCCATCAAGACGAATGCAAGCGGAATAGAGAGCATTATCTTGTCCTGGGCGTAATAATCGAGAATATACCGTTAGATCTTGAATAAATGGTAATTGTGCCGATGCGGGGGACGCAATCCAGAAGACTATGATAGTAACGAAGATAGATAAACTAACTAAGAATTTGCTGCTTCTGGACATAAATAAAACGGTAATAATAGCTGATTAGCTTTAGTTTACCGAATTGGTTGTTGGGGTTGAGGTAAGACACCAACTTTTACTGTAATATCTTGAGCTTTGCCATTGCGTCGCACCTTGAGAACAACTTCGCTATCGACATCAACTTTAGATACTGCGTTTTGTACCTCATCAGCTTTAGTCACAGATTTTTCAGCTACTTCTAAAATCACATCACCCGATCGCAATCCTGCCTTGTCTGCGGGAGAATTAGGTACGACTCCCGCAATGATGACACCTTGATCCGTACCGATTTCTATATCTTTCTGGCTTTTGATCTCTTGTCTTAATTCGGGGGTAATTCCTGCCATTTGGATGCCCAGATAGGGATGATCGACTTTTCCTTTGGCAATTAATTCTTCAGCAATATCTCTAGCAGTATTGACAGGAATAGCAAAACCCAATCCTTGAGCGTTTTGAATAATAGCTGTGTTGATACCAATTACTTTACCTTGGGCGTTGAGTAATGGCCCTCCAGAATTACCAGGATTGATCGCAGCATCGGTTTGAATAAAGCTAACTCGCTTGTCTGCTACCCCAATCTGCGCGCTAGATCTCCCCGTGGCACTAACGATACCAGTAGTCACTGTATTATCTAATCCTAAAGGATTGCCGATCGCGATCGCCCATTCTCCTGGTTGCAATTTTTCGGAGTCGGCAAATGTTACCGCAGGTAAGTCTTCTGCTTCGATTTTAATTACCGCCACATCAGTTAAAGAATCCGTACCCATTACTTTCCCTTCATAGGTGCGTCCATCTTTGAGGGTGACATTTACCTCGTCGCTACCATCAACTACGTGAGCGTTGGTTAAAATTAAGCCATCGGAACTTACAACAAACCCCGATCCAAAACCTCTTTGAACTCTTTCTTGAGGGATATTAGGAATCTGCGAACCAAAAAACTGACGGAAGAAAGGATCGTTTAGTATCTGGGAATTACCATTACTCACCGTGCGAGAAGCATCGATCCGCACAACAGAATTACCTACTTTTTCTACTACCTGACTGACATAGTTTTGAGGTACGGCGATCTCATTTTCTGGGTTATCGACTTGTGCGACTTTTGTTTCTTTGAAGGATTCTTTAGCAAAGCTTTGAGGTGTATTGATTAGATGGTTTCCGCCCAAAGCGATACCGCCACCGAGTATTAACAGGGATAGAGAAGTGGTTACTTTTTTCAAGGGTGTAGATTTTTTCATTATAAATACGTAAATAGTTGACTTTAAAATTATTTAGGAAGAGGCGATCTCGTATCGCCTAGATATGGTGTGAGAAATTCGTTTATAAATTAAGTAATAGCGATCGCTTCAGAAGTTTTGAGACTTGCTTTCTCGATCTACATTATTGATGTTAGACACAAGATATGTCTTTTTGATGACAATTGTTTGAATTTTCGATGGAAAACCTGTGACGCAATTATTTTTTGTCTGTAAGTGAGACTTTTTTTGGCAGTGTAACTTATAGATCGTGATCGCTACAACAGATTGATGCTCAGGATCGTTGAGAATAGAGTCGGGTAATCGATCGCGGAAACCAGAATAAAGGGATCGCAACTTTGGGCAGGAAATTAATTTAGAATGACTATAGCGTATGCTTCACGGTGATATCATTGAGCGAAAATAATACGATCGAGAATAACCCTCAAAAATTTGGGGAATGGTGGAAAAACGGTGTTATTTATCAGATTTTTCCGCGAACTTTTGCCGATGCTAATGGCGATGGTAGTGGCGATCTTCAGGGGATTATTCAAAAACTAGATTATCTCAATGATGGCAATATCGATAGTGAAGAGTCTCTACATATAGACGCTATCTGGCTTTCCCCGATTAATAAGTCTCCCATGTACGATAATGGTTATGATATCAGCGACTATTGCCAGATCGATCCTGTCTTTGGCAATATCGATGATTTTGAAACTTTGATTGCCGAAGCGCACCAAAGAAATATCAAGGTAATTTTAGATTTAGTCATCAACCACACTTCTAATAAACATCCCTGGTTTGAAGAATCTTGTGGGGAGAAAGATAATCCAAAAAGTGACTGGTATCATTGGCGAAATCCTAATTCAGAAGATGATGTTCCCAACAACTGGTTATCTTATTTTGGCGGTACAGCCTGGACTTATTGCGAAACCAGACAGCAATATTACCACCATACATTCGATAAGCGTCAGCCAGATTTAAACTGGCGCAACCCAGAAGTTAAAGAAGCGATTTATCAAATGATTCGCTTTTGGTTGGATAAAGGGGTTGATGGTTTTAGATTGGATGCATCTAGCGTTTATAGCAAAGACAAAGACTATCGCGATAATCCTTTAAAAGCAGAAGTAGAAGACAAAGAAGATTTTTCCAGTCAACATCATCTATACGATAAAGATTTGCCTGAAAATCATCAAATAATTAAAGAAATTCGTGCCATTATTGACGAGTATGACGATCGCCTTTTGATTGGAGAAACATTTATTAGTAGCGGACTTTATGAGTCGGTTATGTTTCGCGGAGTAAATAACGACGAGTTACATCTACCCTTTACTTTCGATTTTCCCTTTAGTCCTTGGTATCCAGGTCATTTACAAAAAGAAATTGCCAAAAAGGAATTAATGACTCCTGATGATGCTTGGTCGGTATATTTTTTAGACAACCACGACCTTTCTCGTCATTTATCCCGTTGGGTTGACTGTAGCTTATGCGATAATTCCGTTGGTATTGCTAAAGCTGCTGCTACTATCTTACTCACGGTCAAAGGTACGCCTGTTTTATATTACGGACAGGAAATTGGCATGGTGGACCATAATAATATTCCTTCTCACAAACTACGCGATCGCGCTACTATTGCTCATGAAGGGGAATCGGCTTCTAGAGATAAAGTACGCACGCCGATGCAGTGGGATAATTCTAATCATGGAGGGTTTAGCTTTGGTAAAGATGTCGAACCTTGGCTACCAGTTAATGATAATTATCAAGAAGTTAATGTTGCTGCTGAATTTAAAGATGAAGGTTCTATTCTCAATTTTTATCAAGCTTTAATTAGAGTTAGAAAAAAAAGCCATGTTTTACAAAAAGGTTGCTGGCGAACTTTAATTCACTATCCTTATGAACATCTAGCTTATGTTAGGGAAACTGAGAGCGATCGAGTATTAGTTGTCATTAATTTTTCCCATGAAAAAGAACTACAAGTAGACGAATATATTGACTGGGAAAATTGGCAAGTATTATTATCTACAGATTATCCAACCGATCTAGTGATGGATTTACCTAAAATATTAAAGCCTTTTGAAACTTCTATCTATCAGAAAAGATAATTTATAAATTCCCCAGATTGTCGTTCGATAGTTGTTCGGTTATAACGGGAGTATTGATGAAGTTTATTACTAATTAATTAGATTAGTAATTGTCACAATGAATACTCATGAAGAAAGTAATCGAGCCAAGAAAGCTGCTTTATTAGCCAAAAAAGATCGCGAAAATATTATCAAAAATGGTGTCAATATACTCCAACATTATCGTAGTGGTTGGAGCGTAGTGGAAATAGCAGCTGCAACTTGCGAATCAGAAAACACCTCGATCAGAATTTCTGCAATTAGAAATTTTATTAATCAAGTAAATTCAATTATGGGTTTAATAAAATCCCACGTAGAAGGATTGTCAGATCGAGAAATTGCTCAAAAACTCAATCTCGAAGTTGGTATTGTAATGGAAGAACTTAAATGGTTTCAGAAAAGTCATATCGTCACCCAAAAAGGACAAGTCTGGATACACAAAAAATATGAATAAATTATAAATTAAGGAGAGAAGTAATTTAATTTACTACTTATTGTACTTCTTTCATTTTGAATTTAATAAACACTAAAACACTACTAATTAAAAAGCCAATAATAAAACCAAATAGATGACTGTGGAAGCTCACTTGAGGAATTATATTATCAAAAATAAATTGAATAATAATAATTAAAATAACTTGCTGTAATCGCCGTTTTGCAGTTAGAGAATATCTTTTTCTCAGCCAAATTTGTAGTGAGATGGCTAAAATAGCTCCGATTAAACCCATGATGGCAGCAGAAGCACCAACTAAAAAAACATTACTCAATCCCAATTGAAAAGCTAATAAAGAAAAAGTAAGCATCGAGCCAATACCGCTGACCAAATAAATAGTTAAATAATATTTTGCTCCCAAACTTAATTCAATCAAACGCCCAATAAAAAAGAGAGACAACATATTAGTCGCCAGGTGAAACGAGCCATAATGCAGAAAATTTGCGCCAATCAAACGCCACCATTCACCAGCCCATACCTTTTCAGGAATTAAAGCTCCCAAACGCTCTAAAGCAATCGAATTTTGACTACCGCCAAATTTAATTTCTAAGGCATACACTAATAAATTGAGAGCAATTAAAATATAAGTAGTGTAGGCAATTCCAACCTGACGATCGCTTTGTCTCATATGAAGATTTTTTGAATTGGTACAGTCAATAATTTTAGTAATTTCAACAATAAAAACTAAGTATTGAAGATTTTTGCATCCAGTAAGGCGATCGCACTTTCTGAATTAATAATTTAATGATGTCATCATACCCCTTTGTTTTGTCAAAGTAAGATAAACACAATACTTTCGTAAGAGTTGCTTGCGATCGATCCCTCGATGCTTTCTCAAGTCTTGGCTTGTGGCTGATTACATTACGCGGTAAATTAATAGCTGTTGCAAATCGCTTCTTTTAAAAAATAATTACCATAGCTACCATGAGCAAACAGCACCACATTACTTTACTTCCTGGGGATGGTATTGGTCCCGAAATTATGTCTGTCGCAGTAGAAGTATTAAATGCGATCGCCTTAAAACACGATTTCAAATTTACTTTTACTGAGGCTCTCATTGGTGGTGCTGCGATCGACGAAACAGGCGAACCTTTACCAGAAGCGACTTTAACTGCCTGTCGCAACAGCGATGCGGTGTTATTAGCGGCTATTGGGGGTTATAAATGGGACAATTTACCCCGCCACCAACGTCCTGAGACTGGTTTGTTGGGAATGCGCGCGGGATTGGGATTATTCGCTAACCTTCGACCAGCAACTATTTTACCTCAGTTAATTGATGCTTCTTCCTTGAAAAGAGAAATCGTAGAAGGGGTAGATATTATGGTGGTGCGAGAATTAACTGGAGGAATCTACTTCGGACAGCCTAAAGGCATATTTGCTACCGAAACAGGAGAGCAACGAGGGGTTAATACGATGGCATATAGCGTGAGTGAAATCGATCGCATTGCCAAAGTCGGCTTTGAAACCGCCCAAAAACGCGGCGGTAAACTATGCTCGGTAGATAAAGCCAACGTCCTAGATGTCTCTCAATTATGGCGCGATCGCGTTACTGCTATGGCAAAAGACTATAGTAATGTGGAATTGAGCCACCTGTATGTCGACAATGCAGCCATGCAACTTGTCCGCGCCCCCAAACAATTCGATACTATTGTTACGGGCAATCTATTTGGCGATATCCTTTCCGATGCTGCTGCGATGCTCACGGGAAGTATTGGGATGTTACCTTCTGCTAGTTTGGGGGAAGCTGGCAAACCAGGAGTATTTGAACCCGTACACGGATCTGCCCCCGATATTGCAGGACAAGACAAAGCTAATCCTTTAGCCCAGGTACTTAGTGCAGCCATGATGTTGCGCTACGGTTTAAACGAGAGTAAAGCTGCAACGGAAATTGAAGACGCAGTTAACCAAGTATTAGATAAAGGCTATCGCACGGGCGATATTATGTCCGAAGGTATGAAGGCAGTGGGATGTCAAGAGATGGGAGAGGTTTTGATTAAATTGATAACTGATAATTGATAAGGATATCGTCTTTTTAAAAGATAGCTTTGATAACTTTTGATGTAAAAAAGAGGGTGAGCTTTGCCCACCCCCAAATAAATTGAATTAAATCACAATATAAATTAATTACCTTGTAGTGCTGCTTGAGTTTTCTTGCGATCAATTTTAAACATCAAGACGCCCAAGGGAGGCAGACATACATCCAAGGAATAGGGCATATTATGGAAAGACCAATCATCAGTCCACTTCCCGCCATAATTACCCATGTTGCTACCGCCATACTTACTAGCATCGGTGTTAAAGATTTCGGTGTAGAAACCTTTTTCGGGAACACCGACACGATAATGACTGTGAGGCTGGGGGGTGAAGTTACAAATAGCGACAATAAACTCATTGGGGTCTTTGCCACGACGAATAAAGGCTACAACGCTATGACGATTATCAGTACAGTCAATCCATTCAAAACCTTCCTCTTCAAAATCACGACTATATAAAGCAGGTTCGCTTTGATAAAGACCATTAAGTTCGCTAAAGAACTGTTTTAAAGTTTTATGGTGATGATATTGCAATAAACCCCAATCTAAGTCTGCCCAGACATTCCACTCATTCCATTGAGCAAATTCCATGCTCATAAACATAGTTTTCTTACCTGGGTGGGCAAACATATAACCAAACAGACAGCGGACATTAGCGAACTTTTGCCATTCATCTCCTGGCATTTTGCCAATGATGTTACTCTTGCCATGAACAATCTCATCGTGAGATAGTGCCAGCATATAGTTTTCGCTGTGGTGATACCACATACTAAAAGTAAGATTGTTTTGATGGAACTGTCTGAACCAAGGATCCATGTTGAAATAATCCAACATATCGTGCATCCAACCCATATTCCACTTCATGTTGAAGCCCAAACCACCAGTATAGGTAGGCCAAGATACCATCGGCCAAGAAGTTGATTCTTCAGCAATGGATAATACTCCAGGGAAATAGCTGAACAATAGACTATTAACTTGACGCAGGAAATCAGCAGCTTCGATATTTTCGCAACCGCCATACTCATTGGCAATCCATTCTCCATCTTTACGACAGTAATTGAGGTAAAGCATAGAAGCTACCGCATCGACTCGAATACCATCAATGTGATATTTATCAAACCAGAATAAAGCATTAGCCACCAAGAAGTTACGGACTTCGTTGCGGTTGTAGTTGAAAACTAAAGTTCCCCATTCTTTGTGTTCGCCCTTGCGAGGATCTCCGTGTTCGTAGAGATGAGTACCATCAAAGAAAGCCAAACCATGTCCGTCTTTGGGAAAATGACCAGGAACCCAATCGACAATTACGCCAATACCGTTTTCGTGGCATTTATCAACGAAATACATGAAATCTTCGGGATTACCATAACGAGAAGTGGGAGCATAATATCCCGTAACCTGATATCCCCACGAACCATCAAAAGGATGTTCGGCAACAGGTAATACTTCAATGTGAGTGTAGCCTAATTCTTTGACATAAGGAATTAGTTTATCTACTAATTCGTAGTAGCTTAAATAACGCGCTTCTTCTTTCCATTCTGAGACGATTACGGGTTCGCCTTCTCCCGATAGCAATTTGGTAGGTTCGTCCGCAGAAGCGTGCATCCAAGAACCTAAGTGCATTTCGTATACAGAAATAGGTTGTTCTAAAGGCTTGCTATTACGACGCTTTTCCATCCATTCCGCGTCATTCCATTCATAACTGCTCAGATCTGCCACAATAGAAGCTGTTTTAGGTCTAACTTCTTGTTGAAAACCATAAGGATCGGACTTTTCGTAAATATGTCCTTCCCAGTTTTTCACTTCATATTTATAAGCCGTACCCACCGTTAGTTCGGGAATAAACAATTCCCAAATACCACTGCTACCTTTACGCATCTGGTGTTTTCTGCCATCCCAGCTATTAAAATCTCCTAAAAGAGAGACATTACGGGCATTAGGAGCCCAAAGTGCAAAATACACTCCTGCGACACCATCTATTTTGGTGGTGTGCGCCCCTAGTTTTTCATAGATACGATGGTGATTGCCTTCAGCAAATAAGTGAATATCTACATCTGTAATTCTGGGAGAACTGAAAGCATAGGGATCGTAGACTACTCGTTCTTGATCTCCTTCTTTGATACGCAGTTGATAGTTGGAGAGATTGGGATTTTGAACTACACAAACAAAGAAATGAGGATTGTGCATGGGTTGCATGGGATACTCAGTTCTTTCTTCAGGACAAACTACCCAAGCTGCACTAGCATCGGGTAAATAGGCTCTGATGACCCAACTTTCGACTTTTCCATTTTGTTCGTAAGGATGACGACCTAAGACTTCAAAAGGGTTATGATGGAGGTTGTGGACGATCTGATTGACTTGTTCGGGCGCAATGGTGATAGACATTAAAGTACCAATATCCAAGTATGTATGTAGGTATGTAGTAGCAGTGGTTTTTTAAAAAGGATTGCTAGCTGAAGATCTAGAGAGACTAGATTTAAACTGCGATAATTGAGTTTTGTGAACTATTTGTATACATACTTTAACTATTTTTACGCAATATATAAAATAATTATTGATTTTTTGACAAAATTAACTAATAAAAAGGGATTACGGTTTTCAATAGTTTTCTTAGCTGTAATAAGAAAATTAGTTGTTGGATATCAGGATTTATTTGAGGACTATTAATACTTTCGGCTAACTCGGTTTTCAACTCTTGGTATTGGGCAGCAGATAGTGGTTTACCATCAATAGGCGATCGCCCTTCCAAAATTATCTCAGTTCTGAGTATTTCTTCGGGGATATCTTCTGGAGGAGGTAAAGCAGATGCCCGATCGCACATGATTAATGGCAACAAAAAGACCGTGATTGATAGTTTTTTGATCATGGCAACCGAGGTGCAAAGGAGTAAACCTTGCTACAGTGTTAGTAAAACTATTGTATGAGCTTATATGTCCATTGCTATGAATTTTAGAAATCTCATATTTAAGACTATAAGCGTGTTTATTTATAATGTCTTCTCCTGAAAAACGTTTGAGAGTCTTCCGCAAGCTTCCTTTAAGAGCGCAGTTAGCTACGATCGCCTCGACGAAAGCTAATGCTGTTCTTAGTAAAAATTTTGAATATCTCGCTAGTTTAGAGCAAGTTCATGCTGAATGTTTAGCTAATGCTACCCCCGAGGAAAAACGTATTTACAATAAGGCAAAAGAACTACTTGAAGAATAAGGAATATTGATAACTGATAAATGTTTAATGGTAAACAATCAATGGCAAATCATCTTGCATCGAGTCAAAGTCTTTATTTACGCAAACATGCAGAAAATCCCATCGACTGGTGGTATTGGTGCGAGGAGGCATTGGAATTAGCCAAACGAGATAATAAACCCATATTCCTCTCTATTGGTTATTCTAGCTGCCACTGGTGTACGGTGATGGAGGGAGAAGCCTTTTCCGATCGAGCGATCGCTGATTACCTCAATGATAATTTTGTACCGATCAAAGTCGATCGCGAAGAAAGACCTGACATTGATAGTATTTATATGCAAGCCTTGCAGATGATGACTGGACAAGGTGGTTGGCCGTTAAATATTTTTCTTAACCCCGAAGATCTTGTTCCTTTTTATGGCGGTACTTATTTCCCCGTTCAACCTAAATATGGTCGTCCTGGGTTTGGGGAAATTCTTCAGGCAATTCGGGGTTTTTACGACCGCGAACCTGAAAAGCTGACGGCTTTTAAAACGGAAATTATGAGCAATCTTCAGCAATCTGCCTCTTTCCCCGTCAATCGAGAAGATATTCTCACTAAAGAGTTGCTATATCGTGGAATAGAAGTTAATTCGGCTGCAATTCAACCCAACGATCCTGGTCGTCCTAATTTTCCGATGATTCCTTATGCAACGATCTCTTTACGGGGTAGCCGTCTGAAGCATGAGTATCAGTATAATCCCCAAGATTTGTCCCAACAGCGAGGCTTAGATTTGGTTATGGGAGGAATCTATGACCACGTAGCAGGAGGATTCCATCGCTATACTGTAGATAATTGTTGGACAGTTCCCCATTTTGAAAAGATGCTCTATGATAACGGTCAAATTCTTGAGTATTTGGCTGATTTATGGAGTAGTGGAGTACGGCAACCAGCTATTAAAAGAGCGATCGCAGGTACGGTAAGTTGGTTGCAACGAGAAATGACCCATGATCGTGGTTATTTTTATGCAGCACAGGATGCGGATAATTTTACTAGCCCCGAAGAAGCCGAACCAGAAGAGGGTGCTTTTTATGTCTGGAGTTATAGAGAGCTAGAATCTAGGTTGAGCGCGACGGAATTAGCCCAATTAGAGCAGGAATTTGATATTACGAGGAATGGTAACTTTGAAGGAAATATTGTCCTACAGCGTTCTAAAAGCGACGTATTGTCGGATGACCTAGAAGGAGCTTTGAATAAGTTATTTGAGCTACGCTACGGAAAATCTGACTCAGAAATAGCTGTTTTTGCCCCAGCCAAAAATAATCGCGAAGCCAAAAATACTAATTGGTTGGGACGCATTCCCCCCGTCACCGATACTAAAGCGATCGCAGCTTGGAATAGTCTAACTATATCGGGTTTGGCTAGAGCCTATGGAGTTTTTCAAGAACGAGCTTATTTAGATTTGGCGGGTAAAGCGGTTAAGTTTATTTTAGATAATCAATGGCTAGAAGGAAGATTTCAACGGCTTAATTATAATGGGGTGGTAACTGTCCCCGCACAGTCGGAAGATTATGCTTTTTTGATTAAAGCTTTGTTGGATTTGCATCATGCTTGTCCTGGGGATTCTCAATGGTTGGAAGAAGCCCTTAAGGTTCAAAATGAATTTGACGAACTACTATGGAGTATTGAAACGGGGGGATATTATAACAACTCTAAGGATGGGGGCAAAGAATTGCTAGTGCGGGAACGCAGCTATATGGATAATGCTACTCCCTCCCCTAACGGAATTGCGATCGCCAACTTAGTCCGTTTGGCATTACTAACCGATAATCTGGAATATCGCGATCGCGCGGAACTAGGTTTGCAAGCTTTTGGTACAGTGATGGAAAAGTCTCCCACGGCTTGTCCTAGTTTGTTTGTCGCCCTAGATTGGTTTTTACACGGTACTAGTATTAAAACAAGTCAGGAAAATATCGAACAGTTAGGCAATAAATATTTACCTACTACTGTTTTTCGAGTGACAACAGATTTGCCTGAAGGTAGTATTGCTTTGGTGTGTCAGGGTTCGTCTTGTCTCGAACCTGCAATTAGTTTGGAGCAAGTTTTAGCACAAGTTCAATCTGTTGTTTAAATTCTACACAAAAAATATTAATTAGATACTTGCAAAGTAGAACCGCGATCGCCTTTATAAATTTCGATTCTAGTTTGAAAAGCTTCTTTAAATTGGGGCATATGGGTAACAGTTAAAATACAGGCAAAATCTGAAGCGATCGCATTTATTGCTCCGACTAATCGATTGCATCCTTCTGCATCTTGCGTACCAAAACCTTCGTCGACAATTAACATTTGTAGGGATGTTCCCGAACGTTGAGCTAATAGTTTGGCTAAGGCTAATCTGACTGAGAAATTAATCCGAAATGCTTCTCCTCCAGAATAGGTTTCATAGGCTCTCGTACCGCTAGCATCAGCAATGACAATATCTAGAGTATCGATTAGTTTGGTTTTTTTCTTGGATGTTCCTTTAGTCGCTTTTTGAGTTAGAAATTGGACGTGAAATTGATTCCCCGTCAGCCTAGCTAAGATCTGGTTGGTTTCGGCTTCTAATTGAGGCAAAATATTTTCAATTGTCAGAGCTTGAATGCCATTTTTGCCAAAGGCTTGGGTCAATTCTTGATAGATTCGATATTGTTTTTCGTCTTCTTTGAGTTGTTTTTCGGTATCTTGGTGGTGAATTTTTAAATTATCTATTTGACTAATAGACTGTTGCAATCTGCCACTACGAGAGATTAGTTCGTCTAATTGTTGGCGACGTTGATAAATTTCTCGCTCTAAAACCTCTATTTCTTGGCGACGATCGATAATATTAGCTTGTTGTTGGAGATGATCTTGGAGTTGTGCTTGAATTTTTTGCTTCTCTTGGGATCTAGCTTCTAATAGTCCTTCTAGTTCGATTAATCTAGCTCGAATTTGAGGATAATCTTGTTGAGCTTTTTGTAATTCCTGATATTTAAACTGCCAATTTTGAGATTCTCGAAGAGAGTTTAAAAGATTTTGATGTACGATGCGATCGTAACCTAAATCCTCAATTTGGCGATCTATACCATCAATTTGCTGTTGTATGGGAGAGTTAATATGGAGCTTTTCTAAAGAAGTTTGTAAGTCGTTGATCTCCTTAATTAATTCTGGTTTTTGTCGATCTAATTTTGCTTGACGTTTTTTCGCATCTTCAATCTTTGCCTGTTTAATTTCTGCCCAACGTAAATTATTAACTTCTCCCCGTACCAAAGCATGAGTTTTTTCGTCATAATTAAGAGTTTGCAATTCCCCTTCAATACGCTTAATTTCTGTCTGCAACTCTACTGCATAATTACCGTTGCGTAGAGACAATTCCAAATTATCTTTTTCAGTTTGAGTAGTCTGCAAGCGATCGTAAAGTTCTTCTGTGGCTAATAATTGAGCTTCCAATTGTCCGTATTGTTGTTGCAAAGAATCGTAAGGAGAAATTTCTCGGGATATTTCGTGATATTCGGCGATGAGCAATTGTATTTCGCGATCGCAAGTAGATAATTGTTCCCGAATCACCCAAATTTGTTCTTCTATTTCTTGCTGTTTTTTCTGAGTTTTATCCACCACTTGATGGCGATGATGTTCGTCGAGAGAGCGATCGCACAAAGGACATACCGCATCGGGATTATCCAGCATTTGGACTTTTTGCTGAAGTTCGTAAATTTGTCGTTCGTAAATTCGTTGATTTTCTTGTAATTTAGTTTGAAAATCTCGTCTTTCTGTTCCTTTCTCCTTAACTCTAGTTTGATATACGCGCTTTTTATTTAATTCTTCGATTTGAGCATCTACCGTTAACAATTGATGGCGTTGTTCGGGAACTTTATCAATAGTTTCTGCTAGTTTTTGAGCCGAATTATGGAGTTGTTCCAATTTTGCCGACAACATAGCTTCCTCTCGATTGATAAGGGTTTCCAACTCATTTTTTTGTTTAATTAAAGGAGATATATATTGCTGGAGTCGGTCTAATTCTTCTAACTGTTGTCGACTAGTTTGGATCTTAACTAATGCGGATTCTACATCTTTAGTTTTAGCCAAAACTTTTAGATTATCTTGCTCTTGCTGTTCGATACCTTCTAAACGAGTTTGTATGCGATCAATCTGCAAATTCAAATCATTCTTTTGCTGCTCTAATTCCTTTTCTAACTGTCGCTTTTCCTGTTGGGCTTCTTGATGAATAGCAAACTTACCCGACAACTCATTTTCTTGAGTTTGCCAAGCAATAAACTGATTGTATCCACTAACAATCTCAGCCTCTTGCTCGATCAAATTAGTAACGGCTGTTAATTGCTTTTGGAGAGAGTTAATATCTTGGACAAGGCGATCGCAATCCTGAGTAAGATTCTGATGTTGGGTTTGTTGAATAGCCAACTGTTTTGACCAAGTTTGACGCTGATAGTCAATTGCCCTCAACTCTTCTAAATTCTTACGGCTTTGCTCTTGTTCCTCTTGCAATTGAATCAATTCTTGCTTTAATTCGACTAATTCCGTGGCAATCTCGGCTCTTTTAGTTAATTCTACTGCTAAAGGCTCTAAACTCTTTTTTAACTGTTCTATCTTGCCCTTATACTCCTTCGCCGTATCCTTCGCTTTCCCTGACAACTCTTCATAACGATCTAACTTCAACAAATCTGCCAAAACTTGCTTGCGATCGCTCGGACGACGTAACATAAACTCATCCGCCCTTCCCTGGCGCAAATAAGCCGAGTTAGTAAAAGTATCGTAGTCTAGCTTCAAACAAGAAACAACCTCCTCCTGAGTAGCCCGCAAACCCTTAGCGGTGATCGAGCGAAAACTACCCGCTTTAGTCTCCACTTGAAACTCTAAGGTGCTACTTCTACCCCTAGTACGAGATCTGATAACCCGATATGTTTGCCCGTTGCAACTAAAATCAAAATCAACCCGTACGCTTTTGGCACCACCATTAATCACATCATCTTCTGTTGCTGCACGACTTTTTCCCCATACCGCCCAAGTAATTGCTTCCAATAGAGACGATTTCCCCGCCCCATTTGCACCGCAGATACAGGCGGTATGTAACCCGCGAAAATTTAAAGTCGCATCTCGATAACTCAAAAAGTTTTTTAAGGTTAGCTGCAACGGAATCATGCTTTATGACAACTTCCTGTAGTAAAAAATAATGCTGTTTAGTATCTTTGCATTAATCTTTAGTCTAGGGTCGTATTCTCAAGGATTCTAGCTTTTCTGGATGTATTTTATAAAAATTAACAATGTGCTTGTCCGAAAATTGCCAGACAAACACCAAAAAAGCCAAGGAAAAAAAATCCTTAGCTTAAGAGGAGTATTTAAACTGAGTCTTTTATATTACTCAAATAAAATTCAAAATATTAGAGGTTGAATAATATTCCACCATCAACACCGAAAGTATCAAAAGTGTTTTGAATTCTACCTTGACCATAAGCATTTAACTTCTCACCGATGGGGAACATAGCTCCTGCTTTAATTTGAAAATCAAAATCAGTATCGCTAACATCTACAAAATCATTACCAACAGAAAATCTACTCAAACCAATACCAGGAGCGACAAAGGCTGTAATATTGCTGTTCTTAAACTTGTATTCAAAGCGGGGGTTGAAGTAGAAACCCAAAAATGTTGCTGTTTCAGTATCTCCCAAGAAACCACCAAAACTATCAGTTCCAGCAAAACCAAAGGTAAATTCAATTTCTCCGCCGATATACTCATTGTATCTCGTACCAGCAAATACATGACCGAGAACGCCTAAGTCTAGTCCGTCGCCAAAGAATATACCAGCACCGCCACCAACAAAGTTATCTTTGAACAAGCCTTGACTAGTACTTCTAGTTCTTCTAGTACGACGAGTTTGAGCTACCTCTTCTCCAGTCTCTTCATAGGTAACATCAAAAGTATTGCAAGCTGCTTCGGCTTCACAAGATACTTTATAATCTTCGATATTTTGCGCTTGTACTGCACAGGGAATACTTAGAGCGACTAAAGTTGCTAAAAGAGTATTTTTCATTAGTTATCCTTACACCACATAAAAAACTTTGGGTATAAGTATAACTGTAACTAAGACAATAGCAAATAAAAAAAATCAGTAAATATCCTTAATAAATAGCTAAATAGATTGATAAAATCAATACTTGAGTAAGATTTTCGGGTAATATAAATTCTTAATTTCAAAAAAAATGTTATCAGGAATCGATCGCGCCAGCGCTTTAATTGTAGGAGCAACTCAGGGAATAGGATTAGGATTTGTCAAGGCTTTATTACAACAAAAAAATGTAGAACGAGTTTTTGCTACCTATCGTCATAGTGCAACTGCTGAAGAATTATTTACGTTACAAAAACAATACGGCGATCGCCTACAATGTATTCAGGTTGATATTACCCAAGAATCTCAAATAGCAGAAGGTGTTAAACAGATTCAAGAGTTAACAAAGCAATTACACTTAGCTATATATTGCGTCGGGGTATTGCACGAAGGAAATTTAAGTCCAGAAAAAAGCTTGAGACAAATTAATGCGGATAATCTAATCTATTCCTTTCAAGTAAACAGTATCGGTGCGGTGTTGTTAGCCAAACACTTGATGCCCTTATTCAACAAGAGTCAGCGCAGTATTTTTGCCAGTATTTCAGCCAAAGTCGGTAGCATTGGAGATAATCGCTTGGGGGGTTGGTATGGCTATCGAGCTTCCAAATCTGCACTAAATATGTTTTTAAAAACCACGGCGATCGAATACAGTCGTAGATGTCCTAAAACTATCGTTGTCGCACTTCATCCAGGTACTACTGATACGAGACTTTCTCAACCCTTCCAAAAAAACGTACCTCCAGGTAAACTATTTCCCGTCGCTCATACCGTCGATCTCTTATCCAAAGTTATCGCAAGTTTAGAACAAAAAGATAGCGGGGAGTTCTTCTCTTGGGATGGAAGCAGATTACCTTGGTGAAGAATTGATTGTGAAAAGAGGAAAAAGGCGATCGCATTTTTGAAGTTGAAAATTTGTTTTGTCTCTCGCAACCCTAAAGGATACCGCTTCGCATAAGACGCAGAGGCACAAAGAGGGGTGTATGTTGGAGAGAAAAGCGATCGCCCTAAGCTTTATTTCATCAACCCAACCAGTTTATTGTCATTACCCCGATTATAAATTGAATTGCCAAATAGAAAATGAAATTCACTAGTTATTTAATAAGGCGATCGCTTTTCAAAATCGAAGTATCATTTAATTCCAAACTATAAATTTTCAAGTGCTTTTCTTAGAACTTTTTCTCCTCCCCATGCTCTTCGCACGTTGTTTGGATCGATAATTCTGCAATTTCCAAATACTTTATTTTTCTGCAATTTCCACCCATTGATATTTGCAATATTTTCCCAAAATACTTCGCCACCCATAGTCGAGGTTTCGATATTAGGCATTGGAGAATCTAAAACATTGAGGAGACGACCTATAACTTGAGGATCTGTAGCAATTTTTGTCAATCCTTTAATTAAGAGTATTTCTGTATATCCCATTTTTTTATACATAAAGGTTTAATTTTATTGTTCCCATATTTCATTCATATTGTAGAGACTGGCAAAAGCAAGATCGCTTTTTTTAGTCAAGAAGTTATTTGGTTTTGTCTCTCGCAACCCTAAAGGATACCGCTTCGCATAAGGCGCAGAGACGCAAAGGAAGAGAAAGAGAGTTTACAAGTTATTGGCAATGCGAGTAATGCCGTTCTTGATTAAATCGGTGTTGAAGTTAATTAATAAACCTAAACGCTTATTAGTCAGACGAAGATAAGTTAAAAGCTGTTTTTTATGAACTGGGGCGATATGTTCTACAGATTTCAATTCGATAATTACTAAATTTTCTACTATCAAATCTGCTCGAAAACCTTCCCCTAAGTGTATCCCCTCATAAACAATAGGAATTGGCTTCTGTCTTTCAAACCTCAAACCTCGCTTCTGTAACTCGTAAGCCATAACCGCCTCATACGCAGACTCCAACAAACCCGCACCCAAACCAGTATGAATCTTGTACGCAGCGTCTACAATCTCCCTACTAATCTCATTCTCCCTCATTCCTTACCCCCTTTGCTTCCTTTTCCTATCATTCCCAACACCAAGTAAAAAAACTCTTAGCGTCTTAGCGTCTTTGCGAGAGATTAAAAAGTTTCACGCAGAGGCGCAAAGGCGCAGAGAGAGATAGCAAAGAATTTATTTATAAGACTTTAGATCACTGACGTTTATTAATTTTTATTTGATAGTTAAATTAAATAATTACAAAATAAGCTACATATTTAAAATGTTTTTTGAAATCGCTAAATTTGCAATGGACGTATCGGGTTTAAATACACAACAAAAAGTTGCTGAATGGGCAAATGCAAATAAAATTAATCCTTTTGATATGGGAGCAAAAAATTATCAACGCTGTCTATGGGATTTAAAGTTAGGCGGTAAATATCATGAACTCGAATACGACGAAGATGGAAGTCTTAAATATCAATAAATATTTATAGGAATCAAATAAATATGGATGCAGCTAATATTAGTTACGAACTACATATACTCAAAACAGTAATAAATAATCACTTAGATAGTATTTTACCTTCAGATGCGAATAAAGCATTGTATTTAATTCCTGGCTGCCTGACACATTTATTTGAGGATAGTTAAACTCTGAGGCATTTTAAT
>NZ_JADWDC010000142.1 GCF_020640915.1 Waterburya agarophytonicola KI4 | reverse complement strand
TTCCAGAGAGACTACGGAGTCTCAATTTAGTTGACCTTTTCAGGTCGCACTACCTCTGTTATCTTGTGTTACCCTACGAACCGCTAGTACCTTGTTTGACCAAGAGTTCATCAGTGTTTTCTGAAGTTGGCGTACTCGACGTTTATCACCTTGACGTGAAGCACCATAGATGCGCTTTTGTTGCTTAAAGACGTATCGTTCGACTTTACGCCAATCGATAGTCTCCCATCCCACAGTATTCAATTTGTCTGAGTCTGTATTAGGCTTGTTCACTTCTACTTGTACCTCTTTGCTTTCACACAATGCGGTTTACGTCAGTATATCCAGGCGATTAAGCCATCCCTTTTCAGGCATTACTCGTCAATTCGAGTTTGGCATTTACTTCTTAAACCATCTTTCTCTGTTATTGCCTGGATTGTTCCAGAGTTTTCGTCTTGACTGACTACCTAATGATTCGACCTTTACATCAGGAGCGCAAACAGAGTTATTTCGTTCCGAACATCCATTGTTTTGAATCCTTTAGGGCGTGCTTTTCCACCAGGGGTATAAGAGATGCGCTAACTCGATCCCTCAAGACTGTTAGCCTTTACCCTTGTCAGTTATTCCTGACGCATGGGGTACTAATTAAATTAGTACTAGCTTGTATCCCATGCTCCGCAGCCTAGTGATGGTTCGTCAGCACTTAGTTTGTTCTACCCCACGATTTCCTCTTCCTTGATATAATCTCAGTCCAGGTCGGTTATTGGATTCCTGCTAACAGCCGACGTTTTTAGCTATTATCGTCTGTACCTGCGTTGCCACAGGTTTCTGCCTTCAGTCCCGCTTTAACTACTGGGTTGTCAATCCAGCAGTTAGGGAAACTTCACACCTTCGTCGCCGAAGGGGACGCTCTGCGCTTTCAACCCCGCATCAGGGCGGTAGGACTAGGATTTCTAGGATACTTTCCATCACCTACATGGATATTCAGTTATCATCTTCCAAAGGATTAAAGTGCGTACTCTACCCAGTTTGGGTTACTTTGGAATTGTCTCTCATCTTCCCTAGTTATCTAAGTTTCGAGAGAACGAATCGCACGAGGGTCGGCGGGGTTTCCCCGCCATGACCAATCGAGTTGTTGAAGTCCAACCCATTGGTCTGGGTCAAAGAACAATTCTGTCACGGGCATTGTCCAATAACGGCGTATTTCCGTCCTTCCATGACCTTTGTTGATGGTGCGATGAAAATCATATTCTACTCCCGACCAATCAATCGCTTCCCCTCTCTCAAATAGTTGAATCACCCTTTCATGAAGATACTGATGATTTCCCTTGAGTGCTAGACAATAATCAGCACCTTGATCCTGAATCAGTTGAGCTATTTCTTTAATCCAGGAGCGGAAACACTGCTCAAATTCTAACGGATCGATTCGAGCAAAAACACGAGCAATCGTGTCATGAGAAGGTATGCCATTCGGTAACTCCAAAAACTGTTTCAACCATTCTTGTTTTGAGTGACCGTATTGTTCCATTGCCACCCAATTATGACGCGAAGCTAATCCTTGTATCTTGAAATTGGGATCTCAAATCCTGATAACTTAAAGAAAGTAGTAGACCGTCTAGTCCTTGGTTGTTCAAAACCGTCCTAAAGCTGGGTCACTACTATCCTCTCAAATTTTATCAACTCAAACAATCGCCAGGGGAGTTTCTACCCCGTATTATGCAAGGAAGAGTCAAGATTTGAAGGACAAAAGCCAAGCCAAATATCTTAAGTAAGACAAATGGAACAACAACGGTGGGTTGGAATAGATGTTTGCCAGAAATATCTCGACGTTTATATTCGTCCATTAGAAAAGTTATTTCAAGTAACAAATGATGAAGTAGGCATTAACAAACTGGTTCAAACTTTGAAAAAGATCCAACCAGAATTAATTGTCCTAGAAGCAACAGGGGGGATGGAAATTGATGCAGCAACTCAACTAACTCAAGCAGAGTTAGCAGTAGCCATCATTAATCCTCGTCAAGCAAGAGACTTTGCCAAAGCAACAGGACAATTAGCCAAAACTGATGCTATCGATGCCAGAGTATTAGCTCACTTCGCAGATGCCATTCGTCCCGAAGTCAGACCGATCAGCGACGAATCTTCACGTCAACTAGAAGATTTAGTACAACGCCGCCGACAGCTTAGTGACATGATTACTGCCGAAAAGAATCGTCGAAGAGGTAAAACCAATTCGGTTCAATTAGATATTGATGAACATATCGAATGGTTAAAAAAACGACTTAAAGAGATTGAAGCGCAAATCAAATCGGCGATCGCAATCAATGAAAACTGGAAACCAAAAATGGAATTGTTAACCAGTGTTCCTGGAGTTGGCGAAATAGTAGCAGTGAGTCTTATTTCATACTTACCCGAACTAGGCACTATTTCACACAAGTCAATTTCTTATTTAGTAGGTGTAGCACCTCGTGGTGACTTATCGGCTTAGCTTACTTTTTTAGTTAGCGATCGCCTTTGTATGAGAATTAAACTTGACAATCAAGACAATCGCTTTAGGGCAGCACCGCAAATCATCCCGCAGATGGCGATAGCCAGAATATCTATCAGCTTGTGTTCTTTAGTTCGGTCAATTCTGGGGTCGGTCAACTTGGCAAAATGATCTACAGGGTAATCTTGGGCTTGAGTTTCATTCTCCCTCACTTGTACCTTTTTTCTATTCCCAAATCAATTTATCATTTTCACTCAATTTAAGATGCGTTTGCCCTGGCCATGTCGGTAAAAAAGTCCAACACCAAAAACTAAAAGCATTGGCAAAAGAAAT
>NZ_JADWDC010000046.1 GCF_020640915.1 Waterburya agarophytonicola KI4 | reverse complement strand
GTGAGGATCTCGGCAATTGAGAATTAGCTTAGTAGGCGGAAATAGAAGGTTCGTGCAACGAAGTGCAGCCTGTCGCTAAAACCCTTGCTGTACAACTAATACAGCGATTTTATTTTCAATCATTAGCGATCGCCCAAATATAAGTTATGCAAATGTTTTTCTAGCATGATAAATATGAAAAAAACTTTGCCGAAAATGGAAGTCGGGATATATCAAAACATCTATCTCAGAGCATTGTAACTACGTCTTGAATTTAAAAAACATTGCCTAAAAGGACTCAAACTAGGCAATGTTTTGATAAGAAATTTCGATCTAAATAGGGTTCAAATGGGGTTGACAAGTGTGAAATCATATAAGGCTGCACCATATGACACGAACCTTCTATTTCCGCCTTATTGCTAGTCCGCTCGTAGATTTCGCTTAATAAGTTTCTCGCACTATCAGACCAAAACTTATCAGTATGATGATGATCGGGAATTATACTGGCAGCTATAGTTTCATTACTAGCGGATTCCCAGTTGTGACTCCAACCCAAGCTACGTTTGTCTTTGGGATTAAAAATAAGATCTTGCTTTTCATTATAAAAATTGGCAGTAAACTCTCCATTACGGTCAAAGCAAACAACTCGATAGTCAGGTCTTTGTTTTAATTCGCTAATTAATTTAGCAATTGCCTGGGTTTTGCCAGAGCCTGGCGAACCGACACAGAAAATTCCTAAGTCCTCTAGGTTATGAGGCAAACGTAATCCAGCGATGGACAGTTGAGGTAGGTGAAAATCATGTCTGCTTTTATCTATTTTGTCGTTATGTCGATCCAACAGAGCTTGAATTTTATTGGTCGATTCTTCTATTTTGACTCCACGCAAAAACTGTTCTTTAAATTTCATTGATTGCTCTATTTAGACTAAAAAGGCGATCGTATACCAGCCCTTGTAGTGTTAATCCTGGTAAGTGAGATAATAAAATTAAAAAGGAAGCCTCCCGACGACCAATCAGTAACGCTTCCCTTTGTTTTAAAACCTATAAAGATTATACCAATGACTAACCCGAACGAAAATAATAGCGATCGCCTAGATAGAATTGAGCAGCTATTCGAGCAAAATGAAATTAGACTAGGGCGAATGATTCTCCAGCAAGAATCAGACAACCGCAGAATGCTAGCGATTGAACGTACTATTCAAGCCATGTTAGAGCAAAGAGCTACAGATAAGCTCGAACATGACGAGAGAATGCGATTCTCCGAAGAAAGAATAAATCGCTTAGAAGATGTTGCGGTTAAATTGGCAAACATCGAAGAAGCTCAGAACAAGATGTTAGTGAGTATAGATGAGGATCGACCAACGGTTTTACGCCGATTAATGGCAATTGAAAATAAAGTTGATAGTTTAATTGAACGCGATCGCAGGGCGTAGATTTTAATTGCTCAATCAAGAAAAGAATTTACTTTATTTAAGTGGCGATTTTAATATATGCGTACTGTTCTAGCTTCAATTGAATTCAACAAAATGACTTGGTTTGTTGCACTATGAATACTAATGTCCTTACCCGCGTCGATTGCGATCGCGATCTGGTCTATCTTTGGTTGGGAGATAAAAGTAGAACTACCGTGGTTTGTTACAGCAGCATTGTAACTGGCTTTTTTGACTTCATCAACAAGCCTTTATCCCAAGTAGCGATCGAGGATTTGCAGCTATGGCACAGGCGACTCCAGTTAACAGATAAGCCCTCTACCGTCGCTAATAAAATTAGGGCGATTAAGTCCCTCTTTAGCTATGGGGTTAAGGTTGGCTATCTTGAGGTTAATGTCGGCAGCTATATTAAATGTCCTAAAGTCAAGGAAAAGTTAGCCCAACGGATACTATCGGAAGAGGATTGTTTGAAACTGATTGAGGCTACTAAAAGCGAACGCGATCGCGCAATGTTATGTCTGATGTACGGCTGTGGTTTGAGGGTGTCGGAGGTATGTAGTTTGACCTGGGATGATTTACAGCCGTGCGCTGGAGCGCACCGCCATTCGCTATTCGCGAATGTCGATTCGGCTTTGCCGAATGGTGAAGGAGGAAGATGTAACGTCTTTGGTAAAGGTGCTAAAACCCGCGTGGTATTAGTTCCTGCTTCTGTCTGGAAATTAATAATGAAGCAACCGAGACTAATTGATGCGGTGTTTGTTTCCCGTACTGGTAGACCCTTAGAAAGAACGATGATTTTCCGAATCGTTAAAGCTTGTGCCAAACGCGCAGAGGTATCTCAAAAAGCCTCCTGTCATTGGTTGAGACATTCCCACGCTTCCCATGCCATTGAATCGGGCTGTAATTTAAGACTGCTACAGAAATCCCTCGGACATAGTAAGTTAGAGACAACAGAACGCTATCTTCATATCAATCCTGAGAGTGGTTCTTCTCAGTTTATTAATATCTAATGACTAAAGGTTCGCCCCAAACACCTATGAAAAAATTTGCGTTTGTTAACGATGCAGCAGAGCGAGAATACAAGGCTTTACCTACGGGAATTCAAAAGGATTTTGGCGTTAGCTTGAGTGCCATTCAAAAAGATGAAACTCCATTTTTAACCATCAGGTCGTTGAGTAGCATTGGAGCAGGAGTAATCGAGTTAAAGATCGATGGCAGTCCTGCTTATCGGTGCGTGTATATCGCCAAGTATTTAGATACCGTAGTGGTTTTACACTCTTTTACCAAAACCACCAACGGGGTAGACAGACAAGCTATGAAGACTGCCAAACAAAGATATAAAGAGCTAATGGCAGAAGTGGCAAAAGCCAAAAAGTCTTGACTAAACAGAGGTAGCTACCCGCTCGATTTTAATTTCCGCTTCGTTATTATTTTTACTAACAAAGCTAGACTTAAAGCCGAGATCGTCGAGAATTGAGATTAAAGCATCTATAGTGAATTTATCGATTTTGCCCCTCATTAAATCAGAAACCCTTGGCTGGTCAACACCTAATACCTTAGATGCTTCAAGCTGCGTCCAGCCAGAGCTTTCAATGATATCGCGAATCATGATGGTCATCTCCGTTTTCAGCACGGATTTACTGGCTTCTTTGGGAGTCTCGAACGCGTGAAATGGAGTTTCGTAAAAATTAAGTGCCATGACTAATATATAAAATTTTATATATTTAATATTCAACATTATGACACAGTAATTACTCAACTTTAGGGATTGCTGATTTGTACGCTCCGTCACTTTTGTTAGAGATCGCCATATCCACGCTATAAATCATTACATAATGATTTATAGCTAACTGTATATCATTATTAAATTAAAACCATATATCAGTATTGACTTCAATCATACTGTCAGTTAAAACTGACGTGCTGTTAGCATTTGATAAAGATGTAATGACAAAAATAATAACTCTCTGTACCACTAAGGGAGGAACGAGCAAAACATCACTAACTGCCAGTTTGCTATCTCACTGGCATAGTAAAAAAAGGCGTGTTGCTGCGGTGGATGCCGACCCTAACTGTAATCTGACTCGCTGGCTTGATAAAGGTACTCTTACCGATATTCCCCATATAGCAGAAACTAACGAAGGGGAAATTATTGAAGCTGTAGAAAATATATCTACAGATCGCGATATCGTCTTAGTTGATGTTGCTGGTTTCGGCAATCAATCAATGGTTTATGCCATTGGAATCTCTTCTTTTGTAATCATTCCTTGCCGTCCCTCAGAGGATGATGTTTTAGAAGCACTTAAAACCAAACAGGTAGTAGCCAATGCAGCTAAACTCACCCGTCGGGAGATTCCTTATAAAGTAGTGTTGACTCAGGTAAAAGCAGGTACGTTAGTTATTAACCATACCCTCAAGCAATTTGAAGCTTTTAATGTCCCCTTATTTGATACGGCGATCGCTTCTCGCACCATCTATCAAACCTCTAGATTTAGTGGGGAAACTCCCATTACTGCCGAACCTCAAGGTAAAGCAGCCAAAGAAATAAAAGCCCTGGCAAAAGAGATAGAAGTACAGTTAAGCTTATAGCCTTAAATACTTTTAACTGTATGTAATGATGTATAGATATAAAGAGGAAATGATATGAGTAAAATCAAGAAGGGACTAGGAGATATTGATACCTCGGCATTAGGAGATTTCGCAGCCGAAAACTTTCCCAAAACTCAACCTGCAAAAAGTAAATTGAATAAAGAAAAACCTGAAAAGGATGTAACTATTACCCTGAGAATTCCCCCTAGAATCGCTAAAGACTTAAGAATTAAAGCAGCTACCGCCGACAAAACCCAACGAGAATTTATCTTAGAGGGGTTAAAAAAAATGGGTATCGATGTCAAAGATGAAGATATAGCCGACCGCCGTAAAAGTTAAATAAACTGTTTGAGAACAACGGAAAACCAAGATTAGTTGATAATTTAGATCTGGATATTCCAATTATCCGCCCTTAGATGAGGCTATTAAAAAATATGAAAAATCAATATTCAACCCAACAACTAAATCAAAACCTGCCTGAAGTTTTAAAGCAGATAAGCCAGGGTAATCCGATTGAAATTACTCAGTCAGGAGAACCCTTTGCCGTCATTCTCTCATCATCAGAATATCAGCGTTTGACCGCACGGACATCTGCGGGGCTAACGCCCCATCGCCATGCGGAGCATGGCTCTGAGCCGAAGGCTCTGCGTGCTGAACCGAGTTCAGCGCCCGTGTCCTCATCTAAATCTAGCTTCTGGAAATCATTACAAGACTTTCGCTCCTCTAACAATTTAGAAGAATTAGAGACTGAGACAGATGTATTTGCCGATGTTCGCGATCGCTCGTCAGGACGGGAGGTTAATTTTTGACCCTGCTTTATTTACTCGATACTAATGTCGTTTCCGAACCCTTGCGACCCAAACCCAACCCCGCAGTGATGCGCTCATTACGAGCGCATCAAGAAGAAATTGCTACGGCTACCGTTGTCTGGCACGAGCTTTTATTTGGGCTTCTTCGTCTCCCCGAATCCAAGAAACGCCGTATTATTGAAACCTATTTACAAAATGTAGTCAAGCCTCACATCCCCCTGTTTCCTTACGACGAAACAGCAGCAACCTGGCACGCAGAAGAAAGAACTCGCCTCGTCGCAGCAGGTCAAACTCCCGCCTTTGTTGACGGACAAATCGCTGCTACGGCGATCGCCAACAATTTAATTCTCGTTACTAATAACACTTCCGATTTTGAAAACTTTTTGAATTTGAAGTTAGAAAACTGGCATCAATAATTTCAAAAAGTCGCACCCATTATTATCGAACAGGTTCAGCCTGCTTAATATCGGCGTTGAAGGTCAACATACTAAAAGAAAATCGATTAACTTCGATATTAGGATTTATGTTTGACATACTTACCAATCTCTACTCGTCTACATCTCAGATATTTATAGAGAGTAGCTTTAGAGATATCTAAATCTTTAGCAATCTGATTGACAGGCATTCCTTCCTCATAGTAGGAAGCAGCAATACGAGCCTTTCTTTGAGCATCTTCAGATAATCCTGGTTTACGCCCGCCGACTCTTCCTCTAGCTCTAGCAGCAGCCAATCCCGCATTTGTTCTTTCTCTGATAATCTCCCGTTCAAATTCTGCCAAAGAAGCAAAGATATTAAACACCAATCTTCCTTGAGCAGTAGTAGTATCAATTGGATCGTTAAGACTCCTCAGACCAATATCTCTTTGATTCAATTCAGCCACAAGTTCAACCAAATGCTTGAGCGATCGCCCTAGCCGATCTAATTTCCAAATCACAATTACATCTTTTTGTCGCGCCTCTTTCAAAATTTCATCCAAGCCAGGGCGAGCAGTTTTTGCTCCACTGACGGTATCGGTAAAAAATCTTTTGCATCCATGCAAATCTAAAGCATCGAGCTGTAAATCCAGATTTTGGTCTTTTGTACTAACGCGAGCATAACCAAGAAGCATTTAAAGATAATTGTTTACTAAACTTATCTACTAAGAACAATAATATACTTTGATTAGCTAAACTACAATAATGAACAAATCTCGAAAAATGGAAAATTAGAAATGCTCATAGCAATCGCCGTTTGAGAGAAAATAGATTTTGTATTATATTTGGTAGTACAAAATCTATTTTAACGACCGTTTTATTGAACAATTGACATGCTATTCAGCAATTTATGCTAATCTAAGGTCAAGCACAACAAATATGTTGTGTACAAACTTTTAATAATGCAATCGTGTTTGTATGCTGCCCCAATTTAATGAAAGGGGTTTTCTCCCACCTGGAATTTATGAAACATCTTGGACTGAATTAAAAAATCGTTTTGGCAAAGGCGATCGTAGGCAGAACATCTTGGTTGGCTTGTCAGCTATTCTAAAGTTATTAGGATAAGCAGGCTGTCAAAGAGTTTATTTAGGTGGCAGTTTTATCAGCAATAAGGAATATCCTAACGACTTCGATGGTTGCTATGATGACATGAATATAGATTACAATTTGCTAGATCCTATATTTGATGAGGATCTAAGCGTTCAGAAAGAAAGATTTGGCGGAGAACTATTAGCAGATCCAACTTTTCAAGGCTTTTTTCAAACAGATCGAGATGGTAATCCTAGAGGAATCGTCGCAATTGACCCAAGAGAATTGCTTGAACAATAGAGGAAAAAACACCATGATCCAAAATCAGCATCAACATCAAGTAACTCAGAATAAGTTGAAGGATTTAGAACAAAGTTCAATCGAATTAGAAAAAATCAAAGATAACTTACACCCACGTCAGTTTTTAGGACGTAAGAATAGTTTAGTTGAAAAAATTGATGCTATACGGCGAGAAATTGCTGAATATGAAGGCTTAAGACAACAACAGACATCAATTAAAATTACATCAATCCAAGATTTACCTCTGGCTCTGATTAAAGCCAGAATTGCTCTGGGAATGACTCAGAAAGAGTTAGCCGATCTTCTAGGAGTCAAAGAGCAGCAAGTACAAAGAGACGAAGCCAATCAATATAATTCTGCGGGATTTCGCCGTATAGCAGAAGTGGCAGATGCGTTAAAAATTAAAATTCAAGAGACTAGTATTTTATTATTGGATCGCTCTATTTAAAGATTGCTCTTTGTTTTTGAAAATGAGGAAACATAAATTATATTTATCTTTACTGCCATATATTTTTGCAATAAGATGAGTTAATTCTCAATTGCCGCTCCTATTCTCAATAAAAAGTGAGCGTAGATTATGCGATCGCCGTAACCCTGATTCTGCGGTAAATCCTAGTACCGATAGTGATTATTATCGGTACTAGAAATAGAAAGAATATAAATAAATCAAATAACAATCTAACTTTTTCAATTTATCAGAATCTCTTTACTGCTAAAGCTGTAGCACCACCAGTTCCATGGCAAATCGATGCTATACCTAAGTTTTTATCTTCTTGTTGTAAAGCATTAAGTAAGGTAACTAAAATCCTAGCCCCTGAAGCTCCGATTGGATGTCCTATAGCGATTGCTCCTCCGTATGGATTAAGCTTGCTATAAGAGATACCTAGCATACGGCTGAATAGAATATTACTTAATGCAAAAGCCTCATTATTTTCAAATAGATCGATATCTTTGGTTTTGAGATTGAGCTTTTCTAAAAGACTTTTAACGGCAAAAACTGGCATTTCAAGAAAACGCCAAGTTTCACCCGCAGCAGAATTAGCACCTAGTACCTCTGCTATGGGATTGAGTCCGTAATCATCTACGGCTTTTTGACTTGCTAAGAGCAAAGCTGCCGCACCATCTGATATTTGACTACTATTACCTACCGTAAACATACCTTCTGTCTTAAAAGCAGATTTAAGTTTTCCAAGGCTTTTTCTATTAATATCATGACGGATACCTTCATCTTCGTCGATCAACGTAAAACCTTTTTCTCCACTAATATTTATTGGAGTAATCTCTCGCTGAAATACAGATTCTGCCGTAGATTTAACTGCTCTTTCATGAGAGTAAAAAGCTATTTCATCTAATTCTGCTCTAGTTGCTTTGTATTCTGTCGCTAATCGCTCTGCTTGTTTTCCCATCACCTCCGAAGTTATGGGATCTGTTATTCCATCAATAACTAAAATATCTTTAACTATTTCTGGTGAACCCAAGAGAAGCTTATATCCCCATCGAGCACGATGAGAAAGGAAAAATCCAGTTTGAGACATAGATTCTACACCACCAGCTAAGACTAAATTAGCTTCGTCTGCTTTAATTGCTGTGGCAGCATTTATAACTGCCATCATGCTTGAGGAACAAACCATATTAATTCCATAGCCGTTTACCGTTAGAGGAATTCCTGCTTTTAAAGCAGCTTGACGAGGTAGTAATTGTCCGTGTCCAGTTCCCAGTACATTACCAAAAATATACATATCTAAGGCTTTCCCTGATACATCAGCCTGTTTGAGTGCTGCTTGCATGACATGCGAACCTAAATCTACTGGAGAAATAGAAGCAAGATTACCTCCAAAACGTCCAATAGGCGTACGAACTGCTGCAACAATGTAAACTTTTTTCATATTTAGTTTGACTTTTTGGTGACTTGGTTCCGCAGATTTAGCCGTTTCAATAAATTCAAACTAAATACTGAAGTTAGGTTGATTTAAGAATTGCTACGCTGATCAGCTTAATGTAAGTGGTGACAAGCCTAAGAATGATACCATTATCATTCTTAGGCTTGTATAGGGCAAAAAAGTTTAGTTTTTTACTTTTTTGCTCGTACTATGTTGCTCTGAATCTACACTATCTTTCTGAGGTAAATAGCTGCCAATGGTTAGCACAACAAACCTTTTGTCCAAAAAAGTCGAACAATTTTATAGGACCTATGGTCCATCTAAACAGATGGGTAATAGTACCTCTAATCTTAATCGCCCCCATTTTTTTCTACATCGTAATTTTTTAGGGGAGCAAGATCTTGCCATTCTTTTTAATACTAAACGTTGTCAATATCAGTGTAAATTCTGCGCTTTGCCTTACAAGTCGTCTCGCACTTGGATTGGCACAGAGAGTATCCTAGCTCAATTTGAGTATGTCATTAGCGAAATGAAGCATTCCTTAAGTTCCCTTGATAGATTCACTATTGCTAATGAAGGATCGGTATTTGACGAACGTACCTTTCCCACAGAAGCACTATTTGATATTATTGCTGCTGTGAATTGCTTACCGCGTCTTGCCAAATTGGTTATTGAGACTCGTCTGGAGTTTCTGGATGTAAACAGACTTCAGCAACTGAAAACAATTACCAGTAAAAGGATTGACATCCTTACTGGTTTTGAAAGTTTAGATGAACACATTCGAGAGGAAATCTTAGGTAAACGAGAACCATTAGAGTCTTTTCAGTTGGGTTTGGATAAGATTGCCAAATTTGACTGTGAACTAACTACTTATGTACTTTTTAAACCTAGTCCATACATGACTGATGCCGAAGCGATTGTTGAAGCCGAGCGTTCTATTGATTATGTAGCAGAAAGCTGTAATCGACGGAATATTCCCTTCACCATTCGCCTCAACCCTATGTATGTTGCTGAAAAAACTCCTTGGGCGAATTTAGCAAAATCCTTGGACAATTATCAACCACCTAAATTGACAGATGTATATACTTTAGCTAATAAAAAGAAAAGTGAAGGCATGAAAGTATATCTTGGTTTAACTTCTGAAGGTCTTTCAGCAAAAGAAAATACCTATAGAGGAAGGGAAGATTTTTCCTCTCAAATTTTAAAACAAGCAATTATTGCCAATACACCATGAGAGAGAATGAACAAAAAGATTTAGGCAGCAGTAAAATTGTAACTCGTCAAATTAAACCTCACGGACGTTTTTTCTCTCAAGCTGCTGACGGCACTGTTATTAATCCAGCTAGTATGGATAATGTACCAGAATCCGTACATCCTTTGATTGATGAAGTGGTTACTGTTTATCAACAAAGATTTGGACAAAATTTACACAGTGTCTATGTACGTGGTTCTGTAGTTCATGGCACATCTGTACGAAATTTTTCCGATTTAGATACTTTTGCATTAGTTCAGCCAACAGATAAACAACCATTTATTTGGTGGTGTACACCAGATTGGGAATCAGAGGCTTCATCAATGATTCTAAGTAAGTATCCTGAATATATTACTAAAATCGATTTTGGTTATGCTACTTGGCATAAAGATTTTCTCAAACGAAATCCAACTTTAGCAACTACGATTAAGACACAATCCTTATGTATTGCAGGCATTAATGTCCAATCTCTGTTGCCTAATTTTAAACCAGGACCAGAAATGTGTTGTAATTATCTGGGACTGGAAAGAGAATTAGCATTGCTATCGGCTATGGTTTTGGGTCAGAAAGATCTAGATGTATACAAAGCTCAAGCAGCAGTTAAGCGTATGATTCGTGTTGGGTTTGAATTAATAATGGAACAGGAAAGACGTTACACTGGTAGTCTCTATTATTGCTATGATTGTTTGTGTCGTTACTATCCAGAGCAACGTGAAACAGTACGTCAATTGTTAGAGTTTTATCTTAATCCTCAACCCGATCTAGAAGCCATCGCTAAATGTTTAACTTATGGCAAGTGGCTCAAAGAAAAGGTGGATAGAGATCTGCGCCCAAGCATAGAAAACTTAGCTAGCGTTGAGCAATAATATTGCTTAACTCACTCTCGGTCAAAGCAAAAATTTTACCTGCTGCATTAATTAGTTCAGGATTACATGAGGGTCTACCAAAAAACTGGGGTGGTTCTCGGCGTTTAGCCATTTGCTGCCAAAAAGGAGGTAGTTTGTTCCATTGACTTACCATTCCACATTCAGGATCTTCGGCAGCAAATAATACCCTACGTATACCTGTGTTAATTAGACGTACCGTACACATGGGACAACATTCTAAAGAAGTATAGAGACTGAAGTCAGTAACTTGCTTGAGATTAGGAAGACTATCCTCAAATATATCAAGAGCCATCATTTCAGCATGACGATCTGTACGTAAGTAAGGCTTCAGTAATTTGTTTTGTCCCTCAGCAACTACTCGACCTTGTACATCAGTAATGACCGCACCTACACCATAATTTCCTAAAGATACAGCTTGTAATGCCAAAATACAGGACAACCATATATAAGGATCGTCTTCAACTTTAGTAAATTCATATAGATAGAGCCAATTTCGCCAAGTACTCACTTCAGATCTTTCATTTTTAATCTGTTCTAATAGTGTTTCACCCCGTAAACGTAAAGATAAGATTATGTCTTGTTCTTTATTGCTATGTTGCATCTAAATTAGTAAGATATTAAGTATACAAGCACTCAATTGTATCTTGTCAAGGCAAAAATTAAATAGAAAAGACTTTTAATTGATTCTGTTGCTCATTATAAAGATTTAACCTATGACTCTATTACGTACTTTGCTATTTCAGAAAATCGAGATTCAAAAATTGTTAATTCGATAGCAAATTATTAAATATTTTTCACAAAAAAGTCATATTATTATTAATATTATTTTAACAGGGTGTTAGCTTGATAGGTAACTGCGATGATCGTACTGATAGTCAAGTAATAGCTTACTAACTTTTAATATATTTTTGTATTTTTTATCAAAACAAAATTTAATTTGACTTTATTTAAAATTAAGATTAGAGAAAGAATTAATATAAAATTATTTTGGATCTGAAATGGACAAATTAGATTTTTATTCTTCATCTTTTAAGATTTCTATTTACGTTATTTTTATAACGGCAATTTCAGTTATTATTGCAGTAATCACAGGACATAAAGAATATGCTTTGTATGCAATTTTTTTTGGATTAGGTGCTGCAACTGTGGGAATAAGTTTGGAATTAGAAAAAATCTTATTAATATTAGTCAATAATAATTCAAATAAAAGTTAAATAAAAGTTACTCAATTTATTTATCCGCTTTGGGTTTCGGATTTACTACTTATTTCAACAAAATTCCTCTGCCTAGTTCAAACCCACATTCCGCTGTTAGCATCGTCATAAAATAATTAGGGTTAACTGAAAAGGTTGGGAACGATTGCAATAAATAAAGTTGAAGGTGGTTGGGGACTATTCAAATCCAAGGAAAATTGAGATAATCACTAAAAAACCTTGCACCTGTCAGTTGAAATGTACAGAAATACAAACGAGGTTCAGAAAAAAGTAGAAAACTTTGAGCTGCCATTTGGAGGCAGATTATCTCAAGAGAATCGATGGGTAAAACTATCAAAAGAAAGTGAGCCGTCATCTGTTAAAAATCAAGGAAAATTGATTCTCGATGCTACTTGTACTCCCGCAGATATCAGTTATCCTACCGATATTAAACTGTTGAATCAAGCTAGAGAACACACAGAGAAAATATTGGATAGATTATACGAACAAGTTGAAGATAAATTTGAGAGGAAACCCAGAACTTACCGCCAAAAAGCGAGAAAAGACTATTTAGAAATTACCAAGCAGCGTCGCCCTCGTCATAAAAAACGTCGAAAAGCATTACGCAAACAGTTAGCTTATCTACGGCGGAATTTATGCCACATCGATACTCTCATCAGCGAAGGCGCAAACTTATCCCAACTCAAGGGACACAGTTATCGTATGTTGTTAATTATTAATGAACTATTCAGGCAACAGCAATCTATGTACAGCAGCCGTTCGCGTCGCATTGATGACCGAATAGTTAGTCTGACTCAACCTCATATACGTCCTATTGTACGAGGTAAAGCTGGCACTCCTGTTGAATTCGGAGCAAAACTTTCTGTCAGTTATGTTGATGGTTGTTGTTTTCTCGATCGCCTCAGTTGGGATAATTTTAATGAATCAGGGGACTTTCAATCACAAATAGAGCAATATCGGCAAAGATTTGGTTGCTATCCTGAATCGGTTCATGTCGACCGAATTTATCGTACAAGGGCTAACAGAGCATTCTGTAAAGAACGGAACATCAGAATCAGTGCCCCTGCTTTGGGAAGACCTCCTCTTAACCCACAACCAGGCATGATTAAGCAACAACGAGAAGATGAAAGATTCCGAAATGCGATTGAAGGTAAGTTTGGTCAGGCAAAGCGTCGCTTCAGCTTAGGACGTATTATGGCTAAACTCTCTAATACT
Organism: Waterburya agarophytonicola KI4; assembly: GCF_020640915.1. GTDB lineage: Bacteria > Cyanobacteriota > Cyanobacteriia > Cyanobacteriales > Xenococcaceae > Waterburya > Waterburya agarophytonicola. Next base: position 26,875 of record NZ_JADWDC010000046.1, on the reverse strand, counting down.
GCCGATTTTTTCGCTTACTCTTTTTAATTCCACTTTCTTTTCTGTTTCACTCAGACTTTTTCAGTAAGCCCTAATTAAGAATCTGGCTCAGGGAGAAGATAATAGCGGCGACAAGTCTTGCTGAAAAACTTTAAGATATGCTGTCGCTCATCTGTTAAATTCACAACTTCTTGAACACCTTGGAAAACGACTAGATGAACTGCTATGAAACATTGAAACACCCAGCGAAGTGTAGGAGTAGCAGTTGGTTTTCCTAATTGATTAGGAATTGTTTGTGCCTTTTGAGCCAAAGCCTGTCGCAGTTGACGCTGACCTAAGTTGTAAACCAACAGACTCAAAGACATAATCATTCCCAAAGCAGCAAGGCGTTTGGGTGACTTGAGAAATACACTGGACGCAAAGAAAAGAGGGTCTTTCAGGAAACGGAACCCACGCTCCACACCTTGTTGTGCTTTGTATTCACGTAAAGCTTCATCTGGACTTAACTTTTCTGAATCGAGAATATTGGTCGCTAAAATGAATCGACCGCAACGGATATTTTGAGCTGATATTTCACTTTCTATTGGGTTAACTATCGCCGTAACTCGATAATTAATGCGATTTGGTACATCATCTTTACTTGGTTTACCCGCTTTGCCATAGTGGCGTTTTTCAACTGTCTGAATATCTGAAAGTTCATGCCAGTTTAATTTCTTCGATAATTTTTGTGCCGCGCTGATAGCATCTGCAATATATGCGGAGCGGTATCCTTTAGGACAGGCAAATTCCTGGGCTGATAACTTCTTCAGTGCCTGTTGAGATTTTTGCTGGTGTTGCTCAATCTTTTTTGCCAGTCGTGTCAAGTCCGATTTCCGTCTTTGTTTACTTTCAATCAGTAGCCAACGTTGTGACACTCCCCCATACTCGCTGCTTGATTCTTCTAGCTTATAGCCTTTAACAGTACTTGGTTTTAGTTCAACTTCATTATTTACCAAGGTTGATGCTTCTTTGATACTCAGGGGGACTCTCGTGAGCCACTGTAAATTGTTCATAGCATTTATATTGTCTACGCTATACAGTGCGCCATCTGCTATGCACAGTCCTTCAAATGTCCATTGTTGTTTAAAGTCACCCAGCAACCCAGCAAATCTTGCTTTATCTGATTGGTTTCCTGAGGCTATTTCCATCAGCACTGGGATATCTCCATCGCCAACACATATCAAATTCATCACAAACTGCCTCAAATCTGGTCGATGGTCTCTCGAATATCCGTAAGTAACTTCAATCACCCCCAGTTCAGGGTCTTTTGCTGTGGATTCATATTTCCCATCTACATGGAACGAAGTAGAATCTAAATGAGCATTGTTTGTTTTATCAGAAAACAGCCAGTAACAGTTTATTTTGTTAACAAAATCAATGAAACTCATAAAGTAGACCTTGTTGTTATCGAAAAGCCATCCTCATCACAATTTTTAATCGGCTTAATCAAATTCAAAGGATTATTCGGTGCAGCCAGGACACTATTAGATAGATTCTTATTAAAAACATGGAAATCTAATTTATACGATCAGCTTTTTTCTAATAGTTGGAAAAACCTCAATAAGGATATTCCAATTATGGTAGTTAAGAGTGTCAATTCTCCTACAGTCTGTCAAAAAATCAGAGAAACTCACCCTGATTTACTATTAGTGCATGGCACTTCAATTGTGAAGCCTGAAATTATTAATAATGTAAATTTAGGATTAAATCTGCATTGGGGACTAAGCCCTTATTACCGAGGTGCCGCATGTACTGAGTGGGCATTACTAAATTGGGATATTTACAATATAGGTGTTACTATCCATAAATTAGCATCTGAAATTGATGGTGGCGATATTGTTGCTCAAGCGAGAATTGATGCTCAACCTGATGATACTATTCATTCTATTAATATGAAATTAACTTATTTTGGTACTGAACTTGTAACTAAAATAATCAATCGAATTGAGTGTGGTCATCAAATAAACTTCGCTAAACAAGATTTATCTCTGGGTTATCTAAATATTAAGAAGCAATTTGGAAAATATTTAGTGAAGCAAACTGAATTTATTGATAAAAATGGTGTTATTAAAACTATTTTAAAGAATCCATCGAGAACAAAGAAGCTTCCCATTATTACGCTTAAGGACTAAGGATAGTCTTAAATGATGGTTATTTTTTGCATCAAACCTGTCTTAAAAACAAACAAGATAATCAAATGAAATCATTAGATTGGAGTCATTCCAATCTGACATCTTAACTTATGAGCTTGAGAATAAAGACATCAAATAAAATATTGATAAAATATTACTGCTGTGATTGATTAGGAAAGTACTTGACTCTTAATCTATATCAAACATATAGCGGACGACTTTATCATAAACTTCTTTAGTTTTTTGATATCCTTCTTCACCACAATTTCTAATCACAGGACCCATAGTAACAGCCGTATGTGCTTCTAGGACTTTAAATTCATCATTACAGTCCAAAATATCAATTGAAGCAAAAAAAAGGTTAAGTTTACGCGCTGTTAGCAATGCAAGATTGCTAATCTTATCTTTCTTATCTTGGTCAATATTATTATGTAGACTTACTGTGGAACCTAGAGCCTCATTATGTTTCCATTTCAAGTTAAACTTTTCTCCATAAGCTAGAACTCGATCAGATGTCAAAATAGAATGGTCAAAATCCTTAAAAAGTTTAGCGATCTTCTGAGTGTCTAATAATGATATATAGTTTGAAAATAATGTTTTCAATCTAGAATGACCATCACCAACTAGAGCAAGGCATTCTTTACACCAAATTAATTCTGGTCGATCGTTTATTACAATTACACGATATTCAAATTCGGCCTTATAAAAAGGAGAAATACAAAATTCACTATAAATAGAAAGTAACTTATGTACGGTTTTCTCTAGTTCTCTTTGAGAGTGAGCATGATATACGTCTTGTCCAGAAAAACCATTATTAGGTTTACAAACAACATCAAAATTATACTTTTGAGCAAAATTTTGTATTGATGTCCATAGACTCTCATTAATCGAAGTTTTTTGAGAAGACAGAGAAAAAGTTCGATGCTCTACATGAGGAATTTGATGAAAATCGAGAATGATTGAAATTGCACCTTTGTCTTTGCAAATAGTTGACACTGAATCAGAATTTAATTCAAACTGAAAACCATGTATAAATTTCTGATAGTTACCTTTTTGCAAATGGATGATGGGATTATCTTTAAATAAATGTATCTCAATACCATACTTATTTGTTATGTCCTTAAGCATTTGTAATTGTATTTTTTCCTGTACCATTTATTTCATCCCAAACTTTAAATTAATGAAGTTTTATAAATATGAGAATGCTGAATTAAACAATTGTATGAAATAGTTTAATTATCCTATATTAAACGGATACGTATTCCCATAGAATAAAACATATATACTTTTACATTTTTTTATGAGTCAACCTTTGTGCTCTATATTGGCACTAAAACCAGGTCATGACGGACAAATTACTGCAATTAAAAATGGTAGTTTATTGTTCTCACTTGAGGCAGAGAAAGATTCTTTTCCTCGTTACGAATCTATTACACCAACAACAATAGTAGAGGCTGCTACACTACTCAACGATCTGCCTGATATCGTTGCAATCGGTGGTTGGGTCAAGGGTTGGCATTCTGTAGAAAAAGCTTCTCATGCTGGATATTATGGGCTTCAGAAAGCAGACTGTACTACTCAAAAATTTTTTGGCAAGTCGATACATCTATATACTTCCACTCATGAGCGATCGCATATATATTGTGCTTACGGTCTATCCCCCTTTCCTCAAGGACAACCTGTCTACTGTTTAGTATGGGAAGGAAACTTGGGGGATTTTTATTTAATCGATGAAAATGTAAATATAACTCATTTGGGACGTGTACTCACCGACCCTGGTAACAAGTATGCTTTTTTGTTTAGAATAGCAGATCCTACTTTTCCACCAATTAAAAGTCACTTTCGCTTCAGCGATCCTGGTAAATTAATGGCTTTAGCAGCTTTTTCAGATCGATCGCTGCCAACTTCTGAAGAAAAGAAAGTGATTGATTATTTGTTAGCTCGTGATGGTATCTTACTGTCTACGCAAAAAGAAGATTTTCAAGATTCACCATTCTATAATATTGGCGTTACCAATAATGCTTTCAAGCAGCTTGCAGGAAAATATTCAGATGCTATTTTTGAGCGGTTTCACCTTTTTGCTCGTGAACATTTAACTAAAAATTATCCACTGATCATAGCTGGAGGTTGTGGATTAAATTGTGAATGGAATACCAAGTGGGAAAATAGTGGTTTATTTAAGGAAGTTTTTGTACCACCCTGTACAAACGACACAGGGTCAGGAATTGGTACTGCAATCGACGCACAACATCATTTTACTGGTAACGCAAAGATTGAATGGAATGTTTATGCAGGTCAAAAATTCATTGATGATGATGATGGTAAGGAGGATGATGACTTTAAAGTTATACCCCTGGACTATAGTTGGATAGCCGCATTTATTCGAGATGGTGGGATCATTGGTTGGGCTCAAGGTCTCTGTGAGATTGGACCACGAGCTTTGGGCAATCGTTCAATATTAGCTGCTCCTTTCACTCAAGAAACTCAAAATCGTTTGAACGCGATTAAGCAACGCGAAAACTATCGTCCTATTGCTCCTATTTGCTTAGAAGAAGATGCTTCTTTATATTTTGACTGTCATACTCCTAGTCCCTATATGCTCTTTTTTCATAGGGTAAAAACGGAGGCTCTTAAAGCTATTACTCATGTGGATGGTAGTACACGCACTCAGACAGTAAATGAGCAACAAAATCCCAATTTATACTGTTTACTTCGTGCTTTTAAAGAACTTACTGGCTACGGCGTTATGTGCAATACTTCTTTGAATTTTAATGGGCGCGGTTTCATCAATCGTACTAGCGATCTCAAGGAATATTGTAAAACTCATCAACTTGATGGCTTCGTTACTAAAAATAATTGTTATGTCAAACGTTGAAATCGAGGAAAATCATTCAAAGCGTTCTATCCTAATCGGCTCGCCTCTGACTATATCTTTAAATGGACTTGAAACTGAAATCATTTCTCGTGCCAACACTACACCAAATCAATATGGAATAATTGCTGGGCAAGTCAAATTAAATTTTGCTGAAATAGCCTCGTCTGTTCGACATATTTCTTCTATATTGCAAACTCATTATGGAGTTAAACCTGGTGTTGTTATAGGTTTATTTTTACCCCGTAGTCAATGGATACCGTTAGCGATGGCAGCTATCTTAAAGGCTGGAGGAGCTTTTGTTGTTTTCGATCCGACAGCACCAGAAGCACGGCTGAGTTATATGCTCCAAGATAGTGAGGTTAAACTGTTGCTGGTGACTAACGAAACAAAATTTCAGGTTCCAAAATCAGCATCAATAATTGTTGATATTGTTAGACTTACACAGCAAAAAGTTGATGACTTATCACTAACATCAAATATAGATCCCAATGAACTGGCATATATAGTTTATACTTCTGGTTCTACAGGAGAGCCTAAAGGTGTATCGATTCAGCGACATGCTGTTACCAATCTTATTTACGCTTTAGAGCAAATTTTATATAAGCCATTGGGAAACCAAGTACGTGAATTATTATCAGCTTCCTTCATCTTTGATGCAGCTATTCAACAATGTCTTTCTTGTCTGATTACTGGTAATGAAATTCATATTGTCAACGATATTATCCGCAGCGATCCTGCTCTTTTTCTCAAATATATACGCGACCACGATATTGAGATTATCAATGTAGTTACGCCTTTTTTACTGGCACTTATTGATCGCGGTTTAGCTGAAGATCCACCACCATCCCTCAAACATATTGTTACAGGTGGCGAAGCCGTTCATCCTGCTTTAATAGAACGTTTGTATGCCCATAAAGCTAGCAGCCATTTAACTGTAACTAATATGTATGGCCCCGCAGAAAATTGTACGGATAGTACTTATTTTCCCATTACCTCAAAATTTACTTCAGTTGAGGGAAAAGTTCCCATTGGCTATCCTTTACCTAATACACGTGTCTATGTTTTAAATGAAAAGCAAGAACCCGTTCTACCAAATACGATAGGGGATATTTACGTCGCTGGAGCTGGTCTAGCGAAAGGTTATCTGAATCAACCTGAACTTACCAAAAGAAGTTTTCTTGCCGATCCCTTGTATCCAAACGAACGTGTTTATCGCACTGGTGATTTAGGGTATATCTCACCAGAGGGATGGCTCTTATTTGTTGGTCGTTCTGATGAGCAGATCAAGATTCGTGGTTATCGCGTTGAACTTGGGGAAATAAGTGCAACTTTATTACATTTAACAGGAGTAAAAGAGGCAGCAGTCATCGCGCAGAAAAACAAAATGGATACTGCTTTAGTTGCTTTCATTGCTACAGACGATGAAGTAGATAGTAAGATGGCACGCACTTTTTTAACTGAGCGTTTGCCAGATTACATGATACCCAACCAAATCCGAGTACTCGATCGCTTACCACATAATCAAAATGGAAAGATTGACCTCAAAGTCTTGGAAACAATGATTTTAGAGCAGCAGTCTACAACTAAGATTGTTCCTCCAACTAATAAAATTGAATCAATTGTCTTAGAGATTTGGCAAGAAGTATTAGGAACACAGGTCCAAAGTATTACTGATGACTTTTTCTTGCTTGGCGGTCATAGCCTCAAAGCGGCCCAGATTACTGGTCGCATTCACAAACATTTGAGTATCAATCTTTCAATTGCAGATATTTACAATCGGCGATGTGTTCGAGAGATCGCAGTTTTGATCCAAGAGAAAAAAACTACCCCCTTAAACCTAATTCCGCAAGTTGAAGATCGACCCGATTATCCTTTATCTCATGCCCAAAAACGCCTGTGGCTTCTCTGTCAAATGGAAGCTGGTTCTAAAGCCTATAACGTGCCTTTAGTTTGGGATGTCTCCAGTGTAGATATCCTTAGATTAGCAGAAGCTCTGACGTTAATAGTTCATCGTCATGAAGCTTTGCGTACTGGATTTATGACAGTTGATGGCGAACCAAAACAATTTATATTATCTCCAGAAGAAATTTCCATTTTTCCTACAGTACATGACTTAACTGGAGCATCTGATGCAATTATCCAAGCAGAAACTTTAACAACTTGCGAAGCTAACATAACTTTTCAGCTTGAAGCACCACCATTGTTGAGATTGGTCGTTCTGAAATTGCCTGGTAATACATGGAGGTTGTTACTTACCTTTCATCACTTGGTAATAGATGGTTGGTCTTTGATGATATTGTTTGATGAAATTAATCAGGCTTATAAACAATTATGTGATGGTTCTTATCCCAAACTACCGCCTGTATTACTACAATACAAAGACTATGCAGTCTGGCATACTAAGCAAAATTATGAACCATCTATTGCATACTGGTTAAAACAATTAGCTAATGTACCGCCAGAACTTACTCTTCCAATTGATTCTGAAGACGAGACGAAACAGTTTCACGGTAGCACCGTTCAGCGAATAATTTCTGCATCCTTAGTAAAAGATTTAGAGGAGCTGGCTCAAAATTATGGCATAACATTAGCCAGTCTAATTTTGTCGCTGTTTTTGCTATTACTGTTCAAACTTACAAAACAGTTTGATATTTGTGTAGGTATGGGGGCTGCTGGACGTACTCACCCACAATTAGAACGTCTCGTAGGTTTAATGGTGAACATCTTACCGATTCGGGTTCAAATTACCGACTCAATGACCTTCGCCCTATTGGCTGGTACGATTGCTCAAATTACTGCTGAAGCACTAAATCATCAAGCAGCTCCTTTGGATGAAATAATTCGCCAACTAAACCCATCTCGGCGTCCTGACCGCCAGCCACTATTCAACGTATTATTTGCTTTTCAAAGTTTTGAGGAAGTAATGCCAACTAACCAAACAGATTCGCTGCTCGATTCAAGGCAATTAGAGCAAATATTTTTTGATACGGCAAAATTCGATCTAACATTATTCGTGAATCAACGGGATGAAAATTTACTATTAAGTTTGGAATATCGTACTAGTTGCTTGCGGTCGCAAACCTGTCATCGGTTATTAAATATGCTCGAACAATTGGCTAATCATGTAGTACTTCAAGAGAAACAATGATGAAGATTGGTGATATTCAACTGGGGGACTTAGGGCGGGGAGATGATGCAGATTCTATATCTACCTTAATATACCGTTACAATGACACAACCAAAAGTTTCCCAGCTACGGCAAATATTGGTGAATTATTTCGACACCAAGTTCAAAAAAATTCTCAAGCGATCGCCATTGTAGATCGAGACAGGAACATAACCTATGCCGAACTAGATTTATACTCCGATCGCATTGCTCGCTTTATCCAATTCAATGGACTAAAACAAGGTGATTGTGTTGGTGCCTTCTTCGGGTGTGATTTTTGGCTAGTTGTAACCTTACTAGGCACTCTTAAAGCTGGAGCAGTTTATCTGCCCTTGAATACAGATTTGCCTGACAGTCGTTTGCGGGATATGATTGACCAAACTTCATGTCGTTTATTGATAGGTATAAGCAACTACATTGGTCGTCTTAATAGTCTGCAATATGAGTGTTCGTCAGTAAAGACAATCTTATGCTTGGATAGCCATAATATTATGGCGGAAGCAGAAGCAGAATCACCCCGTATGAGTCCAGAAGTTTGGGACTATACTGCTACGACTGCTACGACTGCTATTGAAGCTAGCGGTTGGCGTCATGGTCTGGGAGGACTAGTTTTAACAGAGGTAGAAATAGGCGAATATCTCGATAACATAGAGTACAAGTTAAAACCATATCTCAACTCCAATATACGTTTACTAGATATAGGTTGTGGCTCGGGCTTAACAATGCGTCGCCTTGCACCACAAGTAGGTGAATATGTTGGTATTGATTTGGCATCTAGTGCATTAACTTGGTCTCAAAAGTTGGCAGAGAAAAATCGACTAACTAATGTCCATCTTTTGCAACTTGCTGCTCACGAGTTAGAAAGTTTGGACTTTACCCAATTTGACGTGATTGTAATAGCAAGCGTCGTCCAAAGTTTTCCTGGTCTTAACTATCTCCGTCAAATTTTAACAGCTAGTCTAGCTCAACTAAACAATGGCGGTATAATTTTTTGCTCGCATATTTGGAATCCATCACAGCGTAAAGTTTTTATCAATACGGTAGGTAGTGAAGCCGTAGAAGATAGTTTATTCGTACATTGTGATTTTTGGCGAGATTGGCAAGCTCATCAAGCTCGTATTCAGCAAGTTGATATCACCCCACTACATCTACCTGAAACTTCTACTCTTGGTCGTTACAGCTATGATGTTTTGCTACACACAGCACAATCGGCAAATAATTTGACATCGAATGTTAAGCCATTGAAGATGCAAGTTGACCAGCGATTTCTGGAAACTTTGGATAAGCTACCATCTCCCAAAGGTAGTCATCCTGATGCTCCAGCTTATATTATTTTTACCTCTGGATCTACAGGACGTCCTAAAGGAGTAAAAGTCAAAACTAGATCTTTAATTAATTTACTCTATTGGTATCAGGATTTAGGGAATATCAATTCTGATACTAATTTAATACAAGTTATTTCCTCAAATTTTGATGCTTCGATTAAAAATTATTTAGCACCACTATTATTTGGAGGAAAATTAATCCTTTTCCAAAACAAACCCTTCGATCCTCAAGCATTACTGCAAGCGATCTCACACCATCAGATTAATATTCTTAACCCTGGTGTTCCTAGTATGTTTTATCCAGTGTTAGAGTTAGCTCGCGCAAATAAGTATAGCGAGCTTCAAAGCCTAAAATTATTAGCTTTAGGGGGAGAACCTCCAATTATGACAAGATTGCGCCTTTGGTTAACTCATACTAACTGCCGTGCCGAGTTAGTAAATATTTATGGTCCTACTGAATGTACTGATATTGCCCTATGCCATCAGATAAAAAAGGAAGATTGGCAATTGGATTCGTTTCCTCCCATTGGCAAACCGTTACCTAACATTCGAGCATATATATTAAACGACCGCTTAAATCCACAAGTTTTAGGAGCAATTGGCGAGCTATATCTAGCGGGGGAAGGTTTGGGAATAGAATATTTGGGTAATCCAGAAAAAACTGCTCAAGCTTTTATCCCAGATCCTTTTTTCTCAGGTAAACTGATGTATCGCACTGGTGATTTAGCCTACCGTAGGACAGATGGATCTATCGTTTATAGTGGTCGCTGCGATAATCAGTTAAAGATTCGTGGTGTACGTATTGAATTAGAAGAGATTGAACAACGAATGAGAACCTATCCAGGAGTAAGAGAAGCGGTGATTCTTCCTTTTCAGGATGGGGAAGAACATCTGGAACTAATCGGCTATGTTACTCCTCTCAGTACAGTGAAAGAACTTTCAGTAAAGCTTTTACATGAATGGTTGACAGTAGAACTCCCCACCGCAATGGTGCCAGCGAAAATATATCAGATAGGAAATTTACCCCGCAATCTCAATGGCAAAATAGATAAACGTCAATTACCTAATCCTAAACAGATCGAAAATATTGCTAGCAATACTGATAAATTAACCCAAAAACCCAGGACAAAGACGGAACAAATTCTTCTTCGCATTTGGCATGAAGTTCTATCTAACTCCAATATTGGCATTGATGATAACTTTTTTGATGCGGGGGGTCATAGTCTTAAAACAGCAGTACTAGCAAGTAAAATCTCTCAATATTTTGATATTTCATTTTCGGTTAGCCAGGTTTATGAAGCTCAAACTATCGCCGCCCAAGCTAAGGTAATTGAAGCAGAATATACCTTACAACAAAAATTTTCAGCAAAAAATCTTCATTTGCTCAATCATAAAGGGTATCCACTGTTATTCTGTTTTCCCCCTATTAGTACGAGTACCTGGAGCTTTTTAGACTTAGCTCAAGAGTTGTCATCCAGCTATAGTGTGTATGCATTTGATTTTTTATTGACAGAAGACCGAATTCAACAATATGCTAGGGCAATTAAGTCTATTGCAGAAGATCGACCTTTTGCCCTAATTGGTTACTCTGCTGGGGCTAGTCTAGCTTTTAGTGTCGCTCAATATCTAGAAGCAGAAAAAACTAAAGTAGCCCATTTATTAATTTTAGATAGTATCTGGCGCACTTTATCCCCAGCCTATAGTGAAGTTTATATTGAGCAAATAGTGACTCATTATTTAGACAATCCTCGTTTTGACGAACTATATCCTGAATCGGAAGGACGGCAACGCTGGGAAGAACGTATTCGTACCTTTGCTAGAGTTTATAGTAATGGTCAGGACAGCGGTACTATTGCTGCTCCTATTACATTAATTACTACTACTGAAAATAATTTCAACGCTAGTAATATGCAAAACTGGCAAGAAGCAAGTCGCCATAGTTTCCAAAAAATCCTGGGGAATGGTCATCACGATAATCTACTCGAACGACCTAACGTTTCTGCAAATGCTGCTCTTATTCATGAAACAATTAGTATTAGTTTTGAGGCAATGTTTGAAAAATGAGTAGCGATGAGAACCAGCTTAAACGATATGAACTTTTTCCTACCCCAGTCTGGGCATCTCAACTGGAAAATTTTTCGGTTCATAATCAAGCGATGCTTGAATACATAATTCAATTGTATAAAAACGACCCAGGATTAAAACGTTCCAATGTACTAGGATGGCACAGTCCCGATCAGTTACATAATGAGCCAGCTTTTACCCCTTTGCAAAAGCAAATAGAAGAATTCATTGAGAATGTAATAGCCCAAGATTTACAGTTAGATCTCAAGACTGAAAAGTATCGCATCAAAACCATGTGGTGTATTCTTAATTCTCAATTTGCTCATAATCATTTACATCGTCATCCTGATTCTTTATTTAGTGGTGTCTACTATTTACAAACATCTCCGAATTCAGGAAATTTAAATTTTCACGATCCTCGTGCTGATGTTAGGATGCTACGCCCTCGTTTTGCCAAAGACACTTCTTTTAGTAATTTTATAGTTCCCTTTGAGCCTTTACCAGGTCGATTGCTCTTGTTTCCATCTTGGCTTCCTCATAATGTTGATCCAAACTTAGGAGAACAGAAACGAATTTCGATTAGTTTTGACATAAAAGGATATCCCATAACTTAAGTTTGACTCTTAGCAATTGGGCTAGTTGATGGTATGGCTTTTAAAGAACCTTTAATTACTAAGTCTAAATCTTGACTTAGCCTATTGTATATTTTTTCCCCTTTAATGCCTGCCCCATCATAAAGAGCAAATAAACCTTTAGCATCTAAGGGGTAATGATGCAGATAATTATGCTTTAAAGCCGTTTCAGAAAGAGGTATATTCCATAATTTTAAGGCATCCAATTCACTATCCCCACAAGAACCAATTCCACCTTGACCAATCTCCAGTAGAGAAATATCTTGACTATCTACCTGGCTGGTAATTACTTGCTGACTATTAATAAATAACTGTGGATTAGCTGTATTGAGAGATCCTTCAGGTACAACCATTGTTAAATGACACCATTTACCTGCTGGGACTACTGCTGTAGATAAATATGCTAACTGCCCAGCCACGCCCAATACTCGATATCCTAAAATATCTTTTACCCCTAAATCAGAGCGAAAACCTCCTAACACTCCATCGTTACCAGTTTGGCAAATATTACGACACTCGCCAGTACTCAAAGCTAGACCAGTAAAACGCCAGCAACCTACTAGTCCTGGCTCATCTCCAGTAAGCCAACACCCTTTAAGAGTATTTAACGTAGTTTGGTTAAGTATACATCGCCACAATCTCACCTCACTAAATCCTCCGACAAATCCCTCTGGCATCGGAAATCCTAGAACATCACCAGGTCGTGTTTGCCCTTGACCAAATACAAGAAAACCTCCACTAGCAAGCTGGGTATTAGGAGCAAGTGTCCCAACAAATACTGGAGAACCAAAAGGAACTATTGTCCCGTCGTTCTTTCCCTCTACAGCAATTACCTTTGAACCATCATCTTTATAAATTTCTATTTGCCCAGTTTTAGACTCCCAAGTTATTGCTATACGCTGCCATTGAGAATAATCCATGTTGATGCCTGATGCTAGATGTTGATCGCCAATCGTAATTGTCAGACCATGACATCCATCTTCTTTGACAGCAAATTCACAATTAGCATCAGAGCGATCAGTAACATAAGAAACTAATGTTGTCTGGGAATTCCCTCGAAACGGGCATATCAAAAATTCTAAAGTTAACTCTGTAACAGGAAAATCAACAAAATTTTCTACCATCATCCATTTACGAGGCTTACGTCCATCAAAAAAAACGCTGCCAATAGCATCTAGAGAAAGCTGATACCTCCCCCTACTGGATGCACAACCAAAAATATCAAGACTATTAATGCCTCCATTGGGTTTGATCCAGCTTTCAATGGTAAATCCTGACTTTAAAACAAGAGCTTTGAGCTTCGTCGGTGAAATTCTTGCAGATGCTAATTGACTAGTAAGGATCATGAATGAATCATGGTTGAGCAAATCTTCGGAATTACAATCTTCGTGCTTTTCCATTATTAGAATTGATTGAGTATTGTTCTAAGAAATCAAAGAGTTGTTTCCCACCAGCGCACTTCGGAGTCACCTAAGCATAAAGGACGAATACACCGATATGCCTCATAAGGTATAGCACTTAATTTAGGATCGTAAGCACGATTGTGAGATGCGTGGTCTTCTCGAATACGTAAGCGAATATGAGGAGGCAAAGCTGTTTCACCTATTTTAGCTACTCGACCGAAGGAATGACGTGGCTGAAACATTATCCATGTAGAAGACGAACCAAAACCGTAACGACTATGTCCTTCTGGATAGAAAGGTGCAAAAGTATTAACAAAAATTTTGTCTCCTCCAAAGGCAAACGACCAAGCTAAATCTTCGACGGGTTGATTTAGACAATGCTCGCCCACTGGATCGTGTTCACTTAAGCAATACAATATACGGTGTAGAGAGTATGCTAACGTCCCAAGATTCTCTCCAAAGCCAGAACCAGGAAGTTCTAAAACATATCCATCCAGTCGTTGTTCCCTAGCAACATCAAGAAAATTACACATATCTTCCATTATTTGCTCCATATTCTCTTCAAAGCTCTTTGCTTCGTCATAAGGAGGAGAACCCCATAAACGTGAGGTCATAGCATAAAGACAATCGGTTCCACTTCGTATAGGTTCAAAATTTTGAACGGATAATGCTGTTAATCCATATTCTGATGCCATAGAATTATTTTGAATACACGAATCAAATTTGTTATTCATCATTGAAATTACTATATTATTTTGTGTGAAACTATCAGAATTGTATAGCCAAACTTATTCTCTAAAAGTGAAGTACCGATAACTCCACTTAAAGGATCTTCAAATATAAAGCGAAAATTTAGTCAAGAGTGCATTACTCTGGTTACAGGGACAGAAGAACGATAGCGATATTGTATTTCCTCTACTTTTAATTGAGGGTATTTGTTTTGAATTTGACCAAGAAATTCTATTAATTTAGGTAAACTATCTGTTTGTATTCCCCGACTCATACTTTCGTTAAATAGTTTTTTAAACTGTTGCCACGTTTCACCTTCGCTATAAGAATATATGGCTTTAATTATTGCATTACCAACAAAATAGAGAAAATACATCCTTTCTCCTATGCCTCTAAAGCTCATGTTTTCATGAAGGTAGATTTTTAAGATATCAAACATCATCAACTCAACCAGGCTTGTCTTCGTTGAGGGATGATAGCGTTGAAAATGACTATTTATTTCTTGCTTGACTTGTAGTTCTAAATTCTCTCTCTCTTCAAGCCATTTATCTAGAATTTCATCCTTCTGATGAGAATTGGTTTCATAATAAAGCTGCACCATATCTTTTCGGAAATTTAAGTTATCTAACTGGCTAAAGCTATCGCTTATATCTAGAACAAGCGAGATCGTTCTTTCAGTGTTTTGTTTTAATTGACTAAAGTCAGAAGTATTACAATACTTGCCATAATCTTTATTTGACTTTTTTCTTCTTGCTGCTTCACCCATTTTTTTTTTGATTCTAATTAACTTTTTAAAATGAAGAATTGAGTCTTTTTTTACCTAAATCATCGCCCCTCAAAATAGAAAGATATCTTGAGAGCTTGTTTTTTAGCTCAAAATTCAACTTGGAAACTAAATTATCTTCTGTATCCACGTCTCCCCCTAATGTATAAATACCCTCAAAATGGGGGGGGGTGTCTACGGGGCTTGGTGGTGGTTCAATACCATATTGTGTTTGCATTCTGGCTTGATGCTCCCTATTCTTTTGTTGAATTTCTAGTTCTTTAACCGCTTTCTCTTTTCGTTGGCTTATTCGGTACTGTAAAACTTCAATAGCAAAGGTAGCATCTTCAACTGCCAGACAGTAATATCTAACCTGTTCTCCTCGTTTGCCTTTCTTATTTGAAACTGTCTTTATTCCCAACTGACCGATTAATACTCCCACTACCCACATCGGTTTACAGTTTTCAGGAATGGTAAGATTGAGAATAGCTTTAATATGAACCCTGGAATTAAATGCAGCTTCGGCAATTTTCTCAACATCGGGGTCATTAGCACAGATTTCCTCGCCTGACATCAAGCGAGCAACTAGCTTGGGCAAACCTAAGTTATAACGAGCTAGCCATTTACTAGAGTAGTTATGCCAATCCATACACAAAGGCAAATTATCTCTTTCCTTCAAATCTTTATCGGCAACTATCTGGGGTGGTGCGGGATATTCTTTATTAGTTTGAGGGTCAACAATCTTACCAGAGGGATTAGCGATCATAGATTCTAAAGCTATAAATTGGCTAATGAGATGTCCTTGTCCGTCTTTCTTGACTAACTCTTCCGTAACCTCCATGCCATAATCGCGCTTAATACGATATTTTTCACATTCAACTATTTCCTCTGGCTCTAAATAATCAGAGGCTTGACGAGATAAATATTCGGTCGAACTTATATCATTAGCATTGACTACTGCTAATTGATGAACAGTATCCAAATACCGACCAGCTTCAACCATTTTATTTTTAACTTTTACATCTGTTTCTGACTCTATGATAGTAATTTTATAAGCCATCTCTTCGAGTAAAGTTAGTAGATCTTCTCGTAAATTATTAATCGAATAATTGCGATTAGCTTCAATTTCACAATAAGCATTTAACGCCCAATCTTTTTCCGCTCCTCTTTGACCACTTTCTTTATCTACACGAATTAAAAAAGCTGTCATTTGATTGAGTTGCAGCATACTTTCTTTAATCTTTTTGGCACTAGTTTCTTGGTAGCCAAAAGGAGGACGAGGGGCGACCCAGATATGCAATGGTACTTGGTGACGATAGCGATGGAGAGCCTGAGCGCATTCTGTTGCCGATTGAGATACGGCATGGAATGCACCAAAAACTGCATCGAAGTGATACTGGCAAAGATCGACTCCCGTACCCAGACTAGGAGAAGCCAAAAGAGCGTCAATGTTTTTTGCTTTAACTTCAGTGGAGATATCTTTGATAAATGCCTTGTTCTCCTTAGAACCGCTATTATCGGCATGAATTGACCAAACACGAAGCTTGCCATCACCTTGAGAGTTTACCCCTGTTTCTGGCTTAAATAACGACCGCTCCTCGTCAACTTGAACTGTCATCATAGCCTCTAACTTTTTGATGAACTTTTTCGAGTCAGAAACCACCATAATTTTCTGTCCCATCATCAAGGCAATGGAAATTTTAGCGACTAAAGCACTGCTGTTGTCGTCTTCGTAGAAAAATACTTCTCTTCCCCCCTGCTTGTATTCGTTTTTGATGATGAAAGGAACTTCCCCCTCTGGACGCATAGCGCGGAAGAAGTCTACCGTAACATCGTTCATGTGTGCGTCAGCTAACACAACTAGCTTGGCTTTACCAATGATGTATTCTAGAACCTCAAGAATTTCGGCTCGATGTTCTTTACAGGTCTTGCTGTGGAGGAGATGGGCTAAATTCTGACAGGCTTCATCGACAAATACGCAGTCGTATTCGTTGAATTGGGTTTGTAGCTTGTAGAGGCTATCTAAGGTAATCGAAAGACTCAGTGCTTTGGCTAACTGTCCCTGAGATATTTCCGAGTACATCTGGGTGGATAATCGTTCAGAAAGATTTTTCATTAGGTTGACTCGATGACCGACATTAAGGAATCTCGCACGAGGATGCTCTCTACGGAGTTTTGCTAGCAGTTCCGTCTTACCAGTCCCCATTTCACTTAAGAGAGCTATTAGACCCTGTTGTGGGAGTCTGAGGGCATCGCTGAGGTAACGGGTGTCGAGGGTAACGTTAGCAGGATACTTTTTACTCAGTCCCCAGGTTTTCTTCCGAGATTTTCGCAGATAGTCTTTGAGAGCTAAAGCGCGATCTACAATTTTGGTAATCAGAGATAAAGCTCGTTTGCCATTGGCGGTAACAAAATCATCTACCCCTTTTTCTGAGCCTTCGGGCAAAGATGCAATTGAACAGGATGCTCCCGCAGCTTCGATTACTTTACCTGTGAAAATACTCGCTAAATGAACGGCATGACGAGTGCTGGGTTTTTCATCGTTGTCGAAAAGGATGATAAACTTACGCCCCGAACTTACCATCGGCATGAGGTCGGGGTGCAGGTAGTCTATGCCAGTCTCTTGGTTTTTAACTCGACCCATCCAAATCCCAGGTAAGGCGATCGCCACAAAACCCAGAGATAATAAACAGGCTGCCTTTTTTTCTCCTTCGGTAAGGAGAATGGGGATTTCGGGATGTTTTACCACCCACGACCAAAAGCAATAGTCATCTCTTGGTTCTTTCTCAGATATGACGGGTGATCGGAGATTCGGGGGAAGAAAAGGAGCAGGTTTTACTCCACCTCGAAGGCAATCGGAAAGAGAACGTTTTTGCCCTGTGGGTGTTAAGGAGTAGCCAGATGAGCTTGGTGGAATTTTATCGGCTAGTCTCAGGCTCAAAGGAGAACGATAGCGTTTGATGCGGTAGCGTTTGGCTACTCTGTCCCAGATGTGATTCGGAACATCAAAGTAAGTTGGGTGACTCTCGCTTTTTGGTTGGGACTCGTATTTGATTGGTTTGCCCCCCGCATCAATGCGAGGAGTGTCGGGTTTGAAGCGTCCAACATCCCATTTCTGCCAGTTGTTATGGGGGTCCAAGCCAGAAATCCAATATCCACCAGCTTCGGTGTGAGCATAGCGATGTAGCCACTTGTCTCGCACTCGCCCATCGTTACGACGTTCGGAGTTTGGTAGGAACGAGAAGAGGTGATTTTTCGGTTCTGTGCCTTTGAGCGAAAGCAAATTAAGGGCGGTTAATTTGTCATCAACCGAACTTTCGCGCCATTCAGTCAGGTGACGGGGGTGGATTGAGTTAACAGAATTATTTTCAGCATTGTTAAAAGCTCCTGGCTGCGACATAAAGCTCTTTGTCCCTTGTTTAGTGGAGTTCGCGCTTTATGATGCCAGATTTATTAAAACGGTTTTTGAAAACGTATTAGTCTTATCAGACTAATTAGGAGTGTACTCAAAGCTGAAACTATTGCAATGTAAGGGTTTCAAAAATGAGTCGTCCTGGGATACTAGAGTTTTCGTCCTGGGATACTAGAGTTTTCGTCCTGGGATACTAGAGTTTTTGTACTCAACTTCTAAGTCATACAGTGTATAGCTCAAAGTGCGTTTTTACTGGGTTAATTTTTTGAGTACAAAAATAAAGAGTTTGAGTACTCGATAAGTACTCAAACTCTTTAAAGCAAGTTAATCTTGAATCTCTAGTATCTGCCTCAGCTTAACTTCCGTTTCTTCTGAGGGGGTGCGTCTACCTTTTTCCCACATTTTTACTAGTGATTGGCTAACTCCCAACCATCCTGCCAGCTTTCTCTGACTCCAGCCCTTTTTGTTTCTGCCTTTTCGGATCTGGTCGCTGGTAATTCCAGTTGCAATTGCTGCTGTTTTCTTCTGTTTTGAAGCTTTCAGTTTTGGTTGAACTTTATTGGTCAGTAATTCTGGTATTGGTTCTGGAGGTCGGATGGTTATCTTGGCATTAAGCAACCATTCGATATTTTTCATTTTTCTGGCATCTGTTGGTTTCTTCGACTTACTTCCAGGCTGTAGCCACTCTGGATAAGATTCATCAAACTGAATTTGCCAACTAAGTTTTCTTAGCAATTTCAAAGCATTATCCCAGTGTTGTTTGAGGTCATAACCTCTGCGCGTATCGCTGCGTGCTTTATCAATTTTGGCGTGAGGCAGCAAATGTTTGAGCAAAGTTTCGACTCGGTATTTTCCCGACATATGGACTCTGCTTTCCATTGCTAGGTGAATCGCCAACCTCAACGCTAGTTCGTCGTGGTAGGGATCGATTCTGAGAATACTTTTAGCCAGATAGCCAAACTGGTACAAAGCCTTTTGCAGTTTGCTACCAGCTTTGTTGAGAAAACTATGGAAAATTAAACCAGGCTGCACCGTTATGTAAACCTCTTCGGGTTTTTGAACCTTCCCTTCTGAATTTTGCTCTCCTCTGGGGTCTACCACTACATTCCACATTCGCCCTGTAGGTGTACTGGCATTAATTCCGCCCTTTTTGTTTCTACCTTCTACCCAAACAGACTTAACTAACAAACAATCTAGAACAAAGGCTGTTTTAGCAATTTCACTGAGCTTCTGATGAACTGGCAGATCGGTTCTTTTGTCCCACCCCAAGTATTTAATTATATCGCTCGCCTTTAGACTAAACTTACTGTCCCAAGGTCGATCCTGATTCATCGTATGTGCTGCAAAAATTAAATGTAGCTTTACTGTATTAAAACCAAATTTATCGATAATCTGCTCCGCTTGCTCTAAGGGAAGCAGTTCAATATCACCAGGATTACTAATGTAATGTTCGATATAGTTTTTGGGGTTGCCTTTGGCTTGATGTTTAAAGTAGGCAAACCCGCTGTCATCTTCTTGCCATAGGTCTTTTCTAATTTGAGCTGAAGACGCGCTGCTAAAGGCTGCGAAAGTAGGAATGGGTAGAACAGCATTGGCTAATCTAGATTCGGTAACTGGTACAGGCTCTGCAATCTCGTTTCCTCTGAATCCAAAAGTTCGCTCTAGTTCTGTTAAGGGAAGAGTTTCAAGAGTCTTAAAAATAGCTGTGGCATTTCTTTGAGAAAAGTGTTTTAAAAAATCTACAACCTTAGATTCTAAATCCCTTGGTTCTTGTTCTTGAAAATATTGGTTGCAAGCTTTCTCTCTTTCATCAGAATTCATGCTATTAAAAGCTTCTATTCCAATATTTTGTTGCATTTTTTCAACTAACGATATTGAATTAAAAGTCAGAAACTCTTCTGCTGCTGTTTCTAAAATTTGGAAATCTTTTAATTCTGTGGTTATGTCTTTTTCTAATTGCTTAATTATCTGGTCGATTCTTTTTTCACTAAGATGTAGTTCGACGGAAACTAAATTTTGTTCTTTGTCAAAATTTAAGGTAAATGTTGGTAATTGTGAGTGTAATTTGCCTGTTTTTATTAGGTGAACTTTAACGCGATGTTCGTATAGCTTTATTAGGTGAAAAACTACTTGACGTGCTATTAAATTTAAAAGTTGATAATTTTCTTTAAACCATTGAGCAGTTTGTTTAATTTCTTCAGGCTTTAAATTGCTTCTAAATACATTGTATTGTTGATAAAATTCGTCAATTTGCGTGAGAACTTGTTGCTTGTTTTGTGTTTCTAATGTAGAAGTAGAAACCATAGCAATCATTCCCGTCTCTTTATTATCGACACGCACGTAATCTATATTTTGTTTTTTTTCTTGATCGCCCCAAAAACTGTTCGGATCGAACTTAAAGATCTCATCATTTTGTTCTGGCATGGTCTTAATCGTCTAATCAATTCGATCTCTAACAATAAATAGTCATAGAAAATATTGGTGGGCTTATTCATTCCTTTATGGAGAACCAGGAGGAATCCTCCACAAAGTACATTTAGGATTTTTAGTTTCTTGACAATGGTTAAGGCGATCGATGTTTCAATCCACTACATTACCGCCCGAAGACAGTATTCAGATAAATACATCACCTAGATGCTATCCACCAAGTACCACCCATAGCAATTAACATACACGCAACCAAAGCGGGGAGAGACCAAAAAGCGTCGGCGATTCTCAGCCAAACCTTTTTGCGCTTAATTTTGCCAACCTCCGAGATCAATATATCGACTTGGTGGTTTACTGCTTCTTGTTTTTGAGTTGTCTTATTGACCCAGCGAATTAAAGCATTCATATTCTCAATGCTTTTCTGCTCGCGCTCATCAAATTTAGCATCGAGTTGAGTAACCTTCGACTCTAATTGCTCAATCTGTTTTAAGTTACGCTGTAACTGCTCAAAATTCTCACTGCTAGCATCAGCGATCGCCCCTACCGTACCCATGCCCGCCTCTTTAATATCTGAGACACACTTATTGCTAACAGCTTCCATATTCTCTTCGATCGTCTCAGCCTGCCTCTGCTGTTGTTTTGCCACCAGAGAAATAGCTTCGGTAATTTCAGACAAACTCGACGCACTTTCCTGTTTCCATTCAGATAAAAGCCGATTGAGACCTTCTGGGGCAGCTTCAATTAACACCCGCATCTGTCCTGTTAAGAGTAGAGCCATAAACATCGGGTCATTTGGCTCTAATTCACTGCGACTAATAATCTCAAACACCTTAGCTTTTAGCTCAGGAGACTCATTCGCCATGCAAAAATCTATGACCTCTCTGGCTTTTACAGCACTACCATTAAGTAGACTCATCTTATTCCTTTAATACCTACTTGTTATTCCTCCTTTTGCTCGATTATTAAGAAGCTGAAGCTACTTTAGATTCCGTTGACCAAACCTCCGTACTGTCAAAAGCAGCATAGGCAGCCTTCAAGAAATTAACCACCCGCTGCTTACCCAGCACAGTCAAATCCTTAGACTTAGTAGCATCATCAAAGCGCAACTGCTTCTGGTTAATCAAATACCGTTCTTGATAACCTAGCTTGGGAAAATCAATTATCTTCACTCCATACTTGCTAATAAGCTTTTGTAGCGACTTATCATTATCCACCTGTGACCACTCATCACAAAGCCCAAAGTTTCTTACCAAAACATGAGTCATCTGCTCGCCATAATAGTCAAGCGAAGCCTGAAACAGTCGAATGCTGTCATACTCACCGTTAGTCACAAACCACTTACAAAAACTAACGTCATACTCAATACCGATCTGGAGTAACTGATTATTCTCAATCCAAGCCGTAACCGCCCGATTAACCTGAGAAGGCAAAGAAACAATTACGGGCTGCTCCATTGCCATTTCAAAAATACGATCTGCCTTACCAGCTTGTCTCTCATCCTCACTGAAAACAGCAAACTGACACTTTTCTTTATAGACACGATTAACATCAGGATTAGAACGATCTGTCTCTACCGCTACAAAAGGCAACTCACGATCTAATCCATACTGAATCATCGCTCTAGTCACAAAGGACTTACCAACTCCTCCTTTCTCACCATCAACCAAATGAATAACTGCCATCCTTTGTCTTCTTGCTCCAAATTAAAAACTATTAAATTCGCTAGACAAATCATCATCTGAACCAGACAGAACTTTAGTTTTAGTCGCATTAGACTTATTATCAATTGACTGACTTTTGGCTTTAGCTTTGTTAGTAGCAGATGAAGATGATGATGATTTAGTCCGAGTCGTAGAATTCAGATTAACTGCTTGTTCTGAATTAGTACTATCTTCCATACTATTGATTTCAGTCTCAGAATTACTAATCCCTAACTCTTCTTTAGAATCAGTAATATTTGTTGATAATTTAGATGTTAGTGATCCAGAGTTCGACTGAGGACTTGGTTTAGGAATAGAAGCAGATTTACTTTTTTTGATTCGTGATTTGGACTTCTTACTACTATCAGTTAGATACAGTTTTAGAGTAGAAGCAGAAACCAAAATCTCTTGTTCGGCTAAAATTTCAGACAAATCCTCATAGTTATAACCTTTCTTCAAAGCACTGTTTAACTTATCTCGAAGAAAATAAATACTTTCTCGCAGTGTTAGTTCTTCCTTTGGCTTTGATTCTAGTTGATCTAATTTATCTAAAGCACCAGCTAGTTTATCGACATGAATTTTCTGATTGGGTTTAGCTTTAACCATCCTTAATTACTCCAGCATTCGTTAAGTAATTTATTGCTATATAATTAATCATTACATAAATAGCAAATTGCTTAAATTAAACTTTGGTAAACTAACGTATCATAGTTAAGAGTGCTTTTTATTTTCCCAGAAGTATTTATTCGAGAGACTAAAAATGTGTAAGTTTGTCAGTACTCACTACACAATTTTCGCCTTTGGGCGACGCTTCGCTAAAATTATTCCGTTCGCCAAGGGGTTAAACCCCCGCGCTACTGGGAAAAAGAAAAAATGGTTTAACTGTATTAAGTAGCGAGTAGCGAGTAGCGAGTAGCAAGTTTTTATTCTTTGAGTTTTTTGGTTGTAGAAACAAGTATTTTAATAATGATATTAAGTTCTTCTAGCATTAGGGTAAATTTTGTTTTTGAGGCTAATTCATTGTCTATCATCAGATTTATCCAGTATCTAGTCTCGGAAGCTTCTTTCAGAGCTATTGTGTATTTAGATAAAAAGTCTTTCCTCGACTGTGCGAACTCCGCCTCAGCACAATTAGCTCCGATAGATGTGCCAGACCTGAGAAATTGTTTTGACAAAATTTTTCCAGCGTCATCGAAGTGTTTTTTATTAAGTTCGATATAAGCTTTTATCACCCTGTTAGCAAATTGGCGAGTTCTATCTTGAATCGAAATATTACTACTATTCATAGTTAACCTGGTCATTAACAGCTCAACATTAACCGTAAGCAACAGCGTAGCTAAAACTTGCTACTCGCTACTTACTACTTGCTACTTGAAAAGATTGTTACTGGGAAATAATAATTAAAGACCATGCCCCATGCCATAGCTAGGATTGCCAAACTAAAGTCGGGAAATGTTGGTGCTTCAGAGCAGCATACCAAAAGAGAACGAGAAACTCTAAATGCCGATCCAAAAATCACTAACATTCGTTTTATCGGTCAACCAGATAAGAGCGAAAATAGAAACTTAGAAACCATTGTTAGAGATCGCATTGGCGACCAGACAATCAGGAAGAATGGCGTTCTCTGTGTGGAGATGTTGTTGACCGCTAGCCCTGAATATTTTCGACCCAATGACCCCAGCAAAGCAGGTTATTATAAGCCAGAAAGATTAGCTGATTTTCGTACCGCAGTTCATAGTTGGTTAGACAATGAGTATGGAGATCGCATTGTTCGAGCCGAGCTACATTTAGACGAATCAACTCCCCATGTTCACGCCTATCTTGTTCCTTTAGATGAAAGAGGTAAATTAAACTGTCGGGGCATATTTGGTGGACGGCAAAAACTGAGTCAGTTTCAAGATAGTTATGCCAATGCCCTTTCTCCTCTGGGACTAGAAAGAGGTATTAGAGGAAGTAGAGCCAGGCACACTACGGTCAAGCAATATTATGCTGCGGTAACTAAAACACCAGATTTAACTTTAGACCAAGAGACTATTCAACATCAGTTAGCAGATAGGCTTCGAGTAATCAAAGAAAAGGAACAGGCTTTGGTTACTGCCAAACTATTATCGAGAGATAACGAAGCATTACAGCAGCGTTTGAAGCAAGCTGAAATTAAAATCAAAACTCAGAATCGAGAATTAACTAACTGGAAAAATAAGTATGCAGACATTGCTAACCAAGTTAGAGATTTACCGCTAAAAGATGTTGTCTACGAATTAGGTTTAGAACCAGACCCATTAGACAAACATAAATGGCAAAATGAACACCACATCATTAATATTACTGGCAGTAAATTCTTTGATTGGAAACATAGTAAAGGTGGTGGTGGGGCAATCGATTTAGTCATGCACATTAACGAGTGTGATTATAAACAGTCAGTAGCTTGGCTGGGAGATCGCTTTGGTGAAAGTGCGACCATTGAAGCTGCTGACTATAAAACTAGAGAAATAATCAAGACTGAACCAGTACCAGAATTTACTCCCCCAGTTCCAGAACAGAGTAAATGGCTCTCTGTCAGAAAATATTTAACCCGCACTAGGAAGTTACCCAGTAGTTTAGTGGATAGTCTGCACCAACAAGGATTGATCTATGCAGATAAGAATCACAATGCAGTGTTTATTCGTCGTGCTTTGGATGAACCAAAAATCACAGGTGCATCCCTTAGAGGTACGGCGGGAGATGATAACACGTTTAAAGGATTAGCCAAAGGTTCAAAGAGGAATGAAGGGTGGTTTTACTTTGAGCGGGGAGAGCAATCAAAAGATCCAGTAAGGAGAGTAGTCTTGGTCGAGTCACCCATTGATGCGATGTCCTTGGCGGTGTTAGAGCGAACTGACTCAAAGAAAACACTTTACCTATCTACCGATGGGGCGGGTCAAGTACCAACTGAGTATTTGAAAGATATTAAGGATCTAGTAATTGCTTTTGACCGTGATCGCTCAGGGAGGGAGATGGCGGAAAGAGTCATCGAGCAGTTGCCCGATGCGGTAGTAAAATCGCCAAAAGCTGTTGATTGGAATGAGGAACTGGTGAATACGTTTGATTGGTCTAATCCCAACCGAGAAAAGGCAACCAAGCAGCAGCCTCAACATAAACAGAACATTGATCGAGGATGGAGTAGATAGCAAGAAATATTTAAATAACTTTTTTACTACTAAAATACTAATTCAACAAAATAACATGAGCAAAACACCTCTTGCAGAAGCTGAAACAACTAATTACGACCAAACAAAAAATAGTATTTATTTTGTTGAAGGAGAAAGTTTTTTTACTCGTTGTATGGTGGATTACTTTATCGCTAGAGGTTGGAATTCACAATTTACTTTGGTAGAAGCCAATCCAAACATTGACGATGTGAGTTTGGCATACCCTAATATACACTGCAATAATTATAAGAAAGTGTATTTTTCAGACGGCAAGTTTCACAGGCATGAAGCTAATCTAATAGTTGACAGAGCAGCAGAAGAGAAAACAGTGGTTGCCAATCTTCCCTCAAATACACGTTTGAAGTTGAATTTATGGCTCGATTCATTAGGTTTCTCGTCTTCTTCTGACTTAAGAGATTATTTCAATAGGATTGTTTATTTCTTTGTATCTGATGGAAGTTATTACAGTATTGAGCAGTTCTTAAAGCAATTAGATAAATATCCAATGGACAGGCTGTATCAATGCTTAGTACTAAATCTAGGACGCTTCAGTAGTATTGATAATTTTAGGGATCTTGAAGGACACAAACCCTTGATGGAGGCGATCAAAACTCATCAAGTTCCCGTATTAACTTTCCCCAAGTTAGATTCAAATTTACAATTTGAATGTGAACAAAATAATCTCTCTTATCGAAAATTAGGTGTTGGAAAAAGTATTAACATCCAACAAAAAGTTACCAAGTTTTCCCTTCAAATCGAGCTTCTTTATAGTGAGATATTTCCTTCAGTGATTAACGATCCTCAAGGATTGATGAAAATTGCTGAAGCTCAGAAAGACTAAAACCTTGAAGGGGAATCAAATTCTGAATCTCACTCGGCATTACTGCGTACTTTTCTCTGACTGTTGAAATTGTGTTGCCGTTGTCAGATACAAACTCTTCAATTACCTCTTGATGGCCGATAATTTCAGCCATTGCTTTGGCGGTGTGAGGATCTCGGCAATTGAGAATTAGCTTAGTAGGCGGAAATAGAAGGTTCGTG
>NZ_JADWDC010000045.1 GCF_020640915.1 Waterburya agarophytonicola KI4 | reverse complement strand
AGAGAAAGTGTATGAAATTACTCCCAGCTATTTTTGACAAAATCAACACCCTAGGGTAGAGCAATTCCCTTTATGTGGAAAGTAATGGAACACAAGAGTTCTACTGTGGCATTTAAAGAATATAAATTGATGAGGGATATTAAATAATTTTGTCATCTATCCTCAACCCTTAATTCTGCAACGCCTAATTCTGCAATGTCCTACTCTGCTCCGAAGAAAAAACTAGTTTCTAATTGGAAAAACGTACCAAGCACATAAATTTGGCTATCGTTAATTAACAAGTCATCATCAGTGTCAACAACAGATCGCAAACTAGATTTATCAAAAGCTAATATTAAATCTTGAAATCCATCTAAATCAACATCTTGGAAACTTATTTGATTACTAACTATTTTAATTCCCTGATTATTCAAAAGCGAATTTCTACTATCATTAGCTTTTACTGAATCTAAATCTATATTGGTTACATCAAAATCTTCATCGCCGAAAAGAGCAACTTTAACCATTCCGTTTCCAGCCAAGAGTATTTGTTTGCTATTGGAACTAGGTTTCCAATCAATATCAATTTTTTTTGCCACTGTTACAGACACGTTTTTTTTAGCCAGCAAATTATCATCATCAGTAACGGTTATGGTCGAAGTATAAGTGCCTACTGAATTGTAAACGTGGCTTCCTTCGGCTATGCCAATTTCCCCAAGTAAGGGAGTTTGCTGTTTAGTGTTAATGGGACTTTCATCGCCCCAATCAAACGCAACATTGTGATAGTCTTGTAATCCCACATCAGTATAGTTAGCATTGATATTGAGGGTATTCCCTTCAACCATAATTCCTAGATTAGAAAGATTAGTATTAATTTTTCCTAATCGAGGAGGGAGATTATTATTATTATTATTAGCAGTCAAGGACTTTAAAACATTATATTTGGGTGAGTTAGATTGATTGATGTGTTCTAAGGCACCCCAGCTACCCCACTTGTTATATCCACTAACGTCAGTATAGTTAACTGATAAATCAACACCCAGTTCATTCAAAGTACCAAAATATTCTTGGTATATTTCTCCCATGCGGGGATCTTTGTTGGCAGTTGTAAAAAGATTGGTAATCGATTGGTTATCTTCTACTCCATTGTTTCCCCTTAGATGTTGACCACTTTCATAGGTTATTAAATCTAAGTCGTGCAGATCGGCAAGATTGGTATACTTTTCTGTCCAATAATAAGACTGTTGCAAACTACCACTTGGAGGTGCATCTTCCAATAAACCTCCAGTATTTAATTCCTCAAATAGCTTATCTAGTCCGCCATCAGAATCTTCTGTCCAGCTTTCTATTTCAGCTTCATAAATTGACTTACCTAAGTAACTGCCAAAATAGGGTGCAAAAGCGATCGCATCTATACCGTATTCTGAGCTTGATAAGGGATCTTCCGCCCAATGATATTCTAAAGCTCTTTTTGCCGTCCAAGAGTTGGCAGCTTGACCCGACATTACCCCGATTACTCTGGCTTTATCCTCGTCAAATACTTTATCCCACATCTGGGCAATTTCAACAGTGCGCTTGCTATACCAATCGATGCGCTTGCCAAAATCTCCCACATTAGAATCGGCAAATTCTTCAATACCCCGATCTTCTACCCACCAACCCTGATCGAAATCGCGGTTCCAAACTTCATTGGAGTATTCTATATATACCTGAAGTTCGGGATCTAAATTATTTTTGACATATTTGGCAAAATTAGTAATATACTCATCGGTAGCTTGATGGGGAATCGTAAACCAAGGATCGGTATCAGTGCGATTAGCCAATTC
Organism: Waterburya agarophytonicola KI4; assembly: GCF_020640915.1. Classification (GTDB taxonomy): domain Bacteria; phylum Cyanobacteriota; class Cyanobacteriia; order Cyanobacteriales; family Xenococcaceae; genus Waterburya; species Waterburya agarophytonicola. The sequence goes on along the minus strand of NZ_JADWDC010000045.1, from coordinate 38,267 downwards.
CACCATCGATTCAATTGAAGCAATTTCTCCAGAGAAAACCGAGCTTTCGGGAGTGGGGCGGTTACTCCATTCCCCCTGTTGTGAGTTATTGGTCGCCATCCAGTCCATAAAACGGAGGGTATTAAAGGGCTGAATTTTTTCTAAAAAATCTGGATTAAATATTTGATCGTCGGCATACTCGTATTCCTCAGGCAAGATATGAATATCCCGTAAATAATTTCCCGTATCGTTGGGATCGATGTCTGTAATGCTCAACCAAATACCTGCGTTAGTTGGATTAACATCAATTACATCTCGACCAAGAGTTGAAGCAGATTCATCTTTCACCGCATCAAAATCATATTTGATTGTGCCTTCTCCCTCATAGAGAACCACATATTTACCTCCTGGATATACCCCCAAATCTCGATATAAAATAGTACCCACGCTGGTATATTGGAGTTCGTCTTCAGGTTCGGGTATAGATTTAACCCACCCATTTTCGTCCAAATCTAAACTAGAAAACTCACCTGTATTCCAAGTATTAATATATTGCCCTTCTTCATTGGTGGTGACGTTAATATCTTGAGTTAACCATCTCCTAGCAGATTTAAAACCATTGAGAAAAGGTAGTTGAGCTGACCAATCAGCCAAACGGTGTAAATTAGTTCCCACAGGAATAGGACTAGTCTCTGGTAATACCATCAAATTGACTATTCCTGTAGCCGTCCCACCACGATTGTCATTGACGGTATATTCAAAGCTGGCATCACCATTGAAATTAGTTTCTGGAGTGAAAACTATATTACCTTCCGAATCTTGAGCAACATTACCGTTAACAGCATTGCCCACTGCCTCAATCTTTAGAGTATCTCTGTCTGGATCTAGATCGTTATCTAGCAAAAAATCGGGAAATAGAATAATTTGATTGTTTTCTACTGTCAGAGATATATCTTCAGTAGCTACAGGTTCTTTGTTTGGTTGATATAGTAAAGCAACTTCTGCTTGAGAAAGCGATCGCTCGTAGACTTGAATATCTTTAACACTATAGACAGAATCATCTGCTGCTAAATTATCTCCTACTGAATTTAAACCACCTACTCCCACCCCAATATTTTTTGGCTGCTCCCCCTGTTGAGGATCTATACTCAACCCATCGAGGTAGGCTGTAAACGGCTCTGTTTGGGATGTGTTTAAGACGATGACTGCATGATGCCAGGTATCACTAGAGATCGCATCAGTAGAAAGATAATAACCCGATCTCTCGTTTCCCGTTTGACTCCAGGTTTTGAACCATAGGTAGTTATTTTCTACGTAGATATTTAGTCCCTGGATGCCACCATCTTCTTCATAGATTGTTAACCTATCGTTATTTTCAGCCTCATCAACCTTAAACCATAACGAAACGGTACGCTCATCATACAAATGATTAGTATTCATTTATTTAGTTATCTCTTGATTTCTATACCAAATTAAATAGCTTTTCTCACATATGAATCGTTGAGACGAATAACTATTCGCCCCTACAAGAATCATTCGTGTTTCAAATTCAAAATGGTATTACTATTCCATTCCTAAAAAGAAACCACTATCTAACGCAGAATTGCTACCAAATAAATACAGTTCATTATCATTGATCATCGACTCGTCATCGGTTGCGATCGCAGATCTTAAAATTGCTTTATCAAAAGAGAAAATTAAATCGGCAAATCCATCACCGTTAACATCTCGTGATTCAGTGAGATCGGCTGAAGCACTTACACCATCTTCATTTAGTAGAGCATTTTTGCGATCGCTAGCTTTGACTGAAGTAGGTTCAATATCTGTGACGGCAAAATCTTCTCGACCAAAAATTGCCACTTGTACTTGACCATTTTCCCCTAAATCTGTTTGTTGGCTTGTAGAGTAGGGTTTCCAATCTATCGTGATTTTTTTAGCGACAGAAAAAGATATGTCTTCTTGGGCAACTTTTTCTTGCTGATCAGTGATGGTTAAGCTGACGGTATAATTTCCTTCCCTATCGTAAATATGACTAGCGGATATGTCACCTGCCTTGCCCAATAGAGGATCTTGCTGTTCTTCAACTACCTCGCTATTGTCTCCCCAATCCAACTTGAAGCTATGTTCTTCTTCGGTATTAACATCAGTATAGTTAGTAGCTAATTCTAAAGAATCACCTTCTAAGATTAAATTGAGTCGAGAAAGATTACTTTCTAGTACTCCTATTTGGGGAGCAAGAGAATAATCATTTTTGGCGATTAAAGAAGTTATCGTTTCTAACTTGGTCGAACCATTGAGATTATTTTCATCCATTTTCCACCAGCTACCCCATTGATTATAAGCATTAGGATCGTTAAAGCTGGTGGAAAGATCTGCCCCTGTTTCACTAAGAGTAGTGAAATATTCTTGAGAAAGTTCTTCCATACGAGGATCTCTCTTGGCGGTGTTAAACAAATTCTTGATCGCCTGGTTATTATTACCGCCAAAGTTTACGGGAAGTTTTTGACCGACTTCATAGGTAATTAAGTCTAAGTTTTCTAAGTCGGCTATGTTTGAATAAGTCTCCGTGTAGTCGTAGGCTTGCTGAAAAGCTCCTCCAGAGGGGCTATTACTAACTAATCCGCCTTCTGTGAGTTCGGTAAATAATTTATCTATTCCACCATCACTATCGGTAGTCCAACTGGCAACTTCATCTGCAATGGCGGGATTTTCTAAATAGGAAGCGGTATCGGGGGCAATAGCGATCGCATCTATGCCATATTCTTCATTGGATAAAGGATCTTCCGCCCAATTATATTCTAGGATGCGATCAATGGTAGCGGTATTAGCTGCTTCTCCCCCAACTATGCCAATTACTCTTTCTTTCTCCTCAGCAAATACTTCCTCCCAGATTTGGGTAACTTCAACAGTGCGCTGGCTATACCAATCTAACCGTTTGCCAAAACCACCAACAAAGCTATTATCCGACCATTGAGCTTCTCCCTCCTCTCTAATCCAGCGAGCCTGATCGTAACTAGGATTCCAAATTTCATGGGAATATTCTAAGTACACATCCAATTCTGGATTGAGGTTTTCCGCCACATATTCGGCAAAGTTAGTCACATATTCATCGGTAGCCTGGTGGGGAAGATGAAACCAAGGATTAGTTTGGGTTTGATTGGCAAGCTCCACCATCTCTTCAATGGATACCAGATCTTCAGCGAAAATAGAGCTTTTAGGAGTAGAGCGATCGCTCCACTCAATTTCCGTCGAGCTATTAATTCCCGCCCAGTTTAAATAGTTTAAAGTGTCAAAGTTGGCTATGGTGTTGATAAAGTCTGGATTGTACGTTTCTTCGGCTATATCTTCATATTCTTCGGGTACGACACGAATATTGCGAATATAGTCGCCCGTTTCATTGGGGTCGGTGTCGGTAATTCTCAGCCAGACACCGTTACTGCTGGGGTTTACGTTTAAGACATGTCTACCAGGAGCAGATTCAGATTGATCTATTCGGGCATCAAAATTATATTCAATTGAACCTTCTCCCTCATATAGCACGACATACTTACCGTCGGGATAATAATTCAAATTGCGGTAAAGTAACATCCCGACACTGGAATATTGGGGGTCATCTTCAGGATCGGGAATGGTTTTGATCCAACCATTTTCATCTAAATCTAAAAGGTTGTTTTCCGCTGTATTCCAAACATTAATGAAATTTCCCTGATCATCTGTAGTTACATTGTAGTCTTGAGTCAACCACCCTGGAGCAGTTTTGATACCGTTGAGAAAAGGTAACTCTGGGGATACTCCTTCAACGCGATGAAGACCAGTACCGATGGGAACAGAGCGATTTTCTGAGAGGACGTCAACCGTTACTGTAGCAGTAGATGCTTTGCCAGCATTATCTTCTACTATATATTCAAAGCTAGCTTCACCACTGAAGCCAAATGCTGGGGTGAAAATAATATTACCGTCACTATTCTGAGCCACCTGACCATCAGTAGCATTCCCAACTCCTTTAATAGTTAAGCGATCGCCGTTGGCATCTAAATCATTAGCCAATAGTCGAGAAGCAAGCAAGATAACTTCTGTATTTTCAATGGTTACAGCACTATCCTTAACTGGTTCTGGCTCGTAGTTGGGATCGAAGATCAATTCTAGTTCCGCTTGAGTTAAAACGCGATCGTATACTCCAATATTTTTGACGCTATATCCAGAATTAACCGAATCTTCTTCTAATTCCCCAGATGGACTTAAACCACCAATACCCACATCAACTTTATCTGTAGGGTTACCTTCTCCCTCGTCAATATTTGTTCCGTCGAGGTAAGCAATGAAATCGTTCTCCAATTCTCGATCTAGAATTAATCCTACATGATGCCAAGTGTCGGAGGTAATAGCATTGCTAGAAGCATAACTCCCCGACCATTCATTCCCAGTCTGATTCCAAGTATCGAAGAATAAACGACTGTCTTTGACATAGATATTTAAACCCTCCGTCGTGCCATTTTCTTCATAAATTACTAGTTCTTGATTGTTTTGTAGCTCGTCAACTTTAAACCACAAAGAAATGGTACGCCGGTCGTAAACGCCAGGTTGTCCTTCTGTGCCAAAGTTATACTCTCCTTCAAACTGAAGTGCTGGTGATTGATTATTGTTCTGCATTTACTTTAAACATTTGGTTAGATATACAAAAACGAAAGTAGAAAATAGACCAGATAACGCGATTAAGATAAATCTGCTTGTTCCATACCCAAGAAAAAACTCCCATCTGGTTGAGCGGCACTACCGAATAAATAGATCTGCTGCTCGCTTAAGAATGGTTCGGAATTGGTTTCAACAATTCCCCTCAACTCTGATTTTGAAAAAGTAATTTCCAAATCTGTTAACCCATCGCTATTGAGATCTCTAAACTGAAAATCATTAGCGATCGCACTAACGTCTTGACCGTCGAGCAATATATCTCGATTGTCATCGGCTCTAATACTAGTGGGGTCAATCGTAGTGGGGTCAAAATCCGTCGTACCCCAAATAGCCACTTTAATTGAACCGTTTCCAGATAAATTAAGATCGGAATTATTTGAGTCGAAATTCCAGTTTATGGCTACTTTTTTGGCTACGGTAACGGTTAAAGACTTACTAGTAGAAAGATTGTCATCGTCAGTTATGGTTACCACAGGTTCATATATACCAGGGTTGCTATATGAGTGACTAGTAGCAACTTTGCCAACTTCTCCTAATAATGGTTCTTGTTCTAAGATATCTAGGGCTGTGTCATCGCCCCAATCAAATTCAATTTCGTGATAGTCAGTTAAGCCGACATCGGTGTAATTGAAATTTAGGTCTAGGGATTCCCCTACTAAAAGAATATTGAGACTACCTAGGTTAGTATTGATTTTGCCTAGTTCGGGGGGTAAGTCATTGGTAACTTTCGTCGAAGCGTTTTTGATAGCGTTGTATTTTGGCGAGTCTGTTTGCCCAATATTTTCTAGAAGTCCCCAACTACCATATTTGTTATATCGACTGACATCGGTATAGTTGAGCGATAAATCTACGCCCAACTCATTGAGGGTAGTAAAATACTCTTGATAGATTTGACCCATGCGCGGATCTCGATTAGCTGCAATAAACAGATCGCCGATCGCTTCATTTTCTTCAACACCGCGGCTGCCATTGAGATGTTGACCGCTTTCGTAAGTCAGCAAATCCAAGCCATGGGAATCTGCTAGGACTGCATAGCCTTCCGTCCAGGTATAGGCTTGCTGCAATGCTCCTTGGGGGGGAGCATAGTCTAAAGCCCCTCCTTCGTTTATTTCGACAAAGAGATTATCGAGAGCAAGATTTTCGCTATCTTCGTCTTCACTATCGATCCAGCTTTCAAGCTCTGCTTCATATTTTGGTTGTCCAATATAGCTACCAAAATAAGGAGCGATGGCGATCGCATCTATGCCGTATTCTTCATGAGAAAGAGGGGTATCAGTCCAAGAATAAGCTAAAGGTCGTCTGGCAGTCCAATTGTTAGCAGCCTGCGCCCCGATTACTCCAATAACTCGTTCTTTATCTTCTCCATATACCTCATCCCACATTTGGGTGATTTCGGTAGTGCGCTTGCCAAACCAATCCATCCGCTTGCCAAAGTCACCAATGGTAGAATCAACAAACTCTTCTTTTCCCTGGTTTTCAATCCACCAGCCTTGGGCAAAGTCATTATTCCAAACCTCGTTAGAATATTCGACGTAAACTTTAAGTTCGGGATCTAAATTATCCTTGACGTATTGGGCAAAATTGGTAACATATTCGTCCGTCGCCATGTGAGGCATGGTAAACCAAGGATCGGTATCGGTACGATTTGCCAATTCCACCATTGCCTCAATTGAAGCAATTTCTCCTGAAAAGATGGAACTGTCTGGGGTAGGGCGATCGCTCCATTCTCCTTGAGTTGAATGATTGGTTGCCATCCAATCCATAAACCGCAGGGTATTAAAATGCTGATTTGTTTCCAGAAATTGTGGATTAAAGATTTGATCTTGAGCGTATTCATATTCTTCGGGTATTACTTGAATATCCCGTAGATATTCCCCAGTTTCATCAGGATCTGTCTCGGTGATGCGTAATAATATACCCGCCGCAGAAGGAGACACATCAATTACATCTCGTCCTGGAGTAGAAGCTGATTTGTCTTTAACCGCATCAAGACCGTATTCAATCGTCCCTTCTCCTTCATAAAGGACAACATATTTTCCCCCTGGATAATCCCCTACGTTACGAAACATCACAGTAGTGACGCTGCTATATTCAGGCTCGTCTTCGGGTGCGGGTAAAGTCTTGACCCAGCCATCAGCATCTAGATCTATATCGGCAAATTCTCCCGTATCCCAGACATATTGAAAACCTACCCCTTCTTCTTTGGGGATTACGCCCCAAGACTGGGGAATCCACTGGCGGGCAGATTCAAAAGCATTGAGAAAAGGGAATTGGGGCGACCAATCAGCCAGGCGGTGTAGATTTGTGCCTAAAGGAATTGGTTCGCTAGCAGGAAGTACGGTTACGGCAACTGTGGCAGTATCGCTTCCACCCTTTCCGTCATTAACGGTATATTCAAAGCTAGCATCTCCCTCAAAACCTGCTGCGGGAGTAAAAACGACATTACCCGCTTCGTCGATTGTGACAGTACCGTTAACAGCATTATCCACTGCTGTTAAGGTTAAACGATTGCGATCGCGATCGCTATCATTGTCCAGAAGGCTAGAAGCCAAAAGAATAACTTCTGTATTGGCTACGGTCAGAACCTCGTCGTCTACGGCACTGGGATCGTGGTTGGGACTGAACAAGTAAGATATTTCTCGCGGGCTTAAAGCGCGATTATATAGGCGAACATCATCGATACTGCCACCCAAACTCAGCTTGCTATTTTTCGACCCTGGTTCGTCGTGAAATTTGGTAGTTTCGTTTAAACCGCCAATACCAATATCATCGCTATGGGAAGTTAATTCCATTCCTTCCCCAGAGCTAATTTTTACCCCATCTAAATAAGCGGTAAAAGCATCTTCTTGGACGGTATTGACTCCTGGTTCTGCATCCAAAACTAAAACCGCGTGATGCCAAGTATTAGAACTTAAATCGTCGCTAGCTAAATAAGTCCCAGTCCAGTTACCCCCACTACGATTCCAACCGCCAAAATAAATTTGACCATCTTCTATATAAATATTGAGTCCACCATCATCTTTTTGGTAGCCTCCTTCTTCGTAGATAATTTGCTGGCGATTGGCAATATCTTTATCGTCTACCTTAAACCAAATAGAAATAGTGCGTTTGGCATGGGTATTAGTATTAATATCGCTAGAATCTTTGACTTCAATGAAATCATTTTTGCCATCCAATTCCACTACACCATCGCGGAATTTAGCACCTTTATTTAGTTTTCCCTGATTATTTTTACCTTCAGGAGAAGAGTCTGATGCTGTCTTTTTCTTCTCCTCATCTAATTCTAGATGCATTACCAGATCGTCATCTGATAATTGAGCTAAATCTCCATCCCATAAAACAACGCTTTTCCGCCAATCCCTTGTGGGATTGATATTATCTGAAAGGGTAGCAAGATTGCTTTCTAGTCCTTGGAGGTCTAAAATCAAATCATTATAGTCCTTGTCTGCTTGGGCTAGGGGAACATCTTCCCAAGCGATCGTCCCGCTGCCATTGACATCGACTATTTCATTCCCGTTAGAAGACGAATTGAAAGGATTGGCTTCGGGCATCGAAAAGATTACTGTCTTGCCAAACTCGCTAGTTTTCTGGGGTTGTTTTTGAGTCTTGCTAATGGTGTTGTTCTGCACCATCATTAATCCGACTTCATCCCCAGGAGTAAGATTAAAGGTTTTAATTCCTTGATATGTTCCAGTATTAAAATTTCTCTCCCAAGGTAAGTCGGCAGAAAATTTTGCTCCTTCTATTTCATCACTAATTAAGATATGTCCTTGTTCGGAATTACTTGATGCCCGACGAGCAGCCTCCTTAATAAATGCTGTTTCTCCTGGTTCATAATCCTCCATTCCTGCGAGGCTAAAAACTCCTAATTCTCCGCGAAACCATCCCCCGTCAAAAAGATAGTCGACTGCAATTTCACCGCTAGAATCAACCTTAAAAATTCCTGTTTGCTCGTTCATATTTCACTCTCCTGCTAGAAATAACTTAAAAATTTTTATTCGATCGTTTATCGTTTTGTCGTGTATCAATCTCGTAATTCCTCAGTACCCAAGAAAAAACCTCCTGCCAAGCTCGAACTACTGCCAAATAAATAAATTTGCTGCTGGCTAACAAACGGTTCTAAATCAACATCAACAACATTTCTCAGGCTAGATTTAGAGAAAGTAATCTCTAGATCTAAGAACCCATCACTATTGCTATCTTTCAGGACGAAGTCATTAGCGATCGCACTAATATCTCGACCATTGAGTAAAATCTCTCGCTCGTCGTCTGCCCTAATGGTGGTAGGGTCGATAGTTGCAGGATCGAAATTCGACCGACCTAAAATAGCTACTTTGATATTGCCGTTACCTGTTATGTCGATATCGGAATTATCAACATCAGGATTCCAGTCGATCTCTACTTTTTGGGCAACAGAGACGGTCAAAGATTTGCTGCTAGTTAGATTTTTATTGTCGGTAATTGTGACTGTAGGGCTATAGATACCGGGCTTTTGATAGATATGACTGCCCGATATTTCCCCTAAATCCCCCAACAAAGGTTCTTTTTCTTCTACGTCTGCAACACTGCCATCATCCCAATCAAACTCAATAGAATGATAGTCAGTCAGTCCAACATCGGTATATTCAATCCCTAACTCTAGAGATTCTCCCTCCAGTAATATATTAAGGTCGGCAAGATTAGTCTCCAACTCCCCTAATACGGGGGGTAAATTACTTTTAGCCGTTAGAGATTTTAAGGCGTTATATTTGGGCGAGTCTTCTTGATGGATATTTTCCAAAGTCCCCCAACTACCCCATCGGTTATAGGGGCTAACATCATTATGGTTGACCGCAAGGTCTACTCCCAATTCATCAAGGGTAGTAAAGTATTCTTGATAGATTTCTCCCATGCGGGGGTCTTGATTGGCTTCAATAAATAGATTGGCGATCGCTTGATTGTATTGCGTCCCATAAATTCCCGTAACGTGCTGACTGCCTTCGTATGCCAGCAAATCCAGATCCTGTTCTTCCGCCAGAGTTACATAGTTGCTCGTCCAGTCGTAGGCTTCTTGTAAAGCTCCTTGCTTGGGTGTATGTTGTAAAATTCCTCCCTCAGTGATTTCTTGGAAAAGATTATCCAAAGGTAGGTCGGGATCGTCGTCGTCAAGCCATGCTTCCATCTGAGAAGCGAAGTAAGGTTTGCCCAGGTAGCGACCAAAATAAGGACCAATACCAACGGCATCAATACCATACTCTTCATGGTCGAGGGGATTATCTGTCCAAGCATAATCTAATGCCCTTCTTCCCGTCCAAAGGTTTGCTGCCTGCACCCCCATAACCCCAATTACTCGCTCTTTTTCCTCTCCATAAACTTCGTCCCAAATCTGGGTAATCTCCGTGGTACGTTTGCTAAACCAATCTATTCGTTTAGCAAAATTCCCTTCTTTTGAATCAGCAAACTCTGATTTTCCCTGTTGTTCGACCCACCATCCTTGAGCCAAGCCACCCCAAACTTCGTTGGAGTATTCTACGTAAACTTTAAGTTCGGGATCTAAATTTTCTTTAACGTAGTTCGCAAAATTAGCGATATATTCATCTGTCGCCTGGTGGGGCATATTAAACCAGGGATTAGTCTGAGTGCGGTTAGCCAATTCCACCATGTCTTCCACCGAGGCAACCCCACCAAAAAAGAGGGAATTATCAGGAGTTGGTCTGGTACTCCATTCTCCTTGGTGAGAATTATTCGTTTCCATCCAATCCATAAAACGGATGGTATCAAAGAGCTGAACTTTTTCGAGAAACTCGGGATTAAAAGTTTGGTTGCTGGCATATTCATAGTCTTCATGAATAACCTTAATATCTTTAATGTAATCCCCTGTTTCATTAGGATCGGTTTGTGTGATGCGCAACCAAATACCAGCATTGCTAGGGTTGACATCAATTACATCCCTACCGGTCGTAGACGCTGTCTCATCTTTGACCGCATCTAGCCCATAAACAATAGACCCCTCTCCCTCATAAAGAACAACATATTTTCCTGCGGGATATTCACCTACATTGCGATACATAATCGTACCGACACTGGTATATTGTTCGGAATCTTCTGGTGCGGGTAAAGATTTGACCCAACCATTTTCATCCAAATCTAATTCTTTAAATTCTCCCGTGTCCCAAATATTGGGATACCAGCGATATTTAGTTTTCCGATCCCAGTCTTGAGGAATCCATTTACGAGCAGTTTTAAAAGCATTAATAAAAGGCAACTGGGGCGACCATTCTGCCAAAGGATGGAGGTTAGTACCCAAAGCTATAGGATCTTTGGCAGGAAGTACGTTAACTGTAACCTGGGCAGTGTCAATTTCCCCCACATCGTCGCTGATGGTATATTCAAAGCTGGCTTCGCCGCTAAAATTTGGTTCGGGAGCAAAGATTATATTTCCGTCAAGATCGAGAGATACATTACCGTCGATCGCATTATCCACTGAGACCAAGTTCAAAGTGTTGCCATCAAGATCGGTATCATTGGCAAGTAAATCAATAGCAAAGATAATTACCTCTGAGTTTTCGATGGTAGTAGATAAATCGTCTTTTGCTACTGGCGCATGGTTGGGATTATATAACAAAGAGATTTCTGACTCGGTCAAAGCTCGGTTATAAATGCGAGCGTCTGCCAAACTGCCGATCGAACTATGTTCTTCATTGGTTTGCCCCACTCCGTTATGAAATCGGGTAGTTTCATTTAATCCCCCTAAACCAACATTATCGGTATGGGATGTAAGCTCGATTCCCGACCCTACGCCGATTTTCACCCCATCGAGATAGGCAGTTAAAACCTCTGGTTGAGTTGTGCCAACTCCCGCTTCTGCATCCAAAACTAAGACTGCATGATGCCAGGTATCGGCGTAAATAGCGTCGCTAGACAAATAAGTCCCCGCCCAATTTCCGCGGTCGCGATTCCAACCACCAAAATAGAGTCGACTGTTTTCTATATAAATATTTAGTCCTGCATCGCCGCCATTGAAGCCACCTTCTTCATAAATAATTTGTTTGCCATTGCCAATATTTTTATTGTCAACTTTAAACCACAGAGAAACTGTGCGCTGGGAATGAGTACCGAGGTTAATGTCTTGGGAGTCAGCAACTTTAATAATGTCATTGCGATCGCCTAGATCGACTCTACCATTACTAAATTCTGCCCCATTGCTTAATTTTCCTGGGTTGTTTCCCCCGAGAGGAGATGAATCTGGTAAGGTGTTTTCCCTAACGAGGTCGAACTCTAGATGCATCACCAGCTCGTCATCTGATAATTTTTGTAGTTTCCTATCGTACAAAATTAGAGTTTTACGCCAGTCCCGAGTCTGATTGATATTGTCTGATAAAGTAGGTAAATTCCCCTCTAAACCTTGGAGATCGATAATTAGATCGTTATAGTCTTTATCAGCTTGGAAAATGGGTACATCTTCAAAAGCAATTGTGCCATTGCCATTAACATCTATCACTTCATACCCATCCATGGAGGAAGCAGATAAATTAGCTTCGGGGAGTGAGAAGATCACTTGCTTGCCAAACTCGCCAGTTTTCCCCGGATTTTCCCAAGTCTCTTGAACAGTAGTGTGTTGCACTAGCATTAAAGCGACTTCATCCCCAGGAGTTAGATTAAATGTTTTAACTCCTTGATACTGTCCCGTATTAAAATCTCTTTCCCAAGGTAAATCTGTACTAAACTTAGCACCTTCAAGATCGTCTTGAAGAATCACTTTGCCTTCTTTGGAGTTGGTTAAAACTCTTCTGGCTGCTTCTTGAATAAATGATTCAGATCCAGGTTCATAATCTTCCATTCCCTTTAGGCTAAAGACAGCTAGTTCTCCTCGAAACCAACCTCCATCAAAAAGATAGTCGACTTCAATTTGACCATCTTCATCAACAGAGAAAGTCCCAGTGTTAAACATAGTCATAGTTTGATATATCTTTAAAGTAAAAGAGAATAGCTGTAAGTAAACATTTAAGTGTTAAGTAAATTTCAATCTAGATAGCTATTCATTACCATCGAAGTAAGGAAGAATATTGTCTTCACCAATGGGTAATTCTGCCCAATTACGATCGGGAAAAACGCGGTCTTCTAGAGAAAATAAACCAATAGGTTCTTGAATTCCTTCGATTGCTAAAACAATGTCGTTATAATCTTCATTAGAAGGGCGATCGATGCGATCATCTTCAAAGCTAGCAATAGTACCGCCGCCAGCAGACGTTTTGACATTGACAAATTGAACCTGATTTTGAAAATTAGCTCCCTGCATCGAAAAAATCAAGTCATTCTTCATTACAGATTCATTTGCACCTATGGCTTGATTAAAATTACCATCAGGAATCATAACCAGGGCAAAATTATCTCCTGGAGTCATAGTGAAAGTCTTAGTTCCTAAATAGCTCCCATCATTAAAGTGATTTTTTCCCTCTGGTATAGCTTGCTCCCACTCTAATTCTGCTGAATATTTTGCTCCTTCAGTGCTGTCTTGAATAACTATATGACCTTCGGTAGAATTGCTTTGTACTCGCTCTACTACTTTTTGAGTAAACTCTTCTGTGGTTAGATCTTCGGGATTAATATCTTCTAAACTAAAGATCCCCACTGCCCCTTCATATAATCCTCCATCATAAAGAAAATCGATGGTTACTTCCCCTGACTCTCCTACTTGAAATACTCCAGGGTCTTTTTCATTTAAAACTCGGCTTTCTGCATATTCCAGCAAATTTTCCCCCACTGGGAAATCTCTAAAATCCCGAGTCGGATTAATATACTCATCAAGAGAAGCAAAGTTGCTATCTAAACCTCTAAACTGCAAAACCACATCGTTGTAGTCGCGATCCGCCTGAAAGATACGCATATCTTCCCCAGCAATTATGCCATTTCCATCGAGCCCCACAAATTCAAATTGATTCGGTAAAGAACCACCTATATTGGCTTCTGGGATTGAGAATAAAGGAAATCTACCAAATTCATTAATGCGATCGGGATTCTCGAAAGTTTCTTGTACAGTCTTATGCTGTACCATCATTAAACCTAACTCATCGCCAGGATTAAAGGTAAAGCTTTTTGCTCCTATATACTCTCCAGTATTAAAATCACGCTCCCAATTGAAATCGGTGGTAGAAAATTTCGCCCCTTCAATTTCATCTTGATTAATTATGCGACCCTGTTCGGAGTCAGTTAAGGCTCTACGGGCTGCTTCTAACATAAACGCTTCTGAGCCAGGGATCAATTCTTCCATCCCCTCGACATTAAATAAAGCTATTTCTCCCCGAAACCAGCCTCCATCAAAGAGAAAATCAACATCAACTTCGCCACTAGAACCAACAATAAAAGTTCCGCTATTGTATGTATGCATAAATAAATAAATTAATAAAACAAGTAATTTGAATACAGCTTTCTTCAGTTTATAGCCTATCTATTTTGAACTTTTCAATAGTATTTGCACTGTATTTTTATTTGCTTTATTAATTTTTACTCCTAAAAAAATTAATCTAAAATATGTAATATATATTGCATATTTTAGATTGTAAAATAGAATACATATTTCAATAAAAAGTAAGACTAGATAGTTTCTAGAGAGATCAAAAAAACTATCTAGTACTATATAAGCTTTTGAAAATATCTATCTACTTTGATATTTGATAGTAAAAATAAAGAGATTATATTTCTATGTATCTTTACGGTTTTTTTAAAAAAAGTTTCGCGATCATGATTTTTTTTTTTTTTTCTTTAGATTGAATATAAAATCTTTAATCCATGCAAAGTTTGGCAGTAAAGGTAAGACAGATTACAGTATCTTCTCGGTTTATATAGGTCAATTGTTATTTTAGTAGTATTATTTAAGTATTTATTCGGAGGGCTATTTATCTCAATATTAACTATAAATTGAATGAAGTATTTAATTGTAAGAACATAAACAAGAAAAAAATTTCGACAAACTTACTATTGTCAAATACAAAGCTATGCACAATAATATTGGCTTAACTATGCTAAATATACAATCAATTATTACTAGGTTAAATTAATAACTAAATTACAATAATATTTTCTTGTTTTCTATTGAAATCAGTAAGCCGAAAGTAAAATATTCTTCTTGATAAGATATTTAATGATTTTTATCTGCTTAAACACTTGAAGGTTCTGATAAAGCCTCAAGTTTAAAGATATTTTGGTTACTTCGCTCTAATTTTGCTGGGCTAATGTGACAAAAAATGACTTTTGGCGTGTCTTTTGAGTAAATTTCGAGTATGTAGCTAACCATGGATATTATTCTCATTTCTTCAACTGGTGGACATTTTAGAACCCTCGTGAACCTTAAACATTTTTGGGAGGATAAACAACATTGTTGGGTAACACAAAAAAGTCATTCGACTGAATCTGTATTAAAACAAGAGCAAGTCTATTGGGCTTATGGTCCCACTAATAGAAACTTGAAAAACTTGGTTAAGAATTTATTTCTAGCTTGGAAAATTATTTCTCAAGAAAGACCCAAACTAATTATGACTACGGGTGCTGGTGAATCTGTTCCTTTTATAGTTATAGGCAGGATGTTTGGCAGTCAAGTTATTTTTATTGAATCGATTACTAGAGTAGAAGATATAAGTCTTTCTGCTAAACTTGTTCTTCCTCTGATCAATCGTTTATATGTTCGTTGGCCATCTTTGAAAGTTAGATATCCCCAAGCAGAATTAATTCCTGTGTAGAGTTGATAATCATTCAAAATATAGATAACTAACAAGAGAAATATTTAATGATTTTAGTCACTGTTGGAACAGAAAAATTTCAATTTGATCGCTTGATGGTGTGGACTTCAATTTTAAGCAAACAGCATTGGATTAAAGAAAAAATCATCGTTCAGTATGGTAACTGCATTTACTTTCCCCATGGAATTGAATCTCATAAGCTATTACCAGCAAAAGATTTCCAGGAGCTGGCAATGTCAGCCAATTTAGTTATTGGACATTGTGGAGAAGGAACACTTTTGTTAGCGGAAAAAATTAATGCTCCTTATATATTAGTTCCAAGGAGAGCCGAGCTAAATGAGCATGTTGATAATCATCAACTTGAACTAGCTTATCAACTACTCAATAAAGGAGTGCCAGTTGCATTTTCCTTAGAGCAGTTATTAGCATTTGTCAGAAATCCATTTAGAGCAAATTTTTCAGTTTTAAGTCCACAGGCTGTTAGTCTAATTTGTCATTCTTTAGATCTTTTCACTACCTCTCTTTTAACCACTAATACCAAACAAAGAGATTTTACCCCTGAAATAATAGCAAGCTAGCTCATAGCTTTTATTAGCAATATCATCGACAATATTCATTTTCTAGTTCTTTATGAATCTAAGTCTCGCAGAACCTAATTTTAAGCCTAAACCAATGCACCCCTCGGTGAATAATCGCCTTAAACGCCTAATCGATATTATAGGTGCATTGTTAGGACTAACCTTAACTGGTGTCATCATTGTCATAGTTGCGATCGCCATGGCAATTTCCGATCCAGGGCCTATATTCTATAGTCAAATGCGTTGTGGACTTTACGGAAAAACGTTTAAAATTTGGAAACTTCGTTCTATGGTTGTCAACGCAGATGCACTTAAATTCAAAGTTTGTAACGAAGTTTCTGGTCATTTTTTCAAAAATGCCAACGATCCGCGTATTACCTGTTTGGGTAAATTTTTGCGTCGCACTAGCTTAGATGAGTTTCCTCAATTTTGGAATGTTCTACGAGGAGATATGAGTTTAGTTGGCACTAGACCTCCAACTGTAGATGAAGTCCAAAACTATCAAATTCATCACTGGGAAAGATTAAAGGTTAAGCCGGGAATCACTGGAGAATGGCAAGTTCATGGTAGGTCTATGATCAAAGATTTTGAAGAAATTGTCAAATTGGATCTTCGCTATCAGTGTCAATGGTCAATAGTATATGACCTCAAATTAATTTTGAGAACAATTAAAATAGTTCTCAATCGTCAAGGGGCTTATTGAGCAGCGATCGGGCCACTCTCAGTAGTTTACGTAGCTGAAAAAACCCGCAAAAGAATTTCTTACAATTATCACAATTATTATTTATATGAATAAGCTTGGATTAGTAATTATTGGACGTAATGAAAGCGATCGCCTTCATCAATGTTTTTTATCAGCATTAAATACAGTAAGAGACATAGTATATGTCGATTCTGGCTCTACTGATAATAGTGTCAATTTAGCGCGATCGCTCGGAGTAAATTTGTTGGAATTAGATTTAACCATTCCTTTTACAGCCGCTCGCGCCAGAAACGAAGGATTTGCCTATTTATTAAAGATTAATCCCGACCTTGAATTTGTTCAATTTGTTGATGGTGACTGTCAAATTGCTCCCTCTTGGCTCAAGTCTGCTATGCTTATATTTGACTTAAGACCAGAAGTTGCAGTTGTCTGTGGTCGTCGTCGAGAAAAGTTTCCTAAAAAATCTATTTATAATCAATTATGCGATATTGAATGGGATACCCCACTGGGTGAAACAAAAGCCTGTGGAGGTGATGCAATGATGCGCGTTAGAGCATTTAAGGAAGTTGGAGGATTTGACTCTGGTCTCATTGCAGGAGAAGAACCAGAATTATGTGTGCGTTTGCGCCAGCAGCAATGGAAAATTTTGCGTATTCAAGAGGAAATGACTCTCCACGATGCCCAAATGCTTAGGTTTAGCCAGTGGTGGAATCGAACTATGAGGGCTGGTCATGCCTATGCAGAGGGTGCCTGGCTACATGGAAAGAGTCCCGAAAAACATTGGGTCAAAGAAAGTAAAAGCATCTGGTTTTGGGGTGTAGCTTTACCTTTTTCCAGTATAAGCACTATTTGGTTAACCCAAGGGTGGAGTTTAATTCTCCTGATTGGATATCCTGTTTTAATCTATCGCATATATAGCAACAAAAAGCACAACCTAGCTTCGGGTGAAGCCTTATTGTATGCATTATTTTGTGCGATCGGCAAATTTGCTCAAGCAACAGGACAGATTAAATTTTATCTGATTAAGTTGCAGAAAAAACAAAGCACCCTAATCGAGTATAAAACCTTGGCAACAAATATTAAAAGCAATTAATTGCATGCCCTAAATTATCTTAAATTGATTTGGAGTTTACACCATGATAAAAATAATAAATTACAGCATATTGTTATATTCGGTTTGTTTGGTTCAGTTCGGACTGACTAAGAAAGTAAATGCTTTTACTGTAGAATTATTTAAATCTACTACCCCTATTGAAAGTCTAAGTGATGCGGATGCACTCATCGGCGGGACTAACTTAGAAAGTACATCATCGGGAAGTTATGACATTATTGATTTTCGCGATGTGGCTTATGGAACTCCTTGGGGTCATTCAGACATTGACAATTTTTTCCCAGGTACTACAGGGAATCCCAATATTAACAATTACGCTGTTTTGGTAACGACTACAATAGAAATTACTAGTGCAGACGACTGGACTTTTTTGACTAGTGGTGATGATGGAGTCCGTCTCCGCATTGATGGTTTTGATGTCATCAAGGATGATGCGCTACACCCAACTCAAGATAATCTAGGTACGATAAATCTGGCAGTTGGAGAATATGACCTCGAATTAGTTCTTTTCGAGAATTTTGGAGTAGGTTCTTTAGAATTGTGGGCTGCTCAAGAAACTCAAACAACATACAATAGCAATTTTCAGTTGGTAGGGGATGTCGCTAATGGAGGAATAGCAGAAGTTCCTTTTGACTTTTCTCCCAGTCTTGGTATTGTCCTATGTTTCGGTTTTTGGGGTTTAAATCAATTTTATAAAAATTCTAAATAAAAAAAGGGGTTGTGTCGCAAAAAGTTTAAAAAGATAGAATAGCTCTGTGATTATCTAATTTTTCAGACAGCAATTTCAAAGAGAGAATCAATGAATTTCTTTTCCCCTAAAACATCATTTTTCTTGACCTCTTCCACTTGACCTTAATATAGGTTTCATCTACACGCCAAGAATCATTAAAAGTCGCGCAAAAATACGACCGCGGTCTTTACATTCCCATCTTTATTTATAATAAATCCACTATCTGTTTAGCAACGCCGATAATTTGGAGCGCGTCATGTTTTTATAGCGTTGATTTTTCGATAGAAATTTACTATTTTTTTGATCGGCTTTTGTTTTCTTTCTTTCTTTTAAGATCATACCTGACAATCCTCCACTAATTAAAGGAAAAATAGGATTAAACATATCATTTAATAAAGAATCTAAAACAAACAGTAGTAATGCTACCGTTAAGGCAGCACCAGGAGCTACCTTGGGTTCAAACCATGTCTTTACTGGATAACTTGAAAAGCTAAAAAGAATTATAGGCAATATCAAAGATCCCATTAGACTGATTAAACCTACTAAGCCATTAATGCCGAAAGCCAAGATCCATAAGCTATCGGTAATTGCCGCATCTTCAAAAATACCGTGCCAATTTTCTTCATAGAGGCGATTTCTGCCCCAGCCTCCCCAGCCAAAAATTATTCTATCCCGTGCGTGATTGGCAAGAATTTCTTCATTACCAAATCTATACTCTAGTGACTGAGCTCGTTCGGGATTGATTACTTCTCCCACTAGAGAAACAATTCCTTCGCTCTGAAAATGCCCGGTAGTAGAAGTATAGAGATAATAAATAATTCCGATCGCCAGGAGTAATAACGGCAGACTAGTACGCAACCATTTAGCTGAAAAGAGAATAATTAAGCCATAGAGTAGATAGCCATAAGCCCCAGTGGATCTGCACCAAATAAATGTGAGAGTACAGAGAATTACAACGCCCTCCATTGGTATGTTCCAAATTCTCTGGATTGATTTTGCTTTCCATAGCCAAAATCCAATTAATGCCACTACCATCATCCACATTCCTACCATTAGACCATGTTCCATAAAAACCATTGGTCGGTAGCCTCCTAAGCGGTAAGACTGAGCAATACCTGAAGGGTGAGGATAGTAACCGTACACCATATTGTGTAATTGGGGACTCATGCGTCCTTCATAAAGGCATAATGGAACATATATTAGCCCCCCTTTGATAATATTGACCGCCAAATCTCGCTGTGCTGCAAGACTACTCAAATAAAATCGACCTAAAAAATAAGGTAATCCCCAGGTTACAGTTTGGGTGATCGCTTCATTAATTCCGTCATAAAAACCTAAATCATTACTCAGGGAGGAAAAAACTGGGCAGATACACCAAATTAGCATTGGTAAATCAATCCACGCTAGTTTAAATTCTTTTAGACGCTGAAAGTCATAAACTAAAATAGCCAAGGTAATACCATAGCAAGTGGCAACCATTCCCTGATAATCAGGAATTAGGGGCAGTCGAAAACCTGCTCTTTCTGGTAAAAATAGTAAACCCCCAATAAAACTAATAATGACGGCTTTGCGTAGTGAATGAATTCTAAATAAATAGAAGACAATGGGCAACCAGAGAATCATTACTAGTTGTGCTTGAATACTCATTGTGTCTCCTAATTAAAAGCTTGGCGGTAAAATCAGTTCTAAACCGCTAAAGTATCGTCCCAAGAGAATTAGAGCGATAAATCCGCCCAACAATAAGGTTGCTTGAATATCTTGAGCGATCGCCGTTAGTTTTTCGCGCCACAAACCATAACTGACTGCTAGGTAGAAAGGAAAATCGTTACAGGCTACTACAATTATCGCTCCCGTAACTCCCAGGAAAGAATAGCCAAGGGGTAAAGCAATTATCATGTAGCAAAATTTTAAAAAGTTACCCCAAGCTGCATAAAGAGGCTGACCAATTGCTAATAAAGCAGGGGACATGGTGATGGTGAGTAGGTTAGGCCAAATTCCTAAAGCTAAAATGGGTAGCATCCAAGCAGCCTCTTGATATCTGCTGTCGTAAAGTCCCAAAACAAAAAAGTCACCAAAACTGACTAATATCCCTAATAAAGGAACTGCCGCCATCAAAATTAACCAGCGTCGCTCAAGAATTTTTTGGCGAAGATCTGAGCGAGGTAAATCAAGCTGTCGGGAAATTACAGGGAAAATCACCTGATTGCCAATCTTCATCATGACCATTTTGGGTAACTCAGCAAAGATGAGAGCTACGTTATAAATTCCCAAAAGCTGAAAATTTAGCAACTTACCTAAGATAATGCGATCAGCTTGGGCAGCGAGAAATGTCATGGCAGTAGAAGCAAAGATCCACTTACCAAAAGCAAAAATATCGGCGATCGCCTTTTTTTCCCAAGCCAAACGATTATTACTGTCTAGAATTAAACGATGACTAAGCACCATCTTGAGAGATTCTGATACTAAATTTCCCACTACTAACGCCCAGATAGAGCGATGAAACCATGCCCACAGCAGCATGATGCAGAGGGAAGATAGCTGAATTCCCAATTCAAATAAAGTTAATTTACCAAGGTTGATCCGTCGCTTGAAGGTAAATAAGGCTGTAGAGTTAAATCCCGAAATAACCGTGGTAAAGCCCACAATGGGAATTAGCCAGCTGAGGCTCGGCTCGCCGTAAAACTGAGCGACTGGTACAGCAAAAGCGAGGCAGCACAACCATAAAACCAAGCCTCTAACAATTTGGAGTGTCCAGGCAGTGTTCAAAAAATCTGGTTCATCCCCGCGATCGTGTTGAATGATACTAGGAGCAATACCAATATCTGAAAATAGAGTTAAACCCAAAATGAAAACGTTGACTAGTGCCATCAAGCCAAACATTTCTGGTGCAAGCAACCTAGTCAAGAAGAGGTTGGCACCCAGGCGCAAACATTGGCTAAAGCCATAACCAAATAAAGTCCAGACTGTGCCACGTATAGCCAGTTTTTTTAAAGAAAGTGATGACATTTTATTTAGTTACGGTGACTCTAACGTCATCTTGATGAAGATTACTACTAACGGGGGTCAGTACTAGTGGATCAACGATCAAGTCTTCATAATTTAATAAATTTCCAAGCTTGAGAGCTTCTTGTTTAACATCGTGGTATTGAGCAACTCGCTGTATACCCACTTTGCCCATTTTTTCTAGTTCATCGATGGGCAACTGTAAAACAGTACGCATTTTAACTGTTAAATCATCCACCGAACCAGCATAAACTAACCAACCACAGTCTGGTTGAACTAATTCGGGTATTCCTGCTACGTAGGTGCTGAGGACTGGACGACCAAGAGCCAAAGCTTCCATAATGACCACTGGTAAACCTTCAGCAAAACTGGGCAATACCATTGCTTTAGAAGCCAAAATATGTCTTTGTACCTCGGAGTTACTAGCCCAGCCAGTGATTTCAACTTTATCTTTAATATTTAGTTGAATTGCTAAAGCTTCAATTTCCTTCCTTAGAGGACCATTTCCAACCAAAACTAGTTTAAAGTCTAATCCCTCCTGAGCTAATTTGCCTGCTGCCTCTACTAAAAGTAGCTGACCCTTTTGTTCGCACAAACGACCCACACAAACTAGCTGTTGTTGGTCTGGGATTGGCTGATAGGGAGCATTTAGGAACATTTTGTCCAAGCCACAATGAACCACATGAATTTTTGACCAGTTAGAGCGATCGCACCAGCGGTATAGTTGGCTTTTGCCAAAAGAGCTAATTGCCACGACAAATTTTGCTCTGTTGATTTTTTCAGACAGTGCCAGCCCAGTAGCTGAATCAAATTCTTTAGGACCATGAACGGTAAAGCTATAGGAAGGACCTCCTAAAGTGTTGCAGAGCATAGCCACCGCAGCAGGATTGATGCCAAAGTGAGCATGGAGATGAGATATATCTTCCTCTTTAAACCACTTTAGTAATAAGCAAGCTTCTGCCAGATACATCAAGTTTCGCAGTAGTCCTCGATCTGAACCCCATCCAATTTGACAGGTTAATTTAAAAGCCTTCAAAAAACGAATCGGTCTAGATATTAATACTTGCAACAAGCTTAAAAGTAGAACTAGTTTAGAAGTATCTAAAACAATTTTGGTTTTTGCCAACTCCGATATGTCTGCCGCATCGACCAACTCTGAAGCACAGGAACGAATGGAAAAGCGATCGACACTGATGCCCATTTCTTCTAGTGCCGCAATTTCACGGCGCACAAAACTATGACTAACTTTGGGATAAAAGTGAACTAAATAAGCAATTTTCATGGGTTTACTCGATGAAGAGGGGAATATTTTTGGTAATTAATCCTAATGGCTGATTGCTTTATCTTTCTCGTTCCAATGGGGATGGAGTGTAACTTTAGAAGCAGAATATCGAGCGATCGCATCTTGATAGATATCGACGATGGCATCGACTTTTACTTCCCAGTCAAAGTGACTGAGAATACGTTGGCGTCCAGCTTCTCCCATGGTTTTTCTTAATTCTGGCGATTCTGCTAATTTCAACATGGCGTCGGCTAAATTTAACACAAATAGCTGGGGATTTTTTGGTTCGACCAGAATGCCACAGGAGGAATCTAAATAATCTTTGGGACCGCCCCAATTGGTAGCAATTACAGGAATCCCCATGGTCATAGCTTCTAAAACTACTGCTCCACCGCATTCATAGAGACTGGGGAGTACCATCACATCGGCGGATTCTAATTTTTGGGCGCATTCGGACTGAGGCAAAAAACCAGTGAAGTTAACTAAAGTTTGGTCGTCTGAATTTAAGTGTAATTCTCGCGCTAAAGTTTCTAAATGAGGGCGTTCCTCGCCATCACCAATAATTTCTAACTGCACAGGTAGTTGTGCTGACAAGTATTCAAAGGCTCTAAGTAACAAGTCAACTGCTTTCCACGACACTAATCTACCAACAAAAGCAAATTTAACTGGTTGAGTATCTTCTTTCTGTATTGCTTCGCGATCGCCATTTGGTTTCCAAACTGATAAATCGACACCATTTTCGACTATTTCGACGATATTGCCAGTAATGCCCTGAGGCAGCGATCTCCTAGTACGTTGATTGGCGACTAAAATGGTTGTTGCTTCTAGTTTGCCAGGAATCAAAGAGTTGAATAAATTAGCAAAAAGACGACCCGTCGCTACTCCTAGATCAATTAACTTATTTTCTCGACCAAAGCCTAAAGGATATTCCATTCCTCCATTCATCGGTCCAATTATTACTGGCACACCCATCTTAAAAATAGCGGAAGGTTCTTTTGGTGAAACTAATATTGGTTGATGAATAATATCAATGTTCTTCTCTCGAACAATTTTTTTTGCGAGACGACGTTGAGCTATTTGAGTGATCGACCGCAAAACTAGTCCAAAAGTGAAGTCAGCTATCCTTTTGGGCAAAAACTGACTACACTGCCAAAGCCAACGATGCCAAACTGTGTCGGAAATAAAATAAAGGCGATCGCGATCGCTTTCAAATAACGTTTCTAATTCCGATCTCGTTCTTTCGTGGACAACTAACCATGTCTCAACACCACGCTTTCGCAATACTCGAAAATAATGTAGCGGTAATGCTGCTTCTCCTCCATATTTAAGGGATGCGTGTTCGGCAATAATTAATACCCGTGGGTTATTCATCTGTACAAATTATGATGGTTAAAAAGTTGAGAAGTTCAGAAGTTAAGAGCAAGTAGTAACCAACTTTGCAGGGATGCCAACGGCTGTTTTGTTGGCAGGGATATCACTCAATACCACCGCATTAGCCCCAATATTTACGTCATTGCCCAGGGCAATATTACCCAGAATTTTTGCTCCTGCCCCAACGTTGACTCTTGCTCCTAATTTAGGAGTATCTTCAGGACGATTGAGATAACGATTACCGATAGTTACTCCCTGGCGAATAACGCAGTCATCACCAATAACAGAATATCCATGAATAATAATGCAGCTTTGATGTTCGATAATTACCCGACGACCAAGCTGAACGGTATAGGGTAGATCGATGCCGTAAGTATTGCGAATTTTGCGATAGAGGGATTTATAAATTAGGCTAAAGGGGATGCGTAAAAGTTTTGGCTTTAGCTTCATCCTCCATACTCCAAACCTTTGAACAGCAACGGCTCTAAATCCTGGTTTAGTCCAATCTCGTCCATGAGCAATCCAGTCTTCTTTTATTTGTTGCCATAATCCTAAAGACTGTTTTTCAGATACATTGATACTCTCGGATACATTAAGTTGGGTAGTCATTACTTACAAATCGTGAATAAAATTACTAACTGGTTTTCACTAATGCACTATTGTCAAAGAAATCTTCCAACATATGCGGAGGATCATTATCAGGCTTGCGTTGAATAAACCGACGACATCTCCACAAAGTAAAACTTAAAAGCCAAACTAAATCGGTCAAGGCAGCATAAAGCCAACCATGATTCTTCAGGAAATATCTGCGCCTAGAATCAAACCAGTATTTAGGTAATCGTTTTGGCAGGGTTTTAGTGTTCGTTACTCCTGAACTTTGTCCAACTAAATGCACCACTCTACTTTCTGGTACATACCAACAGTTCCAACCTGATTTGTAAGCCTGCAAACAGAAATCAACTTCTTCGTAATAAAGAAAATAGTTTTCGTCCATTAAACCAGCGGTTTCTAAAACCTCTCGACGAACAATCATACTAGCCCCTGCCACCCAGTCAGTTTGATGAGCAACAGAGACAACGGGGGGGGGCGACAATCCATTTTGTCAATAGTCGAGAAACTATCCCCAGACGTAAAGCCGAATCTAACTCGCTTAACAAGGTATGAAAACGAAAAGCGGAACATTGAGGAGTTTCATCAGGATCTTCTAGGCGGCTACCCGCAATACCTACTTTAGGATTTGTTTCCATAAAATCTACTAGTACCTGGAGTGATCGCTCTCGCACTACAGTATCGGGATTAAGTAATAGAAAATAGGCAGGAGGGTTTTTTGATTCTAATGCTGATCGCATAATTAAGTTATTGCCAAAAGCAAACCCTCCATTGTGTTCTGACGGCAACACTGAAGCCCAATCATTCCAACCTTCTCTTTTGATGCTATTTTTTATCTGTTCCACCGAGCGATCTCCTGAGTTATTGTCAACCACTACAGCTCTTGTTCCCGACAAAGCTTTAACTTCATCAACTAATGAGCGCAAACAATTGATAGTCAACTGGGCTGTACGGTAGTTTACAATTACCACTACTAAATAAGGTAGTTGTTCTGACTGACTTGAATTAAACATAATCAACTAATAATTCTTTATGGGACTAAAAGCTATTGAAATTGAATTTAACTGAGTTTAAAAGTCAACCGATTAATGTCAACTTAAGTGATTGGCAACTACTCCTAAGTTAGTTAGGCGAAAAGAATTAATCTGATCCATGGCTTCTCTAACTAGAGATTGACTGGTTTTTTCAACCCCTATAACCATGAGAATGCCATCAGTTTGAGCTGCCATAAAACTAACGTCAGGAGAATTCAAAAAATGGGGAGCATCATAAATAACTAAATCGTAGTTTGTTGATAAATCTCCCATTATGTGCTGCATCTCCATCGACCAAAGCTTAGTCGAACATTCTGACCGTAAAGCATTAGCAGTTAAAATATACAAATTGTCAATTCCTGGTACACGACAAATAACTTCTTGAACCACCGAAGAGTTTTTCAATCCCCGACCCAGTTTTCTATATGGAGGTAAATCAAACTGGGTATAAGTTTGAGGTTGATCTACATTGGCATCGACAAATAATACTTTTTTTCCTTCTGCTGCTGCTGTTTTAGCCAACTGTAAAGCAACGGTAGATTGACCATCTTTTGGTTCTACTGAGCTAACAACTAGAGAGCTAATGGGATTGTCGGCATAAAGAAAAGTAAGTTCAGCATAAAGAGATTCAAAGGACTTAAGAAATAAAGACTCTCTTGTC
Organism: Waterburya agarophytonicola KI4; assembly: GCF_020640915.1. Lineage (GTDB taxonomy): Bacteria > Cyanobacteriota > Cyanobacteriia > Cyanobacteriales > Xenococcaceae > Waterburya > Waterburya agarophytonicola. The sequence goes on along the minus strand of NZ_JADWDC010000045.1, from coordinate 11,802 downwards.
TTGTTATTGGCATTCATAAAAGCCAAAGCGCTAAAATTGGAATCTGGACGATCCACAGTCTTAAAGCGATCGTCTACAGGAATTTTGCCCAAAAGTGGTAGTAGCAGTAAATCTTGAATATCCTCGGCTGTGTAAAAAATATCTCGCCGTTTTTCCAACAATATTGCTATTCCCATCCCTCCTGATATTCCCAAGATTAAACCAGCTAGAATTTTTTTGGGTCGATTTGGCGAAAAAGCTAAAGGCAAATTATTTTCGTCACGAGTTATATCGGCTTTGCTTAGCAATTTCCAAGGCACATCTTTTTGAGCAGCTTCTACTTTTAGTGTTTCTCTTTGAGTCAACAGCTGATTTAATATTTGGGTAGTTAAAGCTAAATCTTGTTCTAATTTTTTATATTGACGAGCAATGGCGGGCAGCTCTTGAGCAGGTTTGTTTAAGGCTTTTTTGCTTGTTTGTAATGAGTGACCGCGAACTTGTAAAACTTTAATTTGATTATGAGTATCAATCAATTGTTGAGTCAATTTTATTAAAGATTCATTCTGATAACTAAACGCCAAAATATTATCGTCAACAGAAATTTTATGCTGCTCCAAAATAGGTTTAGCTTTCTGTTTCAGCAGTGCTAGCATATTTTCTTTATCTTCTTTTAAAGTTAAAACATGAGGACTACCAGGATTAAAGCGAGCTGATTCAGCAGCAATCTTTCCTTCTGTTACCTGTAGCTGTCTTAATATTTCGCGATGGTTAGGATTTTGATTGAGAGCCAAAGCAACCACAGCTTGTTTGGGAGTTAAATTTAACTGTCCTTGTAAGGTGTAGGCAAGAGTTTTAAGTTCTAGCAACTCACTTTCATTAGCTGATTTTTGCTGACTTATTTCGTCTAATTGAGAAAATAATTCTTGACCCCTTTCACTAGGATCGATCAAATTATAATTTTGCTGTAATTCTTGTTGGCGAGATTGCAAATGTACAACTCGCTTTTCTAATTTAGGTAATTGTTCATCTATAAATTTGACACCTGAATTAATACTATTTTGTCGCTCTTCTAGGGAATATTGTAAATACTGATTTGCTGTTGCTTTTGCTACGGCTTGAACAATTTCAGGATCTGTATCTTGATATGTTACTTCAAATATTTTAGTCCAATCATATCGGCTAGGTCCGATGGTAATCCGTTCAACCATAAAATTTTCTTGTAAACCTCGATCAATCGAAGAAGCTTTAGATTTTGGCAGTTTTGTTTTAACCTCTTGAGAAATTTTAGACATGATTAAAGAACTTTTTAATATTTCTAACTGAGTTGGATAATCCAAATTCAATAAATCTTCGTCTGGTAATCCTTCTGTACGTGTTAGAGCAGAAGCTTGACTCAGTCTGGCTGTGTAATTTACTGGTTCGAGTAATAATCGGAAACTACTTACATAGGTATTAGAGTCTTTTAGACTTAGTAACAAGGCTATGATGGTAGTAGTACTAGCAAAACTAATAATTAAAAAAGCTTGACGACGAAAAGTTCTCAAACAAGGACTAAAAGCTAATAAAATCTCCTGCAATATCCTACTCCCAACCTAATACAATAATTCATTAAAGCCTTGAAAAGTACAAGTTTGTATAATTTAAACACCGATTATAACGATTGTCAGCTTTTTGTTTTTGTATATTTTTTAATCAAATTTATTAGTTTTAAGAGTCAAAATACTTTTCAGTAGTGCTTTTTGATTTTTTGGGGATAACAAAGATACTTGCTTACTAACTTAGATATGTAGCTTAAATTACATTTGAGCAAAATTCTAAAATACACACTCGATATGTTTAAAATAACAAGAGGAAAAGGAAAGTATCTTGTATTAAGTAAGATCACTATTTAAAACATCTATATCTAAATATGTAATCTAAAAAACAGTGGTAATACTGTTATTTATTATGAAAAGGTAAGTTATAAATTTTGCTTTAAGTTACTGAAACAATATATTAATGTTGAAATACGAAACTGGTACTTTCACTGTAGATTCTCAGGGAAAAATTGAAGTTGATTACTTATTTGATGGTGGATTTTTTCAGGGTGAATTAGGACTATTCAATCTTGAAGGAATGGATGCTTTTGATCCTAACTCAACTGAATTTGTATTAGAGGCGGTACGAAGAGTTAGCACTCGTTCTAATCTTGGTCATATTGTTATTAATGATGATGTGGATGGTGCTAGATTTGAATCAAAATTAAGCTACGAACCTAATTTTAACAGTGGTGAATATCAGGATATTCAAACTTTTGAAATAAACCCTGGGGCAGCAGTAGCTTTTATACTGGCACCAAATACTAGTTTTGGTGACATACTCTCAGATCTTAATAATATTTCTGAATTTGAGAAAAGACCCCTTTTTTCTATTCCTGAATTAAATCTAAACGAGTCTTCGTCTCCTCAAGCTCAGTTTGTTGATATCAATGGAAATGGCACTATTGGAATCTCAGACTTACCTCTAGAAAATTCAAAGAGAGATTACAATGACTTGATCTATCAAGTACGAGGTTTAGAGGGAAATTTACCAAACATCGAGAATAGAATTGACTCCAATCGTGACTGGAGAGAATCCCCTATTGGGCAAGAGATACTTGAGTACACAAAGAGCAGTAATCTTAATGAACCAGTAGTCCCAGAACCTGAAGTAGTCCCAGAACCTGACTTAGGTGAGGGAGTATTTGAAGTAGGTGAAACGGGTGAGATAAAAGTTGATTATCTTTTTGATGGTGGATTTTTTCAGGGCGAAGTTGGAATATTCAGTCTTGAAGATTTAAATCCTAACGATTTTGCTTCGGAAGCTTTTGTTGAAGAGGCTGTAAATAGAGCTAAAAGTAATTCTACTCAAGGTCATATAGTAATATCAGATGCTACTGAAGGTGCAAAATTTAGTGGTGACCTTGAATGGGAAGCTGATTTTAATCGAGGAGAATATTCTGCAAAGCAATCTTTTGAGATGAATCCTGGAGATATTTTTGGGGTAGTTTTAGTTCCTGATGGAACTTTCGACGAACTATTGATTAACCCATCAGCATCTAATTCTCCCTTATTTTCTTTACCAACCGCAAATACTAATGGTCAAGGGCAAATTGCTGAAATATTTGCCACTAAAGGAAGAACAATTGTTAGTTTAGAAGATACTTTTGCTAGTCCTAAGTCTAGTATTGATTACAATGATGTCATTTTATCCATAGAAGGAGCGGAGGCAATTGGTATTTCGGCGATCGCAGATGTTATTGGAGATAATCGAAATTGGTTAGAGACAGAAATAGGTGAAGCTATTCTAGCTTATGGTGATGATGCAGATTTGTAATCATTTCAATTTTATTTATGGATAAAATTCCTTTTATTCATATTCTATATAGCGGTCAACTATATGGTACTGAGAGAATGACCCTAAATATTGCAAAAGGTCTTAGTCATGAACATTTATCTACGATTTTAACCCCAGATGGATTGATCTTAGCGGAAGCCGCAAATCGTAGCATTGTCACTAAAAGTTTTGAAGGTAATTGGGATTTAGTGAGTCGCATAAAATTTTATCTAGTTCGACATCAAAAATTAGTATTTGCTACGACTAGTGTTTCCCAATCAATTCTAATCATGCTGTGCAATCTCTTCTATCGTCGCCAGGTAGTTCATCTACATATGGTTCATGGTGGTGCGGAAGAATATTTAAGTTATGGACGCAAATCCTTGTTCAATAATTTACCTGTAAAATTGATTGCTGTCTCAAATTATGTTCGAGAACGTCTTGAAAGTCACGGAGTAAATCCCAAAAAAATTCAGGTAATTGAAAATTTCTTGTTGGCATCTGAGATCGAAAAAATTCCCAAACGCCAACCCTTTGGCAAAGAAGGTATTCATGGAGTTATTGTCGTCTCTCGCCTCGACCCCATTAAAAAAGTTGACCTATTATTTGATACCTTGGATTCCTTTCCTGAATTGAGTGACCTTAGATTCCATATCTTTGGTTTTGGCAAAGATATGGAAAAACTAAAAACTAAAGCAGCAGCAAATTATCCCCAAGTAATTCTTAAAGGTTTTTCTAAGGACGTATTTAAAGCAATGGCAAACTCTGATTTATTACTTCATCTTTGTCCCGTAGAACCTTTTGGATTAGCAATACTTGAAGCAATTGCGATTGGATTACCAGTGTTAATTCCCAATCAAGGTGGTACAAAAACTTTAGTAGAAGATAATATCTCTGGATTTCACTTTAATGCTAACGATGCACAAGATTTAGGACTATCTTTGCTCAAGCTTCAACAAACTTCTCCAGCAATACTGAACTCGGTGGTTAAAAATGCCCAAGTAAGACTCATCAATCGATATTTAGAAACTCAAGGAATTAATTCTTACCGTCGGTTAATAAAATTTGATTGATTTATAAACATTACTAATGTTTATAAATCAATCATCCTCGTCAAAAAAATATTTTAATTGACAAGCAATGTTCTTATTTATTCAAACAGTACTTTTGATAGTAGCATTCACTCTTTTGATTTCCAGTACAGTTCTTTTTGTTGAATGCCTAGCTGCTCTGCTTCCTGAATCTACTAATAGAGGATAACCTTAGATGAACTCTAGTAAAATTACGGTTTTAATACCCGCCCATAATGAGGCATTAACCATTGCCCAGACCTTAAGCAGTTTGATGCCACAGTTGATATCTGGCGATCGCGTGGTGGTTGTAGCCGATAACTGTAGTGATTCTACTGCTGCGATCGCCAGGCAGTTTGATGTTACCGTCTTAGAAAGAGAAGACTCTACACGATTAGGAAAAGGCTACGCTTTAGATTTTGGAATACAATTTCTCAAGTCAGACGCACCATCGACAGTAGTGTTAATCGATGCAGACTGTATAGTTCATCCCCAAACAGTACAGCAACTAGCCAAGGTTGCTCTAGCTTCTGGTAGACCAGTCCAGGCTACTTATCTTCAAGATTGCCCTCAAAACCCTACTCCCAAAGATACTATTTCTGCTCTAGCAATCTTAGTTAAAAATCATGTCCGTTTAAAAGGTCTAGCTCGACTTAGTTTGCCATGCTTACTCTATGGAACGGGGATGGCTTTTCCTTGGTCGGTAATCTCTTCCGTGTCCTTGGCTAATGCCAATTTGGTTGAAGATATGCAGTTAGCTATTGATTTAGCGATTTCTGGCTACCCACCACTATATTGTTCTGACGCCAAAGTGACAGGAATTCTTCCTCAAGAACAGCAAACGGCTAAAACCCAGAGAACTCGTTGGGAACATGGTCACTTACAAACTTTAATGACTCAAGTGCCACGACTACTAAAAGCAGCAGTTAAACAAAGACGCTGGGGATTGCTGGTTCTCGCTTTAGACTTAGGAGTTCCTCCTCTTTCATTGTTAGTTATGTTTTGGTTGGCTGCTATGGTTACGGCGTTGGTGCTGTGGATTTTCAGCGGTGCATGGGTTTCTGCTCTGATTTTAGGTATTGGAGGATTGTTCATTTTGACATCAATCGTAGGTTCTTGGATTAAGTTCGGCAGAGGACTAATACCTGGTTCAGTGCTGTTGAACATTCCCTTTTATGTTTTATCGAAAATTCCTATGTATCTAGCCTTTGTCTTTAAACCTCAAAAGGAATGGATCAAAACCAAACGAGATAATTTTTCTGAAGCAAAATCTTAATCATCAACAATTTTATGAATGACAATTTTTCTGTAATTGCTCAACCTATTTTCTTAATAGGTGCCGAACGTTCTGGTACAACTTTACTTAGGCTAATGCTTGATTGCCATAGTAACATTGCCTTTCATAGCGAATTCGAATTTGTAGTTGATTATTTTCAAAATGAAAATTATCCATCTCTTGATGATTTCTACGATCATCTAGCTACAGACCGTTTATTTCAAAGTAGCAATTTTGAAATTGACTATACATTAAACTACCCTCAGCTTGTCAACAGTTTTTTAGTTCAAAAACGCATCAACACAGGCAAATATTTTGTTGGTGCAACAGTTCATCGTCATTTTGATCGCTTATTAAAAATTTGGTCTGGTGCAAAATTTATTCATATAATTCGTGATGGTAGAGATGTTGCTCGCTCTTGCGTGAATATGAATTGGGCTGGTAATGTTTGGACGGGAAGCGATCGCTGGATAGAAGTGGAAAAGTTATGGTCGGAGCTAAAATCTACTCTTCCAGAGGACAGATATATTGAGATTAATTATGAAGCTTTAATCGTCAACCCAAAGAACACTCTAAGTAGTCTGTGTGAATTTATTGGCACAAGCTATAATCTCTCAATGCTTAGTTATCCTGAGACTAGCACCTATAATTTACCAAACCCAAAATTGATACAGCAATGGAAAAGTAAGTTATCTCCTTGGGAAGTTCGTTTACTAGAAGCAAAAATAGATAATACTCTAATCGAATATGGTTACGAACTCAGTCATTTTTCCCCATTGACCGTCAACTCTTTGTTCCAAAGAATACTAAAACTTCATAGTAAGTTAAATGTAATAGTAGGTCGTATTAATATCTACGGTCTACCTTTAATTCTGTTTAGTTTTTTGTCACGACATCTCAGGCTTAAACAATGGCAAAAGCAAATTCAATTGCAATCCAACACAGTTGATACCGCTAGATTGAAGTAATTTTTCATAATCCAAATAGCAATCAAGAAAATTAAATACCAATGAATAACAACAATTCTCTTCGTTGTCCTATCTGTGAAGCTCGTGTCTTTCCAAAATTTACAGTCCCTTGTGATTATAGAAAACCCAATAATTCTCAAGATTACAAAATTTATTGGTGTTCTGAATGCGATTATGGCATGACAGAAAATAGACCATCAAAAGAAGAAGTAGAAGATTTTTATGATTTAGATGATTACTACACTCACAATGCCGCTACATCCGACGTCAATGAAAATAAGATATCATTCCTAGACCGTTTAAGAATCCACCTCTCTTATCTTTTTGATCAGGGAGAAGACTTAGATCCTGGAGAAGTTGATACTTTATTGAAGACAAACAAACCTAGAATGTGTGAAATTGGTTGTGGTAACGGTAAAAATCTCATCAAGTTTCAAGCATCTGGATACGATGTTTTTGGCATTGAACCCGATCCTGCAGCGAGAAAAATGGCTCAAAAAATTACTCCTAATATTTTAAGTGGTACTGCCGAAGAACTACCCCAAGGGATCAAAAACGAAAAATACGATATTGTACTTATGTCTCATGTTCTCGAACATTGCATTGACATAAATAAGGTTATGTCTAACGTTAAAGAAATTCTTAATGATGGGGGAGTGTATATTGTCGAAATACCTAATTGCAATTCTTTAGGATTTCAAACCTATCGAGGAGAATGGCCATGGTCTGATATTCCACGACATCTAAACTTTTTTACTGGATCTAGTTTGGACAAAATATTCAAAAAACATGGTTTTGAGACAAGCTTTGTCAAATATCAAGGCTTTTGCCGTCAATTCTCTAATAGCTGGTTAAAAACCGAAAATGAAATTTGGACGGCATTTTATCAGTGTGATATCAAAAAAGAGAAAAAACCTAATTTTAAAACTCGTGCCTGGAAACTATTACTAAAATCAATATTTATGCCTAATTCAGTTAAATATGACTCTGTAAGACTGATAGGAGTTAAGTAACTGATTTTTTTATTTGCAGCAAGCCTAAATATTTATGATGCAATCTAATTCTGCTAAGCATTTATTAATTATTAACAATCATCAAGATGAATATATTATTTATCTTGAATCTAAAACGTATTCAATTGGTAGAGCTTTAAATAATCTCATTGTGCTTGATTCTCCCAAAATTTCTCGTTACCATGCAACTTTATTAAGAATTACTATCCCCGAAAATGATGATTATAGGTTTAGAATAATAGATGGAGACTTAAACCGTCGCCGTAGTAGAAACGGCATTAAAATCAACGGAAATCCTTGTTTTTCTCATAATTTGCAGAATAATGATGTTATAAGTTTTTCAGATAATCTGACTGCAACCTATAAAACAATTGACACACTAAAATCGGTAGAAAAGTCGCCATTTTTTTTCTTGCCTGATGATGAAGATCTTGAAGCTACAGCTAATTTCAATGAATCTAGTAATCCTCAGTCTAATTTCTTAGAGCCTACCTTATACGAAACATCACAACAATGGGATGCATCAATTCAAAGACATTTAGAACGTCTAGCATCTTTTCCTGAATTGTTTTCCGATCCTATTATTGAAATTGATCTCCAGGGTAATATTACTTATACCAATCCCGCAGCTCTCAAACAATTCCCCACCATCAAACAAGAAAAATTAGAACACCCTTTGTTGCTAAACATTGTTGCTTTGACAAAGATTACGGAAAAAAAGACGTTCACAAGAGAAGTAAAAATAGGTCGTAAAATTTACGAACAGTCAATACATTTAATTTCTCCTAGTCGATTAATTAGATGTTATGTCTCAGATATATCAAAGCGGAAAAAAGCTGAGTTTCTTCTTGCAAAAGCCCATAAAGAGCTAGAACAAAGGGTAGTAGAACGTACATCAGAGTTGGTTCATAACAATGAGTTGTTAAGCTCAGAAATTGGGGAGCGCAGACAAAAAGAACAAGAAATTAGCTTATTACAAACCATTACTCAAGCTATTTCTGAAGCACCTAGCTTTGATGATGCGGTTACAATTATCCTGCGTAAAGTTTGTGAAACGGTCAATTGGAGCTTTGGGGAAGCTTGGATTCCCGATTTTCAAAATAGTGTGTTACAACTCAGTCCAGCTTGGTTTCATAGTACTGAAAAGCTCGAATACTTTAGAGAAGTGAGCCAAACATTAGCTTTTCCTCTTAATGTTGGTCAACCAGGGAGAGTATGGGCAACTAAAAAACCCGAATGGGTAGAAAATATTTCTATTCAGAATCAGGAAGTTTTTTCTAGATATAAAATAGCTAAAGCAACGGGGCTAAAAACTGCATTAGCAGTTCCCATGATTGCTAATGAAAAAATAATAGCAATTTTGGTATTTTATGATTTTCTAGTTCATCCTCGAAACGAACAAATGCTCGATCTTGTTAAATCAGTAGCTACTCAGCTAGGTTTGATTATAGAGCGTAAAAAAGCAGAAGATGCTTTACGCAGCAGTATGGCAACTAATAAGGCTATTCTTGAGGCTATACCCGATCTAATTTTGCGTGTTAATCGCAAGGGGATCTTGGTTAACTATAAAGCCGCTAAATTTGATAGCTCACTTGTTTTCAAAAATGAGTTTCTTGGCAAACATTTAGATGAAGTTTTTCCTCAAGAAGTATCTTTGTCAATTATAAATTGTATTAATGAAGCATTCCGCACTAGTGAAGTTCAAATTTTAGAATGTCAAATTCATAATCACGATAATAAAACAAATAGCTATGAAATTCGTATTGCCATTAGTGAAATGGATGAAGTTATGGCAATTATTCGTGATATTACAGAACGCAAACAAGCCGAAGAAGATACTTGCAAAGCTTTGGAACAGCAACAGAAATTAAATGAGTTTAAATCTCAATTTATAACTATGGCTTCTCATGAGTTTCGTACTCCTTTAGCTTCTATACTATCTTCTTCAGAATTGCTAGAACACTATGGTCATAAGTGGGATGAACCGAAGAAACTTAGTCATTTATACCGTATTCAAGACTCAGTCAAACATATGACGGAGTTACTCAATGATGTTTTGCTGTTAGGTAAAGTAGATGCAGGAAAAATCGATTTAAAACCTACTAAGGTAGATCTATCTCAACTATGCCAACAATTAATTCAAGAATTTGAATTAAATATTTCAACTCATAAAATTTATTTTAAGCTGGAAAAGCAGTTGAATTTCGACAAACAATGTTTTACCAATACTGTTTACATAGATGTAACAATTGTTAAGCATATTATTTATAATCTATTATCTAATGCAGCTAAATATTCTCCCGATAGCGATCGTATAGATTTTGAATTAATTTATCAACCACAACAGGCAATTATTAGAGTTAAAGATTTTGGTATTGGTATTTCTGAAACAGATATCAAGCACTTATTTGAATCTTTTTATCGTGCTAGTAACGTAAATTCTATTCCTGGCACTGGTTTAGGATTGCATATTGTTGAAAAATCAGTGCACCTACATGGTGGTGAAATATCTGTACAAAGTAAAATTGATTTTGGAAGCACTTTTACAGTTATGCTTCCTTATTTAAATAGCGAACAATAATTTTGACTTAGTATACTTACTGTAATCAAGATAACATTTTGATGCTGAAAATCACTTTTATTCTATTCTAAATAATAAAAAATAGGTTTTTTTTCTGAGGTAAAAGTGAACGAATAATACTAAACTATTGAATAATAAAAAATATATTGGAGAAGATTCTTTTCTAAAAACGTAAAAATTTTGAATTTATTTAGAGGTATGACTACAATATTAGTAATCGAAGATGACGTGTTTATTAAAGAAAATATTGTTGAGCTTTTAGAGGCAGAATGTTTCGATGTTTTCAGCACTAATAATGGAATTTTAGCAATTTCATGGGCAAAAGAAAACAACCCAGATTTAATTATTTGCGATGTAATGATGCCCGAAATAAAAGGAGACGAAGTTTTAACGGCAATTCGGGAGATACCTGAAATAACTTTAACTCCTTTCATTTTTTTGACTGCTATGTCCAATAAAACTGATATTAGATATGGTATGGAGTTAGGAGCTGACGACTATCTCACTAAGCCTTTTACAAGACAAGAGTTATTGAAATCAATTTATTCTCGTCTATTAAAACAAGCAATGTTTATGAAGCGTTATAATGACGAACATCAGCGGGTAGAAATCTTGGAACAAAAAATAAGAGAATTGTTAGAGTAATCAGGGTTGCTGATTGACTGACAAAACTTTTAGGAAATATTGTAGGAATAAGTCCGAACTTGAAATTCCAACTGATAAAACCGTTGTTTATGTTGTTGAAGTGATGCCATAGCAGGAGTCGGATCTTGATTACTGGAGAAGGTCACAGAACGAATTAATTTCCAACCATTCAAGAGTGCAGCTTTAACCCAGTCCCAACCAATACGGAAATAGCTGTTACCTCGAAACCAATGAGTGTCAACCCATCGTCGCTTACCACTATCAACTACAGCTACTCCTTGTGCGCTAACATAGAGAGTAGTAACAGCTAAAATAAACCACAATCGAGACAAAGCGCAGACATCACGTATCATCGAGCGTTGAACATTCCATCCGCCTGATTGGTCATCCAAAAAGTTCTCTTCGATGTCAAAGCGTAGTCTATATTCAGCAAAAGTTTTTAATGTAGTTTTTTCATTGCTAATAATCGCCCAAAGCTCGCTATTAAGATTGTTACGACCGATAATTACATGAACTTTGCCGTAAAATTCTCCTTTGTGTATTCGCACATTGTGCAAACAGATTGCTTCTCCACGATTAAGGTGAAAGTTTTTTGGTTGACACCAATTATTGGACTTTGGACAAAAAGAGTTGAGAGTTCGCGATTAATGTTCGCGAACGTAGTTCCATAAAGAAGGGGCAACAGAAATGAGAATATTGATCCTGGGTCTGGTTGTCCTCCTACTACCTTTCTGATTCTTTTCCATCTCATTCCCAGACATTTTAAAACTCTTTTAATCGTATCTTTGCTGCTAACAATATCCCACTCTTGCTTGATTTTTTCTTGAACTAATCCTAGATTTTTGGGGTTTTCTTTGACCCATTCCTGACGGGGAGACAACCTTTACAATTCAGATATGACAAAGGATTCAGAGAG
>NZ_JADWDC010000141.1 GCF_020640915.1 Waterburya agarophytonicola KI4 | reverse complement strand
GGTTTTGTGCGCTGTACTTTTCTTGGCATGAGTTCTTAGATTGAGATCCTTAACTGTTAGCTTGGTAGAGCGAGTATTTTCTTTTTCCTACTGTCGGAAGGGGTCGAGGGGAAGGCTTTCCCCCGCTAGCCCCCCAAGTACTTTAATTTGAACGTTAGTACATTAATGTATTACTTGGGGTGGGCTAGCTTACTTTCTTTTTTTCGGGCTTTGGCTGAGTCACTTGGTAAATATCTTTCCTACCAATTATATAATAGTTAAAGTTATTTTTTCAAAAGGTAATATATTTATTTTATGCGAATTATTGCCCGTAGCACTTTACGCACTTTTTGGTCTAGATATCCTGATTCCGAGCAACCTTTAAAAGCCTGGAAAGCGCGAAGCATATAGTGCATTATGGCAAAGCCTTTCAGATGTTAAAAATCTTTACCACAATGCTAGTAAGTGGCAAACAATCGTGTTGTTTTAATATTAAAGATAACAACTATGGAATTACGCCCGATTAAAACCGAATCTGATTATCAAAATGCCCTAATTGAAATTGAAAGACTGTTTGATGCCAAACCTAATTCGCTCCTATTAGATCGCCTGGATATTTTGACTACATTGGTAGAGGCTTATGAACAGGAGCATTATCCCATTGATGCTCCAGATCCAATTTCGGCAATCTTGTATTATTTGTCAGCTCGTGGATTATCTCATCAAGATTTAGCAGCTTCAATTGGCGATACGGAACAAGTAACGGCAATCTTAAATAGACAACAAGCATTAAATTTAGATGCGATTAGACGTTTGAATCAAGATTTTGGGATTCCCGCCGAAGTACTGATTAAGCCTTATTCATTGTCTAAGACTTCTGCTTAGTTTTATTCAACCATTTTTGGAAGTGATCGCCAATTAAGAATAGTCATACAAACATTAAATCGCTCGGTGATCGTCGAGCGTGTTTTGTTCGGTCAGAAAGCAGCAATTAAAACGGCAATTAAACAAAATTAAAAATGCTATAATTCATACCTGGCAAGTAAAATTAGCGGCAAACAAAACGGCAAAATGCAGGAGTCAATTTCATTAATTGAACCTTTGATGCCATCGGTAGAGAATAGACAACTGGTAAATTTGGCATCGGAATTAATTGAAGCAGCAGCAGGTTTGAATCAAAGCGTCCATCCAGCATTGAGACAAGAATTGGGGACGCTAGTACGCTCGATGAATTGCTACTACAGCAATTTAATTGAAGGTCATCGCACCCTCCCCAGAGATATCGAACGGGCTTTAAACTCCGATTTTGTTGACGACGAACGAGCTAGAAACCTGCAATTAGAAGCTTTAGCTCATATTAAGGTACAAGAAAAAATCGATCTGGGTTTGGCACAAGGTTCGGCAGAATCAGCAGCGCGAATTTGTTGGCTGCATGAGGAATTTGCCAAGTTAATACCAGCCTCTATGCTCCAAATAACTAATAAGTCAGGAGATAAAGTTATTGAGCTAGTTCCAGGACAATATCGCAGTGGAGAAGTGATTGTAGGCAAGCATATTCCTATTTCTGCTGCTGCAATTCCTGCTTTTTTGGCTCGGTTTGAGCGAGTCTACAACCCCGAACGATTATCTAAGATTAGTCAAATTATTGCTGCTGCTGCCTCCCATCACCGTTTGCTGTGGATACATCCTTTTTATGATGGCAACGGTCGAGTCAGTCGCTTATTTTCTCATGGCTACCTAACTGAAATTGGCATCGGTAATAGCCTCTGGTCGGTGGCGAGGGGTTTATCCCGTAATGTTGAGGACTATAAAAAGTTTTTAGCCTTAGCCGATTCTCCTCGCTGGAACGACCTCGACGGACGGGGTAATCTAACTGCCAAAGGCTTGATTGAATTCTGTGTGTTTTTCCTCAATGTCTGTTTAGATCAGATTAAATTTATGTCTTCTCTAATCGAACCAGAGAAGATCTTAACCCGCATGGAAATCTATACCGAAGAACAGGTTCGCCTGGGTAATTTACTGCCCAATTCTTTTCTATTGCTCAAGCAGCTCTGGTTAGAGGGAGAAATTCCTAAAAGTCGTGTCCCTCAAATTGTTGGCTACAAGGAAAGACAGGCGCGTACTCTACAAAATAAACTAGTTGAATCCAACCTCATCGTTGCTGATTCAGTTCGTTCCCCTCTCAGGCTTAATTTTCCCATCGCCGTCGCTGAACGTTATTTTCCTTCCTTGTTTTAGATAAGCGATCGCGGAGTAAAAATTCTTGTCTTCGTGTAGCGTCTCAAAAAGTGTACATTACGAGACATAAATTTTACTTTGTCTCAATTCATGTCTCAAAATATAATTCTTACCAGGTCTTAGAATTTATGAGACATTTGAGAGGAATTAAATATGGCATTGATTGGATATGCGCGGGTTAGTTCGGTGGGTCAGAGTCTTGATGTTCAATTAGACAAATTGAAACACTGTAAAAAAACCTATCAAGAGAAACAAAGTGGCACGAATCAAAAACGTCCCGAACTAAAAGCCTGTCTTGATTATATCCGAGAAGGAGATACTCTAGTAATCACCCGATTGGATAGATTAGCCCGTTCTACTTTGCACCTATGTCAGATTGCTGAAACCCTGAGAGAAGAAAAGGTAGATCTTCAAGTACTCGACCAGAATATCAATACCAGCGATGCCACAGGAAGGCTGCTATTTAATATGTTGGGGGCGATCGCACAGTTTGAGACGGAAATTCGCGCCGAGCGTCAGATGGATGGGATTAACAAAGCCAAAGAGAGAGGTGTGGCTTTTGGCAGAAAAAGGAAAATGACGACTCAGCAGATTGAGGAGCTTCG
>NZ_JADWDC010000044.1 GCF_020640915.1 Waterburya agarophytonicola KI4 | reverse complement strand
TACCCAAAACCAATACCGCAGATTTAAATTTTTCTGTCAATGCGTAAGTCCTATACTTTTGCTGAAACTTTTTTATTAAGAAACTTTACTAAATCATAAATATCTTGTTACTACATAGTGTTTGTAGTGGTGCGACAACACCCGTTCGAGATACTCTGATTGAAGCAGTTTTTTTATTTAATTTTTAATATTCTGATGACCGCTACAAATACTAACTCAACCAAAAAGTCTCAACCTACCCCACCCCCTGCTGACTCCCAAAAAAAAGTAAGTCAGTTAATGCAACAGATACAGGATGAAATCTGTGCTGGCTTAGAAGCAGTCGATGGAGGGGGAAAGTTTCAAGAAGATAGTTGGGAAAGAGAAGAAGGCGGTGGGGGGCGATCGCGCGTATTGTCAGATGGCGGTATCTTAGAACAGGGTGGGGTAAATTTCTCTGAAGTCTGGGGTAGCCAGTTACCTCCCTCAATCCTCAAACAACGACCAGAAGCAGCAGGACACGGATTCTATGCTACAGGAGTATCTATGGTATTGCATCCTCGCAGCCCATATATTCCTACGGTTCACCTCAACTATCGTTATTTTGAAGCAGGTCCAGTTTGGTGGTTTGGTGGTGGTGCAGATCTAACTCCTTACTATCCTTTTGCCGAAGATGCGACCCATTTTCATCGTACCTTTAAAGAGACTTGCGATCGCCATCATGCAGAATATCACCCCGTATTTAAGAAATGGTGTGATGAATATTTCTACCTCAAACATCGCGACGAAACTAGAGGTGTCGGAGGATTATTCTTTGATTATCAAGATGGTACGGGAGAATTATATAAAGGGCCTCATCCCGATAAGGCAGCAGCACAACATAGCAAGGAAGTAGGAGAAATTAGACATCGCAGTTGGTCAGATCTCTTTAATTTCGTACAAGACTGTGGCAAAACTTTCTTACCTGCCTATGTACCGATTATTGAAAGACACAAAGATACAGAATATGGCGAACAGCAGCGCAATTTCCAACTATATCGTCGCGGACGCTATGTAGAGTTTAACTTGGTTTACGATCGCGGTACTATTTTTGGCTTGCAAACCAATGGACGTACCGAATCTATTTTGATGTCTCTACCTCCTTTAGTTCGTTGGCAGTATAATTATCAGCCAGAACCCAATACCCCTGAAGCAGAATTATATGAGACTTTCCTCAAGCCCCAAGATTGGGTTAATTGGCAAGGTTAGTTTTATTAATATGCAGTTTAAAGGCACTGCAGCTTAACTACTGTTATGTCAAGAAGAGTAGCTAGCAATAGAGTTGATAATTGCTGGCTTTTTTTTATGGTGATTTGCCTAATTCAACTATGCGATTGCCTCACTGATTGGGGAAGTTGAACTTAATCTTAAATTTATATCGCTTTTTCTATGAAAATGACCCAGATCTTGCCGTTATTGAGGTGGAATATGGCATTTCTTATCAAAATAGCTTGACCGATATTTTTACTGAAAATAGCGATTTAACTGAAGAGGATTTGCCTGAAGTTATTTTCAAAGTAGATAATATTTAGTAGCGAATTAATTTGGTAATTATTTTCATTGTCAAATAATTTAGCGATCGCATCTTCCTTTAAATCAAGAAATGCGATCGCTTGAAGGATTGAAGTTTTAGATAAATTCCTGGATTTTATGCCAGACTCTCTCTGGTAAATCTTCTCTACTATTATCAAACCAATTAATTTGTTTATTTTTCTGAAACCAAGTACGCTGTCTTTTAGCAAACTGACGAGTATGGGTAATAGTTAAAGCGATCGCTTCGTTTAAGTCAATCTCCCCTGCTAAGTATTGTTTAATTTCGCCATAACCAAGGGTATTTAATAAGGGCAGATCTGCGCCATATTTCTGACAGAGATACTTTACTTCATTCACTAATCCCATTTCGATCATTTGATGGGTGCGAGTAGCAATGCGCTGATCTGATGCAGGAACATCACAATCTAACCCGATTTGTAGAATTGGATAATTAGGTGGATTCTCTCCTTGTTGCTCGGAAATCGGAATTCCCGTGGTATAAAACACCTCTAAAGCCCTTAAAGTTCTAAATTGGTCGTTAATGTGGATTTTTTGGGCTGCTTTGGGGTCTACTTGAGATAACCAACTGTGAGCTTGAATTTGTCCGATTGCCGATAGTTGCGATCGCAATTCTGGCTGAGGCGACACCCGAGGAATTTTTAAGCCTTTGGTAATCGAATCTAAATATAGTCCCGTACCACCCACTAACAAAAGAGGGCGATCTAAACGATCTTCTATAATTGCTTGGGTTTGCTGTTGATATTCTGCCAAGGTTAAGGTTTCTGTAGGCTCGCAGATATCAATTTGATAATGATCGACTAGTTGTTGTTCTTTTGAGGATGGTTTGGCTGTGCCGATGTCAAACTCGCAATAGATCTGCCTTGAATCGGCACTAATAATAATTGAATCCAAACGTCGAGCTATTTCTAAAGCCAAACTAGATTTACCGCTAGCAGTCGCACCACAAATAACAATCAACATATACAAGCTCGTTTTAGACAGCCATTGTTAAGGGTAAAACATTTTGAGAATGGATTTACGCAATTTATAACTACTTCGACAACCAACTCTCTTAAGAAACATTTTCAGTCATAGAGGGTTGACTGTAGTTTAGACTAACGAAAAGGCAGAGGGAGAAAAGAGATAAAGAATGAAGAACAAATGGGGAGAAAATGAAAATAGCTTAAAAATTCAAAATAAATGCACCCCATTTACTATTAAATTATTCTACAATAGAGGAAGTTAAAGAAATATTTTAACTCTAGAATATATAGACATAGTTGAAAAGACAGGCGATCGCTGTGCCAAATAAATTGATTGAATTGGGAATTAGTCAGCGTGGGTAGACCAAAGTTAGAAAGGGATACTTTAAGAGTTAGAGTCGATCCACATACTCCAAATAAACTCAAAAAGATGGCTTTGGAGCTTGGTTTTCAGTGGGGGAATAATGGCAATACTGGAAAGTTTTTGGATGCGATCGCGCTATTAAGTGTTGAAAATGTTAAAAAGCTTTTGGAGAACAAAGATGACTAATCAAATCAAAGATTTGCATGATCGCGATTTTAATTTATGGACAGAGCAAATGGCGATCGCTATTGAGAATCAAGATCTTAAAACTATGGACTGGGCGAATCTATTAGATGAAATTCAAGATATGGGAGCAAGTCAAAAAAGAGCTTTAAGAAGTTACTACTATCGACTTGTAGAGCATGTTTTAAAACTTAGAGACTGGCAGGTGGAGAGAGAAAGAAATCAAGCTAAGTGGCGTGTGGAAATATTGAATTTTCGCAGAGAGATTCAAGATATACTAGAAGACTCTCCAAGTCTAAAAAAGTATCTCAAAGAGAATCATGTTGCTTGGTTCAACAAGGCTACAGATGGAATTGGCAAAAGTCGATTGTTTTTGGTTGAAGATCTAACACCAATACCTTTAGATAAAATGCTGGACGATGATTTTTTTGGATAATTATCTGATGTTCCTGAAGGCATTTCCATTGGCTCTGGAACTATGGAATTGACTAACTCTAATGTTATTCTCTCATTTCTGGTTCTTGAATAGTAAGTTATTTTTGCTCGATGCCTAAGAGTTATTCGCGCCAATGATTGACGATCACTCTTAACCAACGACTTTTGACCACACCCTATACTAACGGAGTTCTGATGGTTATTATAAGAAATCAAATTGATGAACTTCAAAAATCAATTGATGCCCTCAGAGACAGTTGGTCAGACTTATACTCCGATCTAGAAGATAAGAAAAAATCTTACTTCTCGATTAGAACCCGCGAACTAACTCTTCTTTTCGTCCCGCTTTACGTTGGTTGCCCTACTTCTTATGGATATTATTTAAAATAATTTGTCAAATAAACTTTACAAAACTTTAAAATATTGTTATATTAGTTTACATAGAGAAGTGAACACGAGGAAAACAACCATGTATACAACCACCCAAACCGACAACGGAGTTATCAATAATTACGCTAGAGAGCCTAAAATGACCTATGCCTCTATGCCAGATTTTTATCAACAGCGTCGCTATTTGAAACAAGGCGCGATAGCAGCTTTATTCGTATCTTTAGTAGTGTTTATGTCTTTTCTAGTTAGTTAGACAATACTAAATTTACTGGCTTCAACAAATTTTATCTTCAACATTGATTTCTCCTACTCAGCCTTGGCATATTGTGCCAAGGTTTTTTGTTGGATATTTGTTGGCAGTAGTTCAATCTCCTCGGAATGATAATCTATCAAAGTCAGCTTTTAATAGAACATTGAATGTCTCGAATACTGAATTTTAGTTTCAAGGTTTGGATTTTAGCAACAGGTAGACTGCTATTAGGAATCGGGACGGGCTTTACATTATTTTATGCACCGATCTTTTTTGTCAATCAGGTAGGACTTTCTTCAACTCTAGTGGGTGTAGCCTTGGGTAGCGGTTCAATTTCGGGGGTTTTCGGCAGATTTTTAGGGGGGCAATTATCCGATACTCCCAGTTGGGGACGCAGAAAAACTTTGTTAGTTGCTTCTGCAATATCAGTATTAGCAGACGTAGTTTTATCTTTGACCTCAAACTTTCCCACCTTGATTTTAGGTAACTTGTTAATGGGATTTGGCAGCGGAATGTATTGGCCAGCCACCGAAGCAGCAATTATCGATCTGACTGTTCCCGAACAACGTAATGAAGCTTTTGCAATTACTCGATTAGCAGATAGTTTGGGCTTGAGTTTGGGGGTAGTATTGGGCGGGGCATTAATTGCTAGTTCTGGTAACTATCGCGCTTTATTTATAATTGATGGAATTTCTTTTATAATTTTCTTTGGCGTAATTTATTTTGCGATCGCCGAAACCTTTCAATTTCAAATACAAAAATCCACATCAAACCAAGAAAATGGCTGGTCTTTGGCACTGCGCGATCGCGCTTTGATGGTATTTGTGGCGGTCAATATTTTGTTCACCATCTACCTATCTCAAGTACAAAGTACCATGCCGTTATATCTCAAAAACTTTGTCCAATTGGGAGATACGGGGACGGGTTTTTCTGAGCGAGTAATTAGTGGTTTGTTTACTTGGCACATTGCTTTTGCTGCGGTTTGTCAGTTACCCGCAGCTTGGTTGCTCAATCGTTTTAATCGCATTACGGGCTTGAGTTTCTCTTTAGTATTGTGGGGCATCGCCTTTATTTTAGTCTGGGTAACGGGAAATGCATCAGATAATCTTCTCTTTTGGGCAGCTTTGACTTTAGGGGTGATGTCTTGGGGAATGATTACTTATACTCCCATTGCTTCTGGACTAGTTGCAGATTTAGCCCCCGAATCTTTGCGCGGAGTATATTTGTCGATCAACTCCCAGTGTTGGGCGATCGGTTATTTTGTGGGTCCTCCCTTGGGAGGCTGGGCGTTAGACCATCCCGAATCGATTAATTATTTTTGGCTTTTCTTTGCTGCTTCGGTTTTAATCGGCATAGTAATTTTGCAATATTTGCATCAATTGATTGATACTAAATAATTGCGATCGCACCTTTGTCTGTTTTAGGATGCTGATTATTCTAAAAATTCAGGAATAACAGCGATACATTCAATCTCGACTAGCACATCTTTCGGCAAACGAGAAACTTCCACGCAAGCGCGGGCGGGGGCTGTTTCTTCGTCAAAGTACTCAGCGTAGACTTGATTCATCGGGGTAAAATTAGCTAAATCAGAGAGAAAAACGCTAGTTTTAACTATGTTATCCCAGTTTGCTCCTGCTTCGGTCAATACTGCTTTAATATTGGACATTACTTGCTTGGTTTGAGCTGCAATATCGCCTTCTCCTACAATATTTCCCGACTGAGGATCTAGAGGAATCTGTCCTGCTAAAAACAGCATTGTTCCAGAAGCAGAGATCGCTTGATTGTAAGGGCCAACGGGTGCGGGGGCTCG
Organism: Waterburya agarophytonicola KI4; assembly: GCF_020640915.1. GTDB lineage: Bacteria > Cyanobacteriota > Cyanobacteriia > Cyanobacteriales > Xenococcaceae > Waterburya > Waterburya agarophytonicola. Next base: position 35,163 of record NZ_JADWDC010000044.1, on the reverse strand, counting down.
ATTGGTACGAATAACTTTTTTAGACATAAGACTTTAAAACTAATCCTAATATTAATAGTAGGGAACTCGATAAATATAAATTAACTGCAATAAATTTACTATTGCTTACTTTTTCGGGAATAGCATGATAGCGATTGACATGACTGACAAGGTGATAAGCAAAGGGCAAACTACCAAAAATGATTAAGCTCAATAGGGGTAAAGCTCCCCCAACAATCAAAATTAAGGTAACAATATAGATACTGGTTGTGGCGATCGCTAATACTTTTGCCCCCAAACTAGTACCCAAACGGACAATAGGCGATCGCTTTCCCGCTGCTAGATCGTCTTCTATCTGATGGAAATGAGAGCAAAATAAAATAATTGAGGTACTAATCCCAATGATGCTAGATATCGCTAAACTAGTCCCTGAAAATTGCTGAGTTTGAGCATAATAAGCTGCCGAGACTGCCCCTGGCCCAAAAGTAAAGAAACAAATTATTTCTCCCAACCCCAAATAGCCCAAGCGAAAAGGAGGACCTTGATAGGTATAACCCAAGCAACAACATACTAAGATCAACCCCAATACGTTCCAGTCTTGTTGCCACCAAGATAAAGCAATGATGCCACCCATACCCAAGCTCAAGCAAATATTAGCTATCCAAAAAACCAATGACTTATTACCAGTCAGATTGACTACAGAATGAGCTTTGTTAACATCAATACCCGTTTCTGAGTCAAATACATCGTTACTTAAATTGAGCCAAGCAATAATCAAAATTGCCGAACCTAAAAATGTCAAGAATATTTGGGGTTGAAAAATACCCGTTTCAAAAAAAGCGATCGATGTCCCTACAGCAATGGGGGCAATGGCTACGCTGTATATTGGGGGTTTAATGGCAGCAAGCCATAAACCACGATCTTGTTTGCTTATTTGCTTGGTAGTCATGGAGATTAGACAAGGGTCAAGATTGACGACTGTGCCGCTATAAATTACGACCTCTTGTACCCTATCAGGTATAACGGATCGTGTTTAGTTAGTTTCACGAAAGTTCATCTTTGAATCTTTAGGGCGATCGATTTCGATGCTATCGATTCAACTCAAAACCAAAACAACTGATTATTCACTATTTACTGCTAATTACTCGAACATACCGATACTAGGACTATTGCAGTCAGTAGCCTATAATGTATATCATAAATTTACCTTTTTTATTAGTAAGTAACTCATCAACAACCGATTTAATATTTTTTTATAAGGCGTTGCTGAAATTTTTTGGGAATGACACAATCTAAAAGCTCTATGTCCTTTGCAACTCAATCTAATAATTTAATTTTAGACGATCATAATGATACGGAATTTGAAAACTTTTGGCACGATCTAGATTCAGAATATGCAGTAACTAAAGATACCAAAATTGTTAGTTTTGCCTATCAAATTCCTCGGGTAGATCTTCTTGCTTGTTTGCAAAAATTTAGCCATCGTGATACATTACATTTTTATTGGGAAAATTGTAGCAAACAAGAAGCAGTAGCAGCTTGGGGCGTAACCAAAAAAGATTATACAGAGCATAATTCCCGATTTAGTTTAGCACAAGAATTTGTTCGAGAATGCTTCGGTCAAATTATTAGAAAAGGAGATAGTAATTTAGCAATTGGCAAACCCAGTGTATTTTGTAGCTTTACATTTTTTAATGACTCGGAATTATCTCAGCCTTTTAGATCAGGAACATTATTTTTACCCCGTTTTCAAATAGTAAAAAAGAACAAAAACTGCTGTTTAATTATTAACTTTCCCCTGAGTAAAAAACAGAATGAAAGCCGAGTTGTCAAGGAAATAAAACAAAAGTTAAATAATATCAATTGGGAAAGTTTAAAGCAACTAAATACCAATCAAGAGAATAGTCTATTATCTATAGGTCGCGAACAACATCAAGATTCTGATTATTTTAAATCTGTCGTTAGATCGGCATTAGATGAGATCGCCATCGATAAACTAAGTAAAATTGTCATCGCCCACACCACTGAAATTAAATCTTCTCAGCCTTTTCAAACGATTGAGTCTTTAAGCAATTTAAGACAACTTCATCCAGACTGTTATATTTTCTCGACTAGTAATGGAGAAGGACAATACTTTATTGGAGCTAGCCCAGAGCGTTTGATCAGCGTTCAGAATCGACAGTTAGTTACGGATGCTTTAGCTGGCTCTGCTCCCAGGGGAACGAATAACACCGAAGATTTGCACCTAGCTAATTTATTACTGAGAAACCGCAAAGAAAAACGAGAACACAAAGCTGTAAGCGATTTTATGATGCAGCGTTTGCGGAGTATTGGTTTAAAACCCCAACAGTTACCTCTACAATTGCTAAAGTTATCTAATATTCAACATCTGTGGACGCCGATTTACGCTCATTTACCTGCGGATATTGAACCGTTAGAAATTGTCGATCTGCTTCATCCCACCCCTGCCGTGGCGGGAGTATCAACAGAAATTGCCTGTGAGAAAATTCGTCACTACGAAAAATTTGATCGCTCTTTGTATGCTGCACCTTTAGGTTGGGTAGACTATGAAGGCAATGGTGAATTTATTGTAGGTATTCGTTCGGCACTTATTGATGGCGATCGCGCTAGACTGTATGCTGGAGCAGGAATTGTCTCAGGATCTAATCCTCATAAGGAATTTGATGAAATACAGCTTAAATTACAATCCCTGTTAAAAGCATTAGTTTAACCAGTTAAATATACTCAATAGTTAATGTTACACCCTTGCGGTACAATCGATTTTCGTAACATAAATACCCTTTGGGCATCGGTAATAGCAGAGACACTACATCGCTGTGGCATTACTATGGCAATAGTTTGTCCTGGTTCGCGCTCGACTCCTTTGGCGATCGCTTTTGCCAATCATCCTCAAATTGAAGCTATTCCTATTTTGGACGAGCGTTCTGCATCCTTCTTTGCCTTAGGGAGAGCAAAAAAAACGGGATTGCCTACGGTGTTAGTTTGCACTTCTGGTACTGCTGGGGCTAACTTCTATCCCGCAGTTATAGAAGCCAAAGAAAGCGGTATTCCTCTAATTATTTTAACAGCCGATCGCCCTGCTGAATTGCGTCACTGTCATGCGGGGCAAACTATCGATCAGGTTAAACTATATGGCAATTTACCCAACTGGCAATGCGAGCTTGCTTTACCCGAAGCTAATTTAGGTATGCTGGCTTATGTAAGACAAAATACGATCCAAGCTTGGGAGCAGTCATTGTTTCCTACTCCTGGGGTAGTGCATCTTAATTTACCATTACGCAAGCCTCTTGCTCCTTTGGAACAGCCTGAAGTAGCCAAGCTGCAAACTGAATTTCTGGCTCAAGATTTTTTTAGTGGAGTTAGAAGCGATTTCTCAATTAATTCTTTTGGGGTGAACCTTCCGATAGATAATTGGCAGCACAAATCGGGAATTATCATTGCGGGTTTAGCTCAACCCCAAGATCCTCAGTTATATTGTCAGGCGATCGCTCATTTCTCGAAACTATTATCTTTTCCCGTATTAGCAGAAGCTCTATCTCCCGTAAGAAATTATGCTAGTTTAAATCCTTATTTAATCTCTACTTATGACTCGATCTTGCGTCAGAATACTATTGCTCAAAGGCTGATTCCCGATGTGGTAATTCAAATTGGCGAACTTCCCACTAGTAAAGAATTGCGTCAGTGGCTGAAGGATATAGATGTCGAGCGTTGGGCGATCGATCCTAGATACGACAATTTCGATCCCCTACAGGGCAAAACTAGACACATTCATAGTTCTATCGAGCAGTTAGCCGATAATTTAGACTCTAATTTAGTATCAGTGGATAGATCTAAATATTGCCAACAATGGTGCGAATTGGAATCTCGCACTAGAAACAATCTCGATCGCACCTTGAGATCTATCGATATTTTATACGAAGGGAAAACCGCCTGGCTAATATCCCAGAGTTTATCGACTGCTACCCCAGTATTTTTAGCCAATAGTATGTCGGTGCGAAATGCAGAATACTTTTGGCAACCCAATAATAGAAAAATAGTTCCTTATTTTAGTCGCGGTGCTAATGGCATTGATGGTACTCTTTCTACTGCTTTAGGTATAGCATATCAAGATCGGGGAATATTACTTACGGGCGATTTAGCTTTATTGCACGATACCAATGGCTTTTTAATTGCGCAAAAGTTTCGCGGGCATTTAAGCATTATTGTGATTAATAATAATGGCGGCGGAATTTTTGAAATGCTCCCTATTGCCGATTTTCCTTCAGAGTTTGAAGAATACTTTGCCACTCCTCAATCGGTTAATATCGCTCAACTTTGTAGGGCGTACGAGCTAGAACATCAAATAATAACTAGTTGGCAACAGTTAGAAGAATTATTACAAAATTTACCTCCAACAGGAATTAGAGTTTTAGAGCTAATTTGCGATCGCACTAAAGACGCAGCCTGGCTAAAAGATAACCTAGCTCTATTTAGTTTGAGACAAGAATAAATTACGAGAATAAATTAATTTATTCTGGAACATATAGAAATGCTTGGTTTCTGCCTCTTTCTTTTGCCTCATATAATGCCTTGTCTGCCAAACCAATCAATAATTCAGGAGTAAATTCCGAACCTGGAATCAAACTGTGTACCCCCAAACTAATGGTGACATAATTATTCACCAATGACTTTTCATGAGTAATATGTAGTTGATGGACATGAGTGGCAATTTTCTGAGCGATTTTGAACGCTTCGGCTGCGTCAGTATTGGGTAAAATTATGCCGAATTCCTCTCCACCATAACGAGCAACTAAACCAGAAGTTGATTCAATAACACATTCAATTGCTAAAGCTACCTGTTGCAAACAATAATCTCCAATGGGATGACCATAGGTATCGTTATAAAATTTAAAATAGTCAATATCGCATAAAATTAAAGCGATTGGAGCATGTTCTGACTTTAATTTCCGCCATTCTTCGAGTAAATAGTCATCAAAACGACGACGATTAGCTACCTGAGTTAAGCTATCTAAAACACTCAGCTTTTCCAGTTCTCTGTTGGCTAAACTAAGAGCAGCTTGAGCTTTTTGGCGATCGCAGATCTCGTTATGTAGTTGAGATTCTACTAAGTCAGCGTGTTCGGTAGTATTATCCAGCATAATTTCTAAATCTGCCTTTTCCAATTTTAATTCGTCCAGCTCTTGTCTGAGCTGTTCGATTTGAAATAATAGTTGTTCTTTAGCTATTTGTTCGTCTAATAGTGATTTGTAGTCTTCTACATCCACTTTTTGAGAATTAGCAATTTCCGAAGAAATTATATGTTCGACGATTTCTTTATCTAAAGGTTTTGACAAAAAGAAACCTTGACCGTAATGGCATTTTAAGGCTTTTAATTGAGCTAGCTGTTTGACTGTTTCAATACCTTCAGCGATCGTATCCATACCTAAGTTATTAGCTAAAGTAACAATTGCTCTGACGATACCCAATTTATCAGCATTGTTGTTGATGCTACTGACGAAAGATCGGTCTATTTTGATGGTATCAAAGGGAAACTGATGCAAATAACTTAAAGAAGAATAACCCGTACCAAAGTCATCGAGAGAAAACTCAATACCCAGGGATTTTAGTTCTTGCAGCAGGGCAATAGTCGATTGAGTATCTTCGACTAAAGAACTTTCTGTAATCTCTAACTTTAAATTGTGGGGATCTAGCATTGTTTCTCGTAAAATTTGTTTAACCTGCGCCACAAAATTAGGTAAAGCTAACTGCTTGCTAGATATATTGACGCTAATTTTCCAAGTAGTTAAACCGCCATAATTGTTTTGCCAACCACGCATTTGAGTACAAGCTTCTCTTAACACCCAAAAACCCAAAGGAATGATTAAACCAGTATCTTCCGCTAAACTAATAAACTCCCCAGGGGCAATTAATCCTCTTTCTGGATGTCTCCACCGTACTAATACTTCAAAGCCTTGAATTTTATCACTGCTTAGAGATACTATCGGTTGATAGTGTAGGATGAATTCTTCTCGTTTGATTGCTTGTCTTAAATCATTTTCTAATTGCAGCAAAGTCAAAGCTTTCCCGCGCATAGACTCATGGAACACTTGGTAATGAGATTTTTTATGTCTTTTAGCATCAGATACTGCTAATTCTGCATCTCTGAGTAAATTTTCTGGCTGAGTATAATGTTGATTTCCAGGAGCAATACCAATACTTGCTTCAATAAATACTTCATAACCGCCGAGATTAAAAGGTACGCTTAACTCGCGATAAATCCTTTCTGCAACATTAGTAGCATATTCCAAATGTTCTACATTACTTAATAAGATCGCAAATTCATCATTCCCCATACGGGCAATAAAATCCTGGGAACGCAAACATTTTTGTAATCTTTGGGAAACTGCTACCAACAAGCGATCGCCTATAATTCTCCCCAAACTACTATTAATTACTTTAAAACGATTGATATCAATAAATAAAATAGTAAACTGATAGTCTATTTCTTGTCTGGCAAAACAAATTTCTTGTTCTATATAAGCAAATAATAAATTATAGTTAGGCAAGCCTGTTAGAGAATCGTGATTAGAATCAAGGGCGATCGCCGGGTTGATGGGTTCTATTTCTAATGTAGATGTAAAGTTCAAATCTTCTAAATCTTTTTTTCCTTCTTCGATCGTTAATGATTTTTGACCCTGTAGCTCTTGCCAAAACTCATTGGATACATCTAGCCGACTAATAAAAATTTCCAGATCGTCTAGTTTTTCTTGGCAAATTACAGCGATTACATTGGGTAGTTCTTCTGCTTGAAAAACCACAGTCTGCTCTACTATATCTTTGGTTTTTGAATTAATCCAATCTCTTACAATCAAAAGATCGTCTAGACGATCTCCCAATATTTTTGCTGCTGCGGAATTTAAAAACAAGCAATTTTGGCAATCGTCAAAAACAATAGCTGCATTGCTTATATTATTTATAGACGATCCAGAGCTAGGAGGAAAATTAGTTAGATCGAATCGATCTTTTTTTCCTGATTTGAATTGCATTTCATAAAACATTTGATTCATTACCAATCAAGATATATCGATGATTTAGGACTCAATTAAGTTAGCTTGTTAACTTAATATATTGGCGAGTGGGATGTTTATAAATTAAATGAAAAATGTAACAAAAGCTGTGATGTCGATCCGATTGAATTATCTAGCAAAATCAAGAATTAACAGGAATAGATTAGAGTCTTGAAAATACTTTATTTTTGCTCATATATTTTTGACAACTTATTATTTTGCTCCGTAGAAATACTGAAATATACTTTATTTGCTAAACTTCATTACTTGGTAATACTGAAGAAAAAACAATTAATTATAAATCTCAAACAAATCTCAGTTTTTTTATCTAGAAAATGTTTCTTTTTTCGCTTAAATGGGAATTATGGGTTAGTGGTTTTCCAGCTAACAAATAGCTTCAGTGAGGAATGATATGAAAGCGATTAATCCAATTCTAGATAGAAATTTAGTAAATCAAAAAGAACTCAATGCCAATTTATTCAAAAAATTATTAGCTTTGGGTGTTAATACTAGTTTTGCTCTCAGTATAATTGCCCTATTAATAAATTTGACGGCAACTCAAACCTATTCCCAATCATTAGATTCATCTTCTTCTAATAATAGTTTGCTCGATCGCATCGATCGCTATGCCGTACCCGAACATGATGATGCCTTGGGTCAAGTTACTAATATCAATCAGTTAAGAGATGTTTCTCCTACAGATTGGGCTTATGAAGCTCTCCGCAGTTTGGTGGATCGTTATGGCTGTATTTCTGGCTTCCCCAATCAAACTTATCGTGGAAATCAACCTTTATCTCGTTATGAATTCGCTGCGGGATTGAATTCCTGTCTCAATCAAATCGAACGTTTGATTGCTTCTTCTGATTCAGTCAATACAGAAGATCTCGAAACTATTCAGAAATTAGCCCAAGAGTTTGAAGCAGAATTATTAACTCTAGACGAACGAATTGACAAGGTTGAATCTCAAACAGGCATCTTAGAAGATAGTCAATTCTCTACTACCACTAAGCTTACAGGGGAAGCCGTATTTAGTATCGGAGATATTTTTATTGGTGAAAATACTGCCGTCTTTCCAGCAGAAGATTTAGAAACAGAACCCGTTTTTGGTCATCGAGTGCGTTTAGGATTTAATACTAGTTTTACAGGTAAAGATTTACTTTTCACTCAACTTACTTCGGGCAATTTTCCCTTTTTCAGCGGTCAAACAGGTACTTTTGAAGGAGACTTGGGTTTACTGGCTGATAATGGAAACAATGTAGATCTGTTAGTGGCATTGTATTCTTTTCCTTTGAGCGATCGCACTACCATAGTTTTAGAAGGATATGGCGGGATTGCTTTTGACTTTGCCGACACGATCAGTCCCTTAGATCATTTCAACGATAGTGCCAGTGGTGCTATTTCTTATTTTGGAGTACGCAACCCCATTTATAATCAAGTTCTGGGTTCGGGAATTGGACTCAAAAGCGAATTAAGCGATAGTTTTGAATTTAGTGCGGGATACCTTGCCCCTAGCGATACGGCTTCTAATCCTGCCGCCGAAAATGGTTTATTCAATGGTGCGTATTCTGCTCTAGGACAATTGGTCTTTAAACCAGGCGATCGCTTTAAACTAGGCTTGACTTATATTAATTCTTATAACAGTAGCGATAATTTTGCTGGTAGCAATTTATCCAATATTAATTCTTTCATTAGCAGTCGAGGGACAAACGTACCTATTACTAGCAACTCCTACGGAGTACAAACTTCTTTCAGTCTCAGCGATAGTTTTATTATCAGTGGTTGGGGTGGCTATACTACCAGTCGCGTTTTAGAATCAGCTACTGACGCAGGTGGAGCAACCATAGTTAGTCGAGGAGATCAAGAAGTTTGGAATTGGGCGGTAACGTTGGCTTTTCCTGACCTAATCAAAGAAGGAAATCTAGGGGGAATTATTGTCGGTATGGAGCCTAAAGTTACCGACTCTACAATAGATATTGCTGGCGTAGCAGAAAATACCGATCCCGATACTTCATTCCACGTCGAAGCTTTTTATCAATATCAGCTAACGGATAATATTGCCGTAACGCCTGGTGCAGTCTGGATTACTGCTCCCGATCATGATGAAGAAAATGCCGATACTGTAATTGGTACTTTAAGAACAACTTTTACTTTCTAGAAGTTGGCAATTAGTTGTCTGAATTAAAGTCTTTTTAATTTTTTTAAAAAGGCTTTTTTGTTTATGATTGCTGCCCTTCATATTTTTGTTCGGCTAATACAGAGCAATTTTTTCCCCGTTGTTTGGCTCGATATAAGGCGGTATCTGCATCTTGGATTAACTTGTAAGCAGAACAATTAGGATTGGGGACAATACAAGCAACACCACAACTAATCGTAACGCGATCTGTCACAGTAGAAGTTTCGTGAGGAATATTCAATTGAATCAGGGCGTTTCGGATGTTATTAGATACTTGAATTGCTCCTTCGCCATTAGTGCGGGGCAAAATAACTACGAATTCTTCTCCACCATATCTAGCCGCAATATCTCGATCTCGATTGACGCTACTGTAAATTTTGCGGGCTACTTGTTTTAAGCATTCATCTCCCATTAAATGCCCATAGGTATCGTTATATAGCTTGAAATTATCAACATCACACATAATTAAGGAAATAACTCCTCTTTCTGCGATCGATTCCTGCCATAGTTGTTTTAATGCAAGGTCAAAATAATAGCGATTATAAATTTGGGTCAAGCTATCTATATTTGCTAGGCGATTGAGTTCCAGATTGACTTGTCTCAAGTTTTTGGTAGTTTCTTCTACCCGTTGTTCCCATTGAGATTCTAAATTTTCGATATTGCGAGCAGACGCTTTTAACTGCAACGCCATAGAGTTAATCGATTCGGTGACAACTGCTAACTCCTTAATTTTGGGCTGTCGTTCAATTGCCAATACTTGCCCGCTAGAAATTGCCTTCGCCACATCAGAAATACGAGTTACTGAATTAATAATCAAGCGATTGGCGATCGCACCCAGAAAAATAGCTGAAATCAACGCCAGACTACTTAACAATAAAGTCATGTAAGTATTGGTGCGAATATAAGACATAAAATCTGATTCGGGAATCACCGTTACCATCAACCAATCCAATCCAGGATAGCCTTCTAGGCTGGCAACCTGAACAAAATGGCGATTTCCTTCAAACTTGAAAATTATTTGCTGGGTATGTTCTATGTCTTTAAAGTAGTTCAGCTTTGTTTCAATAAAAGCTCCAGTAGCTTCGATCAAAAGATCTGAAGTATCAGAATAGTGCAAACGTTCATTTCCTAACGCATTTCTTCTAATAAGAGAATTACCAGTCGATGTAGCCACCATTTTTCCTGACTTTTCAATTATGAAAGCTCTCCCAGAATCGCTGATTTTCAGACTATTAAGAAATTGACTAATATCTTCCAAAGTCAAATCGATCGCCATCACTCCCTTTATTTTGTTAGATTTAACATCTTTGAGGGGAATTGCAGGAGTAATACCCAAAACAGGAGGATCGGCAAACAAATAGATCGGCGACCAAATTAAATCTCCATGTTCTATGGCTGCCCGATACCAAGGTCTTTGGCGAGGATCGTATGGTTTTTTTTCTAATAGGGTGGTTGCTTTACCTTGTTCGTCTAAACGATAAGTTTCCCAATAGGGTGCGGTATCTAGATTGCGAATAGATAATTTGGGAGGATCTTTCAGTTCTATTTCTACGAAATCACCCGTTTCACTGCCAAAGTAAAGGGTATTTATTTCTGGATTAATCTTTGCTTGCTGCCAAAAAATATCTTGCAAATCTTGCTGATTATTTAGATCCAAACGCTGAAGATTGTTAAATACTCGATTGATCTTGAGAAAAGTACTGGGAGTATTAAGATAATTGGCAACGTGTTTCTGGGTATGGGATGTAACTTCACGACTCAATCGTAATGCAAGATCCTCGACAGTTTTGCGGCCATTCTTCCAAGAAAAATACCCCGTCAAACCTACTGCTACTAATACCTGAGAAATAAGAGATGCAATGAGGATTTGGCGTAGAGATATTTTGTTGCCTCTAATCGCTCTGTTCATAAGGAGAGAATCAAGTAAACAGGATAATTGATTTTAACCTGAGAACAACCCAGTCTATATTTTAGATTCTTACAGCTTACTAACAAATCAACCAATCTACTGAATAATAAAAACCGAGGTGCATGTTATTTTACACCTCGGTTTTATTTTGCCTCAAAGTTTAGAATTTACAGATAATTCAATCTATGCAAACCATTCTTCAACAGCTTCCGCTTTAGTGTTGGTGTTGCGAGATGGAGTTTCGCGCTCGAAATTCATGTGAATCGAACGAGTTTGTTCTCCATCAACTGCTACAGCCTTAATTGGATAGTCAATTACTCCATCTTGGAAGGACATTTGGAAACGGAATGTTCCATCAGAATTTAGTTTGATTTCGCGATCGCCAATTGTCACAGTTGCATCTGGTTCGGTTGCGCCATATACAATCAATTCGGCATCAGCTACTAACCAGAATTTACGGGGTTTGACTGGAATAACATCACCAGAGAAACCAGCCCCAGACATATTTTGACCAGATGCGGTAGGTACAGCCCACATTCCTACTCCAGAGGGGAAAATATAGGAGCTAACTGCTGCTTCAGGAGTTTGTTGCATCGAACCAAACAAAGAACCAGCCATACGCATGGATTCAGTGGATTTAGTCATGCCATAGACAGCATCATAAAGTTCGTTTCCTTGAGCTGTATCAGCACTCATTGCTTGCTTCTTAGCAGGAGGTACAAGAGTGTAAAGAGTTTTTCCTTTTAGGTCTTCTTCCCAGTTAACTGTGATGAAAGCGTCTTCAATCCAGTCAGAAGGATATACAGGAGGAATACTAACGGAGGCAGAGCGAGCCAAAACCAACCAACGACCATCACCACAACGGTAGCCGATATCAGCTACATAATCGCGATCGCTGACAGGAATAGGTAAATACCATTCTCTAGCCATCTCATCACACAAGTATTCTTGGACGCTGTGGGGTGCTTGACTATTGATATCTATATCTGTTGTGTCATAGATACGCAAAGCCAGCTGTTGACCACCTTGACGGCGTAATTCTTCTTTGTGAATGCTAGGAATATCCCAATAAGCATAAGCCCATTGAGGATCTCGTGGCATTAATACAATACGGCTTTCTCCATAACCGTCAGGAAGTTCTCCCAAATCTCGATCGACAGAAGCTAGGCTTTCTTTTAGATTATCCTCTTGACCGACTTCAAATTTTGTACCCTTCACTTGTTGTTCCTCCTGGATGGCTGATGGATTTTGTGAAAATCTTTCTTGTTCTGTTGTTCTGATAGCTTCTCTGATCGAAGCGAGTAGCTGCGCTTTACGCATTCTGCTATAACGGGATATTTTATACTCACTGGCAACTTTCCTTAGCTGCCGTAAGGTCATTTCTTCTAGTGGTGGACGTTCCTTTGCCATTGACTTACAGCCTCCGATTAATTAGACGGTGTTTAGCTGCTGGCAGCCATATTTAAGACTTAGAAGCTATAACTCCGCGAGTCTCTCAACCTTAATTTACGTCTACATTAATTATTATTTTTGTATTTTTAGTTTTTATGTCTGTGTGGGAAAGGTCTTAACCACTTGAATCAGTTATAGCAGCAAAATAGCTTTGGGGATCGATCTTTATCACCTTAAAAACCAACTGACAACGATTTTAATGGGGTTTCAGAAAATAAATGTCATGGTATTATGATATTTATGGCGATCCGAGTCCATAAACTCCTGATTAATGTCATTATTTTATAACAATAGCTGCTTCAGCCTTCTGAAGCCTCTGGAATAGAGGGAAATGTATCAATTACTGGCAAAAAAGCGCGTTTTTCTGGTTCTTGTTTAATTTTTTCCTGTTCGAGTCTTTCTTGTTCGAGCTGATATGGCTTTTTGCCCAATCCTAGTTTGCTGAGGAGAAAATAGGTACCTATCCCTAAAACCGTCCCAAAAGCTAGACCAAAAACAATCAGCTTAATAAAAATCTTCTCAAGCTGTTTTTTACGTATAGCTACGTTTTTAGGAGATAAATTCGCGTCGATGTTGTCTAAATTTTTTTCTGACTCTAGATCGGAAATGCGATCGCGATTTGCATTGTCTCCTGATTCAAACATGATTCCAAACCTCTATTAAATTAATTATTGATGGTTGCTTATATTAGTTTATCCAGACAAAAAAAAGCACCCGCCAAAATGGATGCTTTGAATCTTTTAATTATTTTTGTTAAGTCAAGTGCTTTACGCTGCACTTTCAGTAGCAGGATAAACGCTAACTTTTCTCTGTCCTCTTTTTCTATATTCAAATTTCACAACGCCATGAATCAAGGAATATAGAGTATCGTCTTTACCGCGACCAACATTGTTACCAGGATGGACGCTAGTACCTCTTTGACGTACCAAAATGCTTCCTGCGGTTACTTCTTGTCCGCCATAACGTTTAACACCGAGTCGCTTGGAATTAGAATCGCGACCGTTACGAGTACTACCCGTTCCCTTCTTATGAGCCATCTTATCTGTCCTCTCTAAGTTTTACTTTGACTATATTGCTTATTTTATTCAGCAGTGGTTACTTCTGCTTCTGCTTTAGCAACAACCGAACCATTTAAGCTAATAGAATCAATCATCAAGCGAGTTAACTCTTGACGATGACCGCGTTTTTTGCGAGTTTTCTTTTTGGGTTGCATCTTGTAGACGATGACTTTTTTGCCCCGTCTATGACGCATTACAGTACCTTCTACGGTAGCACCTTCAATAAAAGGACGACCGACAGTTATATCGTCGTCATTGCTTACCAATAAAACTTTGTCTATGGTGTAGCTAGAATCTGGATCGGCAGCTAATAGGTTGATGTCGTAAAAACGACCTGGTTCAACTCTAATTTGTCCGCCACCAATCTCAACAATTGCGTATGTCATAAAAATTTTCTCTTTTTGTATTGCCGTAAGGGTAGTCACATCAAGAGCCGCCAGCCAACTAAATTGATTAGCCAGAGCAATGGTTTTAACGTGACGTTTAAAAAAAACCCAATCCGAGCAAGTTATTCGATGCCCAATCTATAATTATGTAGATTTTATCTGGCATTTGTCAATATTGTTCTGTTTGTAACATTTCAGTTGTTTCTCTCTTAGATAGTTTTTGCTACTTTAATCATGGCAACTAAAGTATGATGAGCATCTTCAGCATCTTTTAAAGTATGGTCAAATTCTACTCTAATGGGTATTATTTCCCCTGCAACATGGGCTGAGATGTTCATTCCTTGAGGATCGATCGAATCCATTGTTGCGGTTTCCGTTTGGGGTGTATGACCAAAGGCTTTGGCATATAACACGATCGCATCCCTATGATCTTTATTCATGTGTTGGCAAATGCGATCGCTGATAGCTGGAGTAATGACTTCAGACATAATTATTTGATAAAACTAAGAAGATCTCATTTATTATAAAAGCTCTATGTTCCTTACTTTACGAATTGTTTGGGGCAAAACTCCTACCAATAAAGCAAAAGCTTCATCAGGCAGATTCGCCACAGTGGCAATATCAAACCAGTGTTCAAATTGATTTAAGATAACCTGGGCTCTTTCTGTTGGTTCGGGGTTATCAATAATTTGCTTGGTCAATCTAACCCATTGTCTTCTCATTTTATATGCTTGTCTGCGTTCTGGTGAATTCTGAGGAGATACCAAGGACAAATTACCGACAGGAATCAGATCGACTGCATCTAAATCAAAGTTACCACCGACAATTGCCCCAGGACCAATAAACTCTGCATGGTATTTTTTATATATTATCAAACCATTTTTACGACGTGGATTGACTATCAATAATTCTTGGGTTTTCAATCTTGATAGAAGATTATCTATGGGAATTTTATTGTCTTTATTTTGCTCTTTCACCCTTGCTGTACCATCGCTCAAGCCGAAAACTCTAGCAGATCATCTTAAACTTAGCATCATAATTATGAAACGAACACTAAGATTAATAGAGTTTTCGGACAAATTATGATTAACCAACAAAAATGTAGAAAAGCTGCGAGTTTGGTCGCAAAATAAATTAATGCTTCAAGGCGAAAACATGATTTGGATAACAGCTTTGAATGCTTAAAGTATTGGTTTAAGTAGTCAAACAAAATGATGTTAAATTTGCTTTTTCAATAACAGACGAGGAGAATAATCAAACCATAGATTGCTCCAATTAATATCTATTTGTGAGATTTGATAACCACTATGACAATATAATTGTTTGGCAGAGTCGTTTTTATCCAAAACGTGAAGGTAAGTTTCTTTATATCCCCAGTCTAAGGCGATCTCTTCACATTTAGCCAGCAGTTGACTGCCAATACCCAAACGACGATAATCTTGCTTAACAGCCAAATTAGAGATATATGGATATTGAGTTTCGTTAGACCAAAAGGAAGCGGAGCGCAAGGATATTTCTACTGTACCGACAATCCCACGATCTAAATTGTGTTCTATGGTTTGTCCTAGATTGGAGTTAGCTAATTTGGCGACTACACAAGCATAAAGCGGAGAACGAGAACGCAAACGATAGCGCAAATCTTCGTTAATCGTAAATTGTAAAAAGGGATATACCCAACCAGCAAAATTGGGAAAGTCATAAAAACTCTTAGCTAGGATCGAGCTAATTGTTCGAGTGTCTTCTATGGAAGCTTGGTGAATATTTAGGCGTAAATTATGATTGACATCAGATTCTAAAACCATCAAGAAAGAAATAACTTAATTTTCAAGATTATTGTAATTGCGGATCGAAAGGCTTATCAGCGCAGTTAATTTTTAACTGCTTATTTGGGAATAATATTATTATGCTTGGTGGCGATTAGACAATCAGACTAAATCAATACATTACAAAACTACTTTATTATTTTTAATCATTAACTAAGATAAAATTAATGCTGAAAGATGAATATAGTCAACTATTATTAGATGATTTATCTTGGGAAAAATTAAGTCAAACTATTGTCGATACTGTCGTTCAACTACCCAAAGTTGACATAGTTATTTTATATATAAACAGATTACATTTTGATACAGAAGAGTATTTTTTTGGACTAAAAAACTTAAGTATTTCTCAGATAAATCGCGAATTACTCAAGCTTACAGTATTAAATTATCCTCATCTACAACTTAATAGTAATTTAGTTGTTCATAAATACGAAAAAAATTTATCTTCTCTTAAATCTATTAACGTTCGAGCTTGTAGCGAAGCCAAAATCTGCTCGACAATTACCCTTCCCTTGTTTTCTCAAGAAATTTTGACGGCTTCTTTGACTATTCATCGTCTCCAAGAATTCGATAGTTGGCAACAAGAAGATCTTGATGCTGCTAATATCATGGCTAACCAAGCAAGGTTATCTATTTCTCAGATGTTGGCGGGAGAAAAACTTAAGGAATTAGCTCAAAGAGAAACTACCGTTAACCGCATTACAGCTACAATTCGTTCTAGTTTAGAACCTCCTGTAATGTTTGCTGCCATCGCCAAAGAACTAGGTTCAGCTTTAAAAGTAGATGGCTGTACCCTCTCTCTCTGGACAAAAAGCGATCGCTTTGTTAAATGTGTGGGTTTATATAATCCCCACGAACCACAAAAAATTATTCAAGATTCCCCCGACTGGCAACAGGCTACTACTTCTAGCGTTCCTATTGCTGAAAATCCAATTCTACAGGCTCTGTTATATTCTAAAAAGCCTGTTTGTTCTGCTGACTTGGAAAAGCAAAAAAATATGGCTCGTTACGAGCTACCTTGGCATTCAAAGGCTAGAGCCTTATTGATTGTTCCTTTGATTGTGGAAGAAGAAATTATTGGCAGTATTACCCTAAGACAAAATAATGCTTCTCGTAACTGGAATCAAGCCGAAACCGAACTAGCCGAGGCGGTGGCTGCTCAAGCTGCGATCGCTATTACTCAGGTTTTAGCTCATCAACAAGTAAAAGAATTAGCTCAAAGAGAAACCACCGTTAACCGCATTACAGCTACAATTCGCTCTAGTTTAGAACCTCCTGTAATGTTTGCTGCCATCGCCAAAGAACTAGGTTCAGCTTTAAAAGTAGATGGCTGTACCCTCTCTCTCTGGACAAAAAGCGATCGCTTTGTTAAATGTGTGGGTTTATATAATCCCCACGAACCACAAAAAATTATTCAAGATTCCCCCGACTGGCAACAGGCTACTACTTCTAGCGTTCCTATTGCTGAAAATCCAATTCTACAGGCTCTGTTATATTCTAAAAAGCCTGTTTGTTCTGCTGACTTGGAAAAGCAAAAAAATATGGCTCGTTACGAGCTACCTTGGCATTCAAAGGCTAGAGCCTTATTGATTGTTCCTTTGATTGTGGAAGAAGAAATTATTGGCAGTATTACCCTAAGACAAAATAATGCTTCTCGTAACTGGAATCAAGCCGAAACCGAACTAGCCGAGGCGGTGGCTGCCCAAGCTGCGATCGCTGTACAACAGGCAAAACTATATCAAAAAGTTAAACAGTTAAACAATTATCTCACCGAATCAGTCCTCAAACGTTTTTTACCCGCAGCAATTGTCAACAAGGCTGCTACGGGAGAACTTTCTCTCGATTTAACTCCCGAACCCCGTCGCGTCACGGTTTTGTTTTGTGACTTAGTGGGTTTTACCAATCTATCGAGCCGACTTGAGGTACTTACCCTGGCAGAAATACTCAATGAGTATTTGGAAGCTATGACCAAAGCGGTATTTGATCGCGGGGGAACAATTGATAAATTTCTGGGAGATGGAGTTATGGCAATGTTTGGCGCACCGGAAACCCTATCTTGCCCCGAACAAGCCAAAAGAGCTATTTCTACTGCCAAAACTATGTACTATTACCTAGAAAAACTAAACGAGCGATGGCAAGCAAAAACTTCCAAAGACGACCGAATTCCGCTCCTTAAAATGCGTTGTGGTATTCATCAGGGCAAAGCTGTCGTCGGTATGTTTGGTGGCAAACAAAGAAAAGACTATACAGCAGTAGGAAGAGTTGTCAATATTGCCTCTCGCTTGCAAAGCGTTGCTGCTCCCGATAGTATTCTTATTTCAGAAACTGTCGCCAATTGTTTTGCCGATGTGAATTGGGGACCAGGAGAAGACTTTAAGCTCAAAGGTATAGAGCGAGATTTTAAAGCCTTTACTATTAGTAAAAATTAAAACTAGACAGAGCAAAATATCTTGAATTTTTAATTTAACAAGTACCTATTGGATCGGCAGTTTTTTGAGCAGAAACCAGAGATTTGATTGAGGTTGGATGAAACTGCATTACCACTTTTTTGGTAGCTACTTTTTTCTTCTCTATATTAGGCATTTCGATACGGCAACTACGGCAATACCAGTAGCTGTAACGATTACTGAGATGGTGTAGCATGGCATGAGAGCAGCAGGGGCAAGAATTTTTGGCGTTCATAATTTATTTTTACAGTGATATAATAGTTCAACAAAAGATATTTAAAGTTGGGATCTTTATATTTATATATCTCTAATATAAATAATCTTTTAGAGATATGAGGTGATTGTGACGATACGCAACATATTTGCCAGTTGCGATCGAAATCGTTGTCGTTTTTTATAACAAATGTTAAAAGAATCTAAACATTGTTTATCTCAAAACTTAGCCTATAAATCTATCATCAACTAAGTAAAAAAAAAGATCTGTAGTTTCGATCGCTTTTAGTAAAAAAAATCAATCAAAACTACGAAAAATAATTACCGTAGTGGGAGACTCAGTGGCGATCGCTTGGGGGATATTTCCTTCGATGACATTTTGCAATAATCCTTTATTGCTTGCGCCCAAAAGCACCAATCCATATTTCTTATTTTTAGTTAGATTAATAATCGTTTTGGACACGGAATAAGAAGAAATTCTTAAAGGTGTAATCGAGCATTGAAGCTGCTCTTGAAGCACATTGGCAGCGTGTTTAAAATCTGCCTGAGAAAGATGGGCTTGCTCTGGAAGATAAACTTGACACAGCTGTATTTTAGGAGGAATGGCATCTAACTGAGATAGGGCGGGTAGAATAGTCAAGAGTTTGTTAATGCGATCGCCTCCAGTGGTGGGAATTAACCACTTATGTCGCAGGTGTAGTTGTTGGGGAAAAGCATGGGGGGATTTCCCTAGTTTGACTAACATTAAATTACAGGGGGCTTCTTTAATTAAATAATCAACTACGTTACTAAAAATTGCCTCAATTCCTGAATTTTTTCCTTTCCAACCCATCAACAGCAAATCAATATGTTCTTTATTAATAGCTTCTAAAATCGCCTCTCCCACATCTGTAGCCACGCGGATTTGGGTATGTACGGGAATAGCTGATTTTTTACCCCAATTTTCCAAGCTTTCCATCAACTGACGGATCGGAGCAATTTCTACTTCAGCTTGGGCGGGATAAATATGATTGGCGATGCAGGTGACGCGCAAAAATTCAACTTCATACTGATGATATTTAGCGATCGCTCCTGCTATTTCTAATAACGAGGCTAAATTATCGGGATTTCCCAAAGGTAATAATAAACGTCCTTTTCCCGTAGCGGGGGAACGGGTTTGATATACCACATAGGAAGGTTGAGAGATGGTAGTACGTTGGAGATCGCAATTCAACTGGTTTGCTTCCGCTTTGATGATATCGCTGCGAGTAATAATACCTAGTAGTTTGCTGCCCTCGGTAACGGGAAGACGGGATAGTTGATAGCGATTGAGTAAATATAGGACATCTGCCAAGGAGGTATCTGGGCAGACTGAAATTGGCTGGGGAGTCATAATATCTTGGAGCAGTACCTCGCTATTTTGCTTGCTATCTTTGGGAATATCTGATTGAGTAATGATGCCCACTAGTTTGCCATCTTCTACTACAGGAAAACCCCGATGGTGCGATCGCGACATGGCTTGAATTAGTTTAGGCAAAGTAAGATCGCTAGGAAGAGTTTCGACTCGCGACTCCATCACGTCATCGGCGGTTAACTCTGACATGAAATCATTTTGGGGATGCTCTTCCGTAATCTCAATACCACTAGCTTCTAATAAATGCTCGTATAAAGAACCTTGAGAAAAACTTTCGGCTACGATATATGCCACTGCCGAAGTAATCATCAAGGGTAATACTAAATTAAAATCCGCAGTCATCTCAAAGATAATCACGATCGCCGTCACGGGTACTCTTACTACTGCGGTAAAAAATGCTGCCATTCCTGCAAAAGCAAAAGTGTAGGGAGATTCCGAATGAATTATAGCTACCTCGGCAATACCTACCAAATATCCCAAAGCCGAACCCAAAACTAGAGCGGGAGCAAATAAACCTCCTGGCGCGCCCGCACTATAAGCAAGGATAGTCAGACAAAATTGAGCCACAAATACTAAAGCAGTAGTTTGCCAAGTAAATTGCCCTGCAATCAATAATTCTCGCAAACCTGCATTATCCTGAAAAAAAGGCGGTAGCCAAGCTACTATCGTGCCAGATATCAAACCAGCCAAACCAATTCGTAAGGGTATGGCTAAAGCTAAACTGCGACTAAACTTTACCCCGCGAATGATTGACCGATTAAAAACTCCGCCCAAAATCCCTGCCAAAATACCCAGCACGACATAAAAAGGAATTTCAGGAATAGCAAAACTTCCGCGACGAGCAGAATCAATCACTGCCAAGGGTACGTTTAGATCCGTCGATCCGAGAATGCGAGAGACAACTGCCCCTGTAAAAGAAGCGGCGATCGCGGTTTCTAGGGTTAAACCAGAAATATCTCGCATCAATTCTTCTACGACAAATAATACCCCTGCAATTGGTGTATTGAATCCTGCTGCCAAACCTGCTGCTGCCCCCGCAGCGATCATCTGACGACGATTGGTAGGAGAATTGGGAATCCAACGACTTACCTGCGCCCCCAATGCTGCCCCAATATGGACTGTAGGGCCTCGACGACCGAGGGTAAACCCCGCCCCTATAATCAAGATAGTGGCAACTGTTTTGACTAAAGCTACTCTTAAGTTGAGAATAATGGGATATTTAGCCAAAGCAGCTTTAACTTGGGGAATACCACCCCCCGCAGCGGAAGGGGAGAGAAGTTCGATAATACCACCAGCTAAAGTACCAAAAATCAACCCTGCCAAAGGTAAGACAATCCTTGCTCCACCAAGTTCTATCGCTTTAATGCGATATCCTCCCAACCAGCCAATACCCTGTTTGAGCAATACCGCAGCTAGTGCGGAAAATAGCCCAATCAAACAGGCTTCAATTAGAGCATAACGAGTATCCAAAGAACTACTTGCTAGCCATGAGGATTGACGCCAGTTGGCAAGCAGTTTTTTCATTATTTATTTGCGATCTAACATTTTTGCTTAGGCTTACTCGACCTACTCTATATCCTAAACTGCTAATTGCTAATTTATAAGAGTGTTGTCGATTTGAACTATATGACATATATGACATAAGATACAACCTAGGTTCGATTTAAAGAGACCATTTCGAGCAAATTTAACTGAGAAGCCACTTGAAATAAGGCTTTTTCGTTGGCTGGATCTGTATGCAAATTTTGCACGTTGCCTATTACTTCCTGTTTAGCTTTTCAACACAATGTAGCAAGGATTCTCGTTCCAAATTTAAAGGATGGGAATGTGAGATAATTCAAACTTGGATATAACCGAGTTTTGAATAGAGATATAAATAAAAATGTTTAATTTCACTGGGGAAAGACCCAATAATTTGGGCGTAAAAGATGGCAAGTTAGCTGCTTGTCCTGGGAGTCCTAATTGTGTTAATAGTCAAAGTGATGGTGGCAAAGAAAAAATTGAGCCTTTACCAGGCGTATCTATTGCTGAAATAAAAGGTGTAGTTGAAGGGATGGAAAGAACTACCATCATCGAAGAAACGGATAGCTATCTCTATGCAGAATTTAAAAGCAACTTAATGGGTTTTGTGGATGATGTGGAATTTTACCTAGATTCGACTGCAAACGTAGTTCATGTAAGATCTGCTTCGAGATTAGGTAAGTCTGATGCTGGAGTCAACCGCAAGCGAGTTGAAGAAATTAGAAGTAAGCTGCAATAAGGACCCTGAATATTAGAAAATATAATTCAAGAACTATAAACGGGGGTTAATTTAATTTGACCCTTTTTTGTTGAATTCTTAAAACGATGATTCATGATTGATTTTAATTATTTATTCTTTAAATTATGCCCACTACAGCTTCTAGTAGCAAATCGCCTCTTGCTGCTACCATCACTGAAAAACTTAATTCAGGAGAAAGTTTAGCCAATGCCGACTATAGTAACCAAGATTTATATGCGATCGCTCTGAATGAAGCTAATTTAGCAGGAGTGAATTTTTCCCATAGTGTCTTAACTAATGCCGATTTAATTGGCGTAAATCTCACAGACGCAAATTTACAAGGTACTGACTTGCGCGGAGCAAATCTTGCAGGGGCAAATCTTGCAGGGGCAAATCTTACAGGAGCGTATTTAAGTCGTGCGGACTTACGCCAAGCAGATTTAACTAACGCCAATCTTCAAGATGCCAAATTTCAAGTAACTATTTACGATAACGACACTACTTTCCCCGAAGGATTTGACTACAAAGGTTCTGGTGCAGTAGGTCCTGGGGCGAAACTTAACGGTGCTTTTCTCAATACTGCCAATCTTCGAGGAGTCGATCTGACTGGAGCAAAAATGATCGGTGCTTATCTCAGTGGTGCAGATTGTACTGGAGCAATTTTAGATGATGTTTCTTTAAGTGGCGCAAATCTACAAAAAGCGATTATGACAGGGGCTAGTCTTCGTAATGCTCGATTGGGAAATTGCGAACTCAAGGGAGTTGATTTTCGCGCAGCAGATTTGACTGGAGCAAATTTAGATAATATTCAAAATGTAGCTGGAGCAGATTTTAGCATGGTTATTGGCTTGAGCGAACAAGGGCGATCGGCTATATTGGGTTTCTCCGCACCAGATTTGACGACCTGGAATGCTTATACTCGCTGCAACACGAAAGATAGTTTAGAAATAAAACCATGAAGATTGCTATATTGAAATAAATTGTAAAAAAGTATTAAGCAGCATTTTTGATGAGTTTATTTTACGTTCTGGGAATATTTTTAATCTTAGTTATATTAGGAATCCCGATTTATCTTTTGACCCCTCGCAGTTATGAATCTGGGGATTCTGTAGCCAATTCCTATGATGAATGGACAGAGGACGGTATTCTAGAATTTTACTGGGGCGAACACATCCATTTGGGTCATTATGGTTCGCCACCAGAATCTAAGGATTTTATTGCTGCCAAATATGACTTTGTCCATGAGATGGTGCGCTGGGGTGGTTTGGATAAATTGCCCGCCAAAGCTACTTTATTAGATGTCGGTTGTGGCATCGGCGGTAGCAGTCGTATTTTGGCCAAAGATTATGACTTTGATGTTACGGGGGTCACTATTAGCCCCCAACAGGTTAAACGCGCTCAAGAATTAACTCCCGCCGACGTTGATGCTAAATTTGCCGTAGATGATGCGATGGCTCTTTCTTTCCCCGATGCTAGCTTTGATGTGGTTTGGTCGGTAGAAGCGGGGCCTCATATGCCCGACAAAGCGGTGTTTGCTAGAGAATTATTGCGTGTACTTAAGCCTGGAGGACTTTTGGTAGTCGCAGACTGGAATCAGCGCGACGATCGCCAGATACCTCTTAATTTCTGGGAAAAACCCGTGATGAAGCAACTATTGGATCAGTGGTCGCATCCAGCATTTTCTAGTATTGAAGGATTTTCCGAACTGTTAGCCGAAACTGGTTTGGTTGAAGGAGAGGTTACTACCGACGACTGGACGCAAGAAACTCTTCCTTCTTGGATTGATTCTATTTGGCAGGGAATCATTAAACCCAAGGGATTGGTTTTGTTTGGTTTTTCTGGCTTGATTAAGTCTTTGCGAGAAGTTCCTACTCTTTTATTGATGCGTTTGGCTTTTGGTGCTGGTTTGTGTCGTTTTGGAATGTTTAAAGCGACTAGAGCTAGTTTAAACTCTCAGTCTCAAGCAGTTCGACGCGAAACTGAAATAGCCGTACAAAGTTAAGTTAGTAACATTTAGTGATAGTAATGACTATAAGTAGCGATCGCTCTAAATTAATTGGCTTGTATAATTCTCCTATTGGGAGAAAGATTATTACGGGAATTACGGGACTGGGTTTGTCTTTGTTTGTCTTAATTCATATGGTAGGGAATCTTACTCTACTCGCTAGCAGCAAAGCATATAATCAACTAGCTCATTTTATCGATAGTTTGGGCATCCTACTTTATGCGATCGAGTTTATTTTATTGGGGTTTGCTTTATTTCATATAGTGGTGGGTATCTCCATCCGACTCAACTCTCTTCAAGCTCGACCAGTCGGTTACAGTCAAATTAAAAGTGCGGGCGATCCTAGCAAGCAATCTCTTAGTTCTCGTAGTATGGCTATTACAGGGGTTGTACTGCTAGGATTTTTGGCTTTACACCTAGCAAGTTTTAAATTTGGTACTTATTACACTACCGTGATTGATGGGGTAGAAATGCGTAATTTATCCCGTTTGGTAATTGAGAAATTTCATCACCCAGTTTACGCCTTTGGCTACACGAGCGTAATGGTTGTGCTAGGGGTACACCTACGTCACGGTATCTGGAGTGCTTGGCAATCAATTGGATTGTTGAATTCTAAAATTAGTCCGCTAGTATATGCGATCGCTCTTGTTTTTGCTATTTTAATTGCGATCGGTTTTATTATTCTTCCTCTATCAATTTTTTTCGATCTAATTAGTTAGATAATGTCAGCACATTAATAGTAACGAGTAATTATTGATTACTCATTACTTATTACTCATTACTTATTACTTATTACTTATTATTTTCCCAAACCAAGAAAGTTTTTCAACCATTCCAAGAAGTCTCCCACATCTTTGGTGGAAACTTTTAACAAGGAAAGAATACCCACCAAAATTAAAACTGTTCCAATCAAAAAGTTGTTTTCATATAAAGACAATCCAACTACCGCAACGAAATAGGGCGATACAATACGGCTAATTTTTTCTACTGTAGAAACAAGCTCGTTTTGCTCGACAACAACATTTTCTGTTTGCAATAGAGTGTCTTGGGGTGATTTGAGATTAATCGCAGGTGGGGGCGAAAGTTCTATGTCTTTTAGATCGGACATAGTGGGTTTTTGTGGTTCGCGAGGCGACTTTCCAAACATAACGCAACTCTTCTAGGGGTAGATATACGCTGTTATTTTAGCTTTAGTTAACGGTGTTATTCTAAATTCTATTTTTTGATAAAACTTGACTATAATTTTAATTTATGGTTAATATTTTAGTAATAAATACCAAAATTATATTAGATCTTCATTATGAAATCAATTTTAGCAAACAACGTACTTAATATAAACCCCCAAGACTACTCTTTACTGACGGATTTGTATCAGTTGACCATGTCGGCGTGCTATGTAGGAGAAGGGATTGCAGATAAAAGAGCTAGTTTTGAACTTTTTATGCGACGCTTGCCTAATAGCTTTGGTTATTTAATCGCCATGGGTTTGGCTCAAGCGATCGAGTATTTAGAGCAATTGAGCTTTAGCCCCCAGCAAATCGAGGGATTGCAAGCTACGGGCATATTTAACAGCACACCAGCAGCATTCTGGCAGTTATTAAAGTCAAGTAGTTTTATTGGAGATGTTTGGGCAGTACCAGAAGGAACGGCAATTTTTGCTAACGAACCGATATTGAGAATCGAAGCACCACTATGGCAAGCTCAATTAGTCGAGACTTATTTACTCAATACAATTAATTATCAGACATTAATCGCTACTAAAGCTGCAAGAATTAGAGATATTGCTGGAGGAGATGCAGATATTATTGAATTTGGTACGAGGAGAGCATTTAGCCCTCAAGGATCGATGTGGGCAGCAAGGGCAGCTTTAGCAGCAGGATTTGATGGTACTTCTAATGTTTTGGCAGCATTGAAACTGGGAGAGAAACCCAGAGGTACAATGGCTCATGCTTTAGTTATGGCGATCTCTGCTATATCGGGAGACGAAGACGAAGCCTTTTCAGCCTTTCAGAATTATTTTCCCCAGGCACCTTTATTAATTGATACTTACGATACTGTGGCAGCAACCAAACGGTTGCAGAGTAAAGTAAATGCAGGAGAGATGAGGGTTCCAGGGGTGCGGATAGATTCGGGAGATTTAGTAGAACTATCTCAAAAAGTCGATCGCCTTTTACCCGATACTAAAATCTTTGTCAGTGGGGATTTAGATGAATGGGAAATTGCCAGACTAAAGCAAGAGGGTGCAGTTATAGACGGCTATGGTATTGGAACAAAGTTAGTTACGGGAGTGAGTCTTGGCGGGGTATATAAATTAGTAGAGATCGATCGCATTCCCACTATGAAACAGTCTAGCAATAAAGTTTCTTATCCAGGTTGCAAGCAAATCTTCCGTACGGTAGTAGATGGCAAAATACAGTCAGATAGATTGGGTTTAGCAGACGAACAACCCCAAGATGGCGAACAGTGTTTGTTAGTCAAAGTTATGCAGAGTGGGAAAAGATTGCAACCAACACCAGCTTTATCACAAATACGTCAACGCACGACTAATTCTGTAGCCAGTCTTTCTGGCAACGTACGAAGCATCGATAATCCGCAACCTCTGACTGTCAATATTTCAGATGCTTTAAAATCTCTACAAAAGTCGATTTCCCAACACAATCCAGCCATTAACAATTAATTCATGGAAAAAATTGCTCTTTTTGGCACAAGTGCCGATCCCCCAACCGTAGGACATCAAACTATTTTACATTGGTTATCTCAGCATTACGATCGCGTGGTAGTCTGGGCATCAGACAACCCTTTTAAAAAACATCAAACCCCTTTAATTTATCGTACTGAAATGTTGGGTTTGGCGATCGCAGATCTAAATTTACCCCGTAATAATATTAACCTCCATCCAGAATTAAGCGATCGCTACACTTTAGTAACGGCAAATAAAGCCAGGGAGAAATGGGGAGATAAAGTAGAATTCAGCTTGGTAATAGGTTCGGATATTTTAGGACAAATCACTAGCTGGTATCGTATTGGGGAATTACTCGCACAGGTAAAAGTATTAGTCGTACCTCGTTTAGGATATGGCATCAAAGAAGCAGATCTGTGCGCCTTAAATAAAGTGGGGGGAAAAGTTGCGATCGCAACTTTAAACGCACCCAAAGTTTCTTCCAGTACCTATCGTTTAGAGAAAGATAATAGTTTAATTACCCCTGCGGTTAATAATTATATTTGGCAGAAGAATTTGTATAACGTAGAAAATCAAGTAATAAGTAATAAGTAATAAGTAATAAGTAATAAGTAATAAGTAATAAGTAATAAGTAATAAGTATTTAATTGAGTTAGAAAATGAAAGTAGACTCTAGCATCAAACAAAAATATTCTCATGAAACAGAGGAATTAGCTGATTTTAAAGTAGGAGTAGACAACGTTATTTTTTCTGTCGATACGACATATAATCGGGTATTAGTATTATTGCGAAAAAGAGCAGAAGAACCCTTTAATAACTATTGGAGTTTACCAGGAACACTAGTACGTCAAGGAGAATCTTTAACCGATGCAGCCTATCGTACTTTGGCAGAAAAAATACAGGTAGACAATCTATATTTAGAACAGCTATATTCTTTTGGCGAGCCTGGTAGAGATCCTAGAGAAAATCCCGATAGCTTTGGCATAAGATATTTATCTGTAAGTTATTTTGCTTTGGTTAGATATGAAGAGGCTAAGATAATTGCTAAATCAGATAAAAGTACATCTTGGTATAAAGTAGATGAAATTCCCAATCTAGCTTTCGATCACGATGAGATATTGAACTACGGATGGAATCGGCTCAAGAATAAACTGCAATATAGCCCAATTGCTTTTGATGTCTTGCCAACAGAATTCACTTTAAATGAAGTTTATCAACTCTACTGTACAATTTTGGGCGAACATTTTTCAGACTATTCTAACTTTCGTTCTCGCTTATTAAAGCTAGGATTTTTATTAGATACTAAAGTAAAAGTATCTCGCGGTGCTGGTCGTCCTGCAAGTTTATATAAGTTTGATTCAGAAGCTTTTGCGCCATTGAAAGATAAACCTTTGTTGTTTATTTAACACAACAATACATTCTTCTCTAAACGTAAATCTTTTCTCCTCATAATAAAACATCCAAATCAAACAAATAAATCCTTAGCGTCTTTGCGCCTTTGCGCGAGAAAAAAAACCATGAAAATAGCACTAGCACAACTAAACCCAACCATCGGTGACATTACCAATAACGCCCAACAAATAATAATTGCAGCCCAAAAAGCAGCCGAACAAAACGCCAGATTACTATTAACCCCAGAATTATCCCTCTGCGGCTATCCTCCTAGAGACTTATTACTCTATCCAGGCTTTATAGAATTAATGAGTAATGAATTAAAAACAATCGCAACTAAAATACCCAATAATATTGCAGTCTTAATCGGTACGGTAGAAATAAACCCCCAAGCCCATTCCAAAGGGCAAAAACCTTTATACAACAGCATGGCACTATTAGATGGAGGAAAAATAAAACAAATCTTTCACAAACGTCTATTACCTACCTATGATGTCTTTGATGAAGATCGCTATTTTGAACCAGGATACGAAGCCAATCACTTTACTCTGGATAACATCAAAGTTGGGGTAAGTATTTGTGAAGACTTGTGGAATGACGAACAGTTTTGGGGAAAACGCAGCTATGAAGTTAATCCCATTGAAGAATTAGCGCAGTTAGGGGTGGATGTCATTGTCAATCTTTCCGCTTCTCCCTATTCAGTAGGAAAGCAAAAACTAAGAGAGGAGATGTTAAACCATGCTGCGACTTCTTATCACAAGCCAATTATCTATGTTAATCAGGTTGGGGGAAATGATGACTTGGTTTTCGATGGTAACAGTGTCGCGTTTAATAGTGCGGGGAAATTAGTTAGTCATGCCAAGAGTTTTGATACAGATTTAGTTTTGGTTGGTTGGAATGAACTAAAGGGAGATGGAGAAACAAGGAAACGGAAAGATAGCGATCGCAATGAAGAAATTTACAACGCCTTGGTTTTGGGAGTAAAAGACTATGCCCGTAAATGCGGCTTTAGTAAAGCTATTTTAGGATTAAGCGGTGGGATAGACTCGGCTTTGGTAGCTGCGATCGCATCGGATGCTTTAGGCGCAGATAACGTATTAGGAGTGTTGATGCCATCTCCCTATAGTTCGGATCATTCTATTAGCGATGCAGTGGATTTGGTTAATAATCTAGGGATGAAAAGCCAGCAGTTAGCGATTAAAGGTGCAATGGATGCTTACGACACTATTCTCGATCCGATGTTTGCAGAGACAGAATTTGGCATCGCTGAAGAGAATATCCAGTCGCGGATACGGGGTAATTTATTAATGGCGATCGCCAATAAGTTTGGTTATTTATTGCTTTCTACGGGTAATAAATCGGAAATGGCGGTAGGTTACTGTACTCTTTATGGCGATATGAATGGGGGTTTGGCAGTAATTGCCGACGTACCCAAGACGAGGGTGTTTGAAATCTGTCGCTGGCTGAATCGAGAGCATAAAGTTATCCCCATTAATATTATTACCAAACCTCCTAGCGCGGAATTAAAACCAGATCAAAAAGATTCCGATTCTTTGCCACCTTATGAGATACTGGACGATATACTGGAGCGCATTGTCTGTCAACATCAATCTCAAGGGGAAATAATTAAAAGCGGACACGATGCAACAACAGTTGCTAGAGTAATGAAACTACTCACTCGCGCCGAATTTAAACGTCGTCAAGCACCCCCAGGCATAAAAATAACCGATCGCGCTTTTGGTACTGGTTGGCGGATGCCTATTGCTAGCAAGTGGTTAATTTAATAATAATTTTTCACAAGATTGTGCCATTTGCTCTAAAGTGGTTTTCCTCTCTTCCATAGCCTTGGTTGATGGTAAACCCAATTTGGTTAATATTTGTGACCAACGATATACCCAATCATGCTTGCGGAGAGAATTAGCAACATTATTAATTTGAATCTTTCTTAAATACTCTGGCTGGGAGTCGAGTTCGAGGATTATGCGATCGATGTGTGGTTCGTCAAAAGCGATGGGAATTACGGCGTCTTCCCAATCAAAATACCTCCGAAAGGTATCGGTATCGGGAGGTTTACCAATACAAATATTTCCCGCAGCAGCACCCTCAAAAAAACGACACCCCATTTCCATTTGCCCTTGAGTCCGCTCTGGTTCATTTACCTTGGCATAATTGGTAATATAATAGCGACTATTTTTTAATAGGTTCGCAGTTAAAGTACGATGTTCTTGATGCCGATTATTACGCATTCCCGCACCGCTAATGTAGTCATAAGAATAATAGTATTGCTTTTCTTCGGCTAGCCTTAATAAAGTTTCATGGGTGACTGAGGATCTTCTGCCCAAACTACAAATATCAACACAACGAAGATCTTTTTCAAAATCAGGATAAAACTTGATTGTATCTATGCCAGACGGAAGATAAATACAAGGAACATTAGT
This sequence comes from Waterburya agarophytonicola KI4, assembly GCF_020640915.1. Taxonomy (GTDB): domain Bacteria; phylum Cyanobacteriota; class Cyanobacteriia; order Cyanobacteriales; family Xenococcaceae; genus Waterburya; species Waterburya agarophytonicola. The sequence goes on along the minus strand of NZ_JADWDC010000044.1, from coordinate 4,488 downwards.
CACTTGGCGGACATTTTCCACAACATCAGAAAATCCCACACAAATTAAATCGAAATCTTGGAAAAATTTTAAACAATTGTTGAATTTTGGCAGATCGCTACTCCAAAGTTCGTCAAGATAACATACAGCAAATTTGCATTTCTGGCGTAAATTTTTTAATAAATTGATTGAAGATATATTCCAAGGGAAATCTAAAATAGCCATGAAAATATCATATTCTTGTTCGAGATCGATAGATTTAAAATAAGGATTGAGATTAATTAAAGGCTTGAAGTTATGAGTTTGAGTTTTGACAAGACGTTTGACAGCACTACCTGCAAAATCGTACTGAGGAGGCGCAATTAGATCGACAGCATCCACCAAATTAATGATGTCTTCAAATTCAAATAAAGAAGAATTATAAATAAAATTTTGAATATTACGCAGCGACCATACTAAAGTTCGAGACTCTTTATTACAGTAGCCTGGGAAATTTATTGACATAAATAACGTATCTGTTAAATATAGGTTAAATAGAATTGAATATAGCTATTGAGATACTTTCTTAATCAAGATTATAAAATAATTAGATGTTGAAAAATATAAAGATTGAGCAAAATAAATACGTCCCTTATGCTTTTTTGCTTCCTGCGCTCATATTGCTCGGTTTTACTGTGTTTTTTCCAGCAATACAAGCTTTTGCTCTTAGTTTTACTAGCTATGAATACGATATTACCGAGCTTCCCCAGTGGATCGGGTGGAATAACTTTCAAAGATTGTGGCAAGATGAGTTATTCTGGCAAACAATCGAAAATACCCTGCTATATTTGCTTGGAGTAGTACCAGTATTAATAATTGCACCTTTAGGTTTAGCAATTATGGTCAATCAAAAACTACGGGGTATCAATTGGTTTCGGACAGCTTTTTATACTCCCGTAGTAATTTCAATGGTAGTAGCGGGAATTGCTTGGAAAGCTCTTTATACTCAAAATGGTTTATTAAATCAATTCTTGAAACAAATAGGCTTCACTGAAGGAATTAGATGGCTAACCGATCCTAAGTTAGCTCTTTGGAGTGTGATGTTGGTAACTATCTGGAAAGGTTTGGGTTATTATATGGTGATTTATTTGGCGGGATTGCAATCAATATCTCCCGAATTATATGAAGCAGCAGCGATCGATGGTTCAGATAGTTGGCAAAAGCATCTAGATATTACTCTTCCGTTAATGCGTCCTTATTTATTTTTAGTAGGAATAATCTCGGCAATTTCGGCTACAAAAGTTTTTGAAGAGATTTATATTATGACTCAAGGAGGCCCAAGAAATAGTTCTAAAACCGTAGTTTATTATCTCTATGAAAAAGCTTTTCAAGATTTGGATATTAGTTATGCCTGTACTATTGGATTAGTGTTATTTTTGGGTATTTTAGGGTTGTCTATTATTAATGTGAAGTTAACCGCAGATAGTAATAAATAGTGCTAGTAAATTAAATTCGTTCTAATTCACATCAGGTGTATATTACATTTCTCTTTCTGCCAACTCCATCCAACGCTCTGTAGCAGTATCAATTTCTTTATTCAGAGAAGCTAATTTATTAGATAACTCTTGTACTAAATTAAAATCACTACAATTAATTGCCAGATCGTTTTCCAACTTCTCCTTATCAGCTTCTAATCGAGCAATTGTAGTTTCTAGTTTGTTATATTCTCTTCTTTCAAAATTAGATAGAGCTTTGTTTTTCTTATCATCTGAAGCAGATTTATTATTGTTGCTATTATTAGCTTTACTTTGTTTGGGTTTAGCTGCAACTTGCTCTTGTTTAGCTTCCTTATCTGCTTTTTTCTTATGTTCCAAATAAACAGAATAGTTTCCAGGATAATTTCGCACCTTACCTCCAGGCTCGATCGCGAAAATAAATTCGACAGTGCGATCTAGAAAATAGCGATCGTGAGAAACTACGATGACACACCCATTAAAATTCTCTAAATAATCTTCTAAGATGGCTAAAGTCTGTACGTCAAGATCGTTAGTCGGCTCGTCCAAAATTAAAACATTGGGTGCTTCCATCAATACCTGTAACAAAAACAGACGACGTTTTTCTCCTCCCGATAGCTTGTGTATTGGCGAATATTGCTGGTTGGGAGTAAAGAGAAACTTCTCTAACATCTGAGATGCTGTTATTTTATCGCCGCTAGCAGTGGTGACAATTTCGGCGACTTCTTTAATATATTCAATCACTCTTTGTTCTTCATTAAGAGCATCGAGTAATTTATCGGAATGCTGATCGAAATAACCAATATGAATCGTTTTACCAATCTCTACCGTACCCTCGTCGGGTTCGACTTTTCCTGTAATAATATTCATCAGAGTAGACTTCCCCGCACCATTCCCACCAATAATGCCAATGCGATCGCTGGGAGTAAATTCGTAGGTAAAATCTTTAATCAGGGTACGATTATCATAGGCTTTAGAAATATGCTCCAATTCGATTACTTTCTTCCCAATACGTCTCCCTGGAGTATCGATTTCCACCTTTTCTTGAGCTTGTTTAAACTCCTTATCCTGCATCTCGCCAATGCGATCGATGCGAGCTTTTTGCTTAGTGCTGCGAGCTTTAGGTCCTTTTTTGAGCCATTCTAATTCTTTTCTCAATACCCCTTGATGTTTGCGCTCGCTGCTTGCAACCGACTCTTCTTGTAGAGCTTTCTTTTCCAGATAGTAAGAATAATTCCCTGCATAATTAAACAGATCGGCTCGATCTATTTCTAGAATACGATTGGTTACTCGATCTAGAAAATAGCGATCGTGAGTAATCAACAAGATCGCACCACCAAAACGAGCTAAATAGTCTTGCAACCACTCTACCGACTCTGCATCCAAATGGTTTGTCGGCTCGTCCATGAGGAGCAAATCTGGCTCGTTAAGCAAGGCTGTCGCTAAGGCGATCCGTTTGCGGTATCCTCCCGAAAGATCTCCTACCTTGGCATCTAAATCTTCAATGCCCAATTTACTCAAAATAATCTTAGCTTTAGTTTCCAATTCCCACGCACCAACAGACTCCATCTCTTCCGTTACCTCAGCTAAACGAGACATCAAACTAGCTAAATCATCTCCCTTCGCGTGGGCTATCTTATGAGATAAGTCTTCATACTCCCTAACTAAGTTCATTTGTTCGCCACTATCGGCAAACACTTGGTCGATTACAGTAAGGTTTTCGTCGATAACTGGCTGTTGAGGTAAATAAATAATTCTCGCCCCCGATTTTACCAAACGCTGTCCCCCATCTGTCGGTTCGATTCCTGCAATCATCTTGAGTAGAGTAGACTTACCAGATCCATTGACGCCAATTAAACCTACTTTTTCATTTGGCTCGACGCTAAAACTAGCATCGTGAAGAATTTCTTTGATGCCGAAATCTTTTTTAATGTTTTGTAGGGTTAAGATACTCACGATCGCTTTTTAGTGACTCACTGTGTAATTATGCTTTATCTATTATGGGGTGTATTTGACATTGACGTTTCCAAAACCGATTCTCTTTCATCAAATAAAGCGATCTGTGTGACTAGTAACAATGGTAGTATTACTGAAACAAGTTACTTGTATCTTTTTTGAATACTTTTGAATACTATCGATGTCTAAAGCTCTATACATCCCGTTAAAGCTTTCCTTAGGTACTGCTCTATGTTTGTCTGCTAGCCCTCTCTTGGCTCAAGTTACCTCCGACAGCACGGTTAATACTCAAGTTACTCAAAATGGCAATATTGCCGAAATTACGGGAGGAGAAACCAGAGGTAGCAATCTCTTTCACAGCTTTCAAGATTTTTCAGTACAGACTGGGAATGAAGCCTTTTTTAATAATGCGGATAGTATTTCTAATATTTTTTCTCGCGTTACAGGAGGAAATATATCCAACATCGATGGTGCAATTAGGGCAAATGGCAGTGCTAGTTTATTTTTAATCAATCCCGCAGGGATTATCTTTGGCGAGAATTCTAGTTTAAATATTGGTGGTTCGTTTTATGGTTCGACTGCTAGTAGTATTTTGTTTGAGGATGGAGAGTTTAGCGCGGTAGATAATTTACAAGAACCTATATTAACGGTTAATGCCCCCATTGGCTTGGGTTTTCGAGATGAACCTGGGGATATTATTAATCGCGCTTCTACAGGTAATAGTTTAGAAGTTTCTCCAGGGGAAACCATTGCTTTACTTGGCGGTAACGTTACTTTTGATGGTGGTGGTATTTTTGCTCCTGGTGCAAATGTTGAAATAGGTGGATTAACTGAGGCAGGAGAGATAAGTATTGCTGAAGATAACACTTTGAGGTTTCCTGATAGTGTAGCGAGAGGCAATGTTTTATTAACGAATACTTCTAATTTGAATGTACCAGGAGAAGGGGGCGTTACTATTAATGCCAGAGACTTTGAAATTAATACCAATAGTGCCATTCGTACTGGTGGTAAGCTTAGACGTATTTACATTGCATTAACTAAATCACCTTTATTTTTTTAT
>NZ_JADWDC010000043.1:16902-41233 GCF_020640915.1 Waterburya agarophytonicola KI4 | reverse complement strand
CATCTATTTTCCATTTGCCGTCCTCTTTTGGAACGAATATCACCCCAAGAGCGCACGATCAACCATTCACCAAACAAATCTTGTTTTAGCTCGCAATAATAATAACGAGTTTCTCTACGCCACGATGCAGACTTCCATTGATTTACTTGGTAACTAATCATATTAGTAATTAGAGTAGACGAATGGGTTAGATATCAGCCAGTCTTTTTTACGATAATACCAAAGCTAACGCGCACGAAGAAAGAAGATAATCGGAAATTTATCATTCCTACAGCCTGTTGGCGAAGCGAATTAAGGGTGCGCCAGGAATAAAGAGCGATCGCCGATTAATTGCCGAACCCGCGCACTCTTAACGACAGGCACAACGTTGGGGTGTGGGGTGTCTCGTTGCCTAACACCCCACAAAACATACAGCCCGATAGGGCTTCCTTACAGTGCTTGAAGATATAGAAACAAAGTACGAAGACTGAAAAGAAACTAACCTTTATCAGTCCTCAAGCCATTGGCTAGAAGCCAGAAGTACTCACAGCATGGAAGCAACCAAGCTGCCAGATTGCCTCAGTGTACTGCCAATCCTCTCCTGACCTCTCTTGGGTAGGGATACGGGCTATACGAGCCATTTCTGTCGCCTGAAACTCTGTAATGCCTAGATTATGCCGATACTGCTCCTCGCTCCAGATTGGACGAGATATTTCCGCATCAGACAACACAGTAGCTACCGCAGCCTCTTTTTGAAGCTCCTGCATCAGCTTGACATTCTCTGACGACCAAGAACCGTCACTAAGGGATGATTCATACCATGCCAGAACCTCGCCTCGAAACTTTTGATTAGCCTTGAGGTACTCCCGTTCGTGGGAAGTAAACAATCGCGGATGTTCCGTGACGGCATCCCAGATAAACTTCTCAATTCTGCGATCATCAGCATATAGATCTAAACGTTCAATGGCAGATAGCACCTTGTAACGACACTCAAGCTGGGCATTATGCCAACCCTTAACCAGTTCGTCTCCCAATTCATCCTCACAAATCAGGTCAATCAGAAACTCTGGCACTCCATAATCTGCTAAATACTCAGTAACCTCTTGACGGTTAATATTCGTCATTATTTATAACCTAAATTCAGTCTTCGGGAGTGTTATGGGCTATTTCCTTCGATCGGTTATCTTCATTAATTAGCTATTCCACCTTGACCCTCAACCTAATCCAAATACTCATCTTCAATTACCCTGAGAAGTCGCTCCTCCAGTGAATTAAGAGTCGCACGATTGAGTTTTTCTAACCACTTTAAAAGACATAGAGCAGCTTCATCCAATTCGACCACCTCAGACAGTGCAGTCATCCTCTCCCCTAAGTCCAGCATTTGCTCTGACTCATCATGGGTAAACTTCATGGGCATCAGGTCATCTACCGAAACCACAAATCGATCGTTCCAAGTATCTACTACGCATTCATCTCTCTTTACTTCTGCCACGACGCACCAACAATTCTGCTTGCCTGAAACTCCAGATTTAATGCGACAGATTTCACCTTCGGCAAAAGGATTAATCGGCGGATATTTCTGATGTAGGTAGGATTTGACTGCGGATTTAACTACAGATGCAGGTGGCACTTTACCTAGAGCTATATTCACTGCCATTACCCAAACTTCGCCAGCTTCAATGGGGTTCAAATGAGCTTGAAAAATTGGTCTTAACTGCCTTTGTTTCGTAGGTAAAGGGTCATTTAGACCATTGGTCTTTAAATATTTCTCGATCGAATAATAAGTCTCAGCAGCAAGCATACAACGCTCGATATAAAGCATTGTAAAACCAAAAATATCTTCACAATAAGATTCAAAGTTATCGAAGCGATCGCGATACAACTGAAGTCGCTTAATACTCCTTAATGCCTGACCTCGAAGTACGAAACCCGTCCGTACCTGATGCTCTAATTTATCCCTAAGTTCCGCTTCTTGTGGTGAGAGAACATACAAGCTGCAATATGCTCCAGCTAGCTGCGATTACCCACTAATTCTACAACTTTTAGTGCAAATAACAGGAATTCTATCCTGTAAACTTATCAACTAGACTCACCATTAGATTTTGGCATTGCTACTTGATGCTCTGACTCCAAACGAACTCGCCATTTTTCATCAATTTCTGCTGTTAAATCGCACAAAGATTTAGCTTTCTGTTCGGCATCTTGAGCTAGTTCGAGCAAAGATAGCAGGGTCTTTTCATCTGGTAATTGCTTCATTGTAGTTCCTGCAAACGGGAAATAATTCTTCTGACACTTATTTTAGCTTCTAAAGCTCTGCCTAACTCTGTCCCTAAATCTTCGCCGACTTCTGAAATTATGGAATTGGCTACATCATCACTCGAAATACGATTGATAGTGATCTCGATCCTTCGCTCAGAGATTTCTACAAAGAGTAAAAAGTTACTGAGGGAGGCAAATAATTGAATCAATATAACATTATCTGGAAAGCTAGATAAGATTGGTCGAATTAAGTTTAAACCTTCTGTCGCCTCTCGCTCGATTTCTTCTAATTCTAAATTTAAGCGGTCTATAATAGATTGAATTTCTGGGGGAATCGACATTTATTCGTCATTTAAGAGTGCCAGCCCACAAATTTTAGCCAAAAAATTGCTACTAGCAAGTTTTGGCTACGAAAAATAACTTGTTTACCCTTGTGTTTGATTTGCTGTAAGCTTTTTTTAAGCTTTCTACTTCAAACCATGCCTATTCGACGCTTAAAAAGCGACCGCTTTTCATCATCTAGCCCTCGAAATCTAGCAACAGTCTTTACTCTACCTACTGTTAAGGCAATGGTTGACTGTTTTGAGAGATATCTTAACTTAACTATTGCTGATGGTAATGCCAGCGTTGATACGATTAAAACCTATCGCAGTCGAACCTCTGGGTTTCTTAGTTGGTGTAGAGAGCGAGAGTTTTATCCTGCTTTAGTTACTAAAGAAAATATTAAAGAATACCGCAAACATTTGGTTGATGGCGGTAAAACATCCCCAACGATTCGTTTGTCTCTAATATCCATCAAGCATTTTTATACTGCTTGTTTAGCCCAGAAACTGGTTAAGGACAATCCAGTTATCGGAGTGAAAGCACCAAGGGAAAAACGAGAAGTTGCTAGCACCATCAAGTATTTGACTGAGGAAGAGCTACAGCAGGTGTTTGATAGCGTCGCCCCTACCTATAAGATTCGAGGAGATAAAACAAAACAAGTACAGGTATTGCGCGATCGCATTCTTTTAGGCTGTATGGCACTCCAGGGCTGTCGCAGTGTAGAAATGTATCGGGCTAGTCTAGGAGACATTAGCCAATCTTACGGTCAGCATTATCTAAAGTTGGATGGTAAAAATAGCATTAGAACAGTCCTTTTACGACCCGATTTAGCAGAGGAAATAGTCCAATATCGCGCCTGTCGTAATGCCACCAAAGAAAAGCTAGATTCAGCCTCTCCTTTGGTGCTTTCACTCTCAAACCGTCGTTACGGTCAAAGATTGTCGAGAAGTGGCATTGGTCATGTTGTTGATGGTTATCTGGAAAAATGCAATCTAAAACATACTGATTTGGAACGAAGTCTCTCACCCCACAGTCTTCGTCATACTGCTGGGACATTAAGCCTTCAAAGTGGTTCTTCTCTTAGAGAGGTGCAGGATTTACTCGGACATAACGATCCTAAAACCACTGCGATTTATACCCACGTTCTCAATTCCCAAGAAAATAACCCTGCTACCAAGATTGACATAACTTTTTAATCTCCAGAATTTATTCTCCATAAATATCCTTCAAAACTCTTGCCAAAGCATTATCCGCATCCAGTAGCGCAGCATCAATACTCTCGTAGCTTTCTTTGCCATGCCAAGCATCTCCTCCACAATCAAAGGCAGCAATGAAGGAATTCATGGGATTATCTTCATGCCAGCCAAGCTCAAGCACCCCTTCATGTTCTTCCACCCAACGGGCAATATTGGGGTACTTCTTACCAAATGGATTCTTCATCGTCTCGACAACTCAAAAAATCTAACTTCTAATTTAGTATCTTAAAGAAGGACGTGATTAGTGCCGTCTTACGGGAGGAAATTATGCAGGATTCAGTAATCTATCAGGATATTAAAGAGCAAGGCGTACAAGAGGGTTTAGAACAGGGAGTACAACAAGGACAAGCCATTTTGGTTGTGCGTCTATTAAAACGTCGCATTGGCGAAATTGAATCAGAAGACGAAGTTCGCATTAACGGCTTATCTGTAGAACAGTTAGAAGCTTTAGGTGATGCTTTATTAGATTTTTCTAGTCGCGATGATTTATTGGCTTGGTTTGCTAGTAATTTAGATTAAGGATTCTATATGTTTGACCTACAAGAAACTCTGGAACGAAGATTAGCTGCTCTACAGGGCAAACCAGTAAAATCAAATCCTCCAAAACAGGCTCATCTCACTCAAGTAGAGTTAAATGATACCTCCAAGGAGTATATTATCCGTTCCTTGACTGAAGCTGGCATCTTAGATGAGCAGGGCAATGTTCGTAAGTTTAATTTTTCTAACTAAGTGATAGAACTTTATGAAGGAGTCCGTAATCTATCAAGATTGGTTGGCACAAGGAAGACCGCAGGGTCAAGTGAGTTTGATTTTACATTTACTAAAGCGTCGCATTGGTGAAATCAAATCAGAAGAAACTCGCATTAATGCCTTGTCTGTAGAACAGCTAGAAGCTTTAGGGGACGTTTTACTCGATTTCTCTAACCGTGAAGATTTACTAGCTTGGTTGGCTAATGCCCAACATTAATTTCAGACTTCATAGCTTTAATCTTCTCATAGCAAAAACAATCTGTTGTATGGTCGTTTACCATTCCTGTAGCCTGCATAAAGGCATAGCAGATAGTAGAACCAACAAACTTAAATCCTCGTTTCTTCAACTCTTTACTCATCGCCTCAGACTGGGGAGTAGTGGCAGGAACTTGTTCTAGATTCTCCCAGTGATTTTGAATTGGCTTATTACCTACGAATTGCCAAATATAGCTAGCAAAACTGCCGTATTCTGCCTGCATATCGAGAAATAAACGAGCATTAGTTACTGCTGAGGCAATTTTGAGTTTATTGCGAATAATGCCAGAATTTTGTTTTAGCTCTTGCTGTTTCTGTTCGTTAAATTGAGCTACTCGTTCGGGGTCAAAATTAGCAAAGGCTTGGCGGTAGTTCTCCCGCTTCTTCAAAACCGTACTCCAACTCAACCCTGCTTGTGCGCCTTCTAGAATCAAGAATTCAAACAGTTTTTGGTCATCGGTTATGGGAACGCCCCATTCATCATCGTGATAAGCAATTTCTAGGGGGTCATTCTTTACCCAAGTACATCTGTTCAAAAATCTGTCTCCATAACCAAAAAAACTCTAGTCAGCTCTGTGGGCTGCAAATGTAGAACGATCTCCATAGTGAAACGCGATCTCGCCTTGAATTTTGTCTTGACTTTCTAATTCCAGCCAACCGCTACCACTAGCTTCATCCATTTCATCACAGCCCTCCCAGCTAAAGGAAAGTCTTTCTTTTCCTCTGATATTTTCGATATAGCCATCAACACTGCCACTGACCAGACCAAACTGAAATTCTCCAGAACTATTGGACTGAATTTCAATAAAGGCTCGAACATCCATGTTGAAATAATCCTCGTCCCACTCGGACATTTCATCAATATGCCAAGTCCCGACAAAAGCATTTTCCGTTGATTCTCTCTCTATTTTGGTAACATTCATAATCGTTTTTAACTGGGTCTCTTTTTCTATTGTTCTACAACGAAGATATTCGATCTGATAGCGCAATAAATAGCTAATCAATATTTAAGATAATCGTTATTTCCAACCCTGTTATTACCATGAAAGCTAAACTGAGATGGCTGGAAAAAATAACTAAGAAATACACCTCTGCTTTTTTAGCCAATAGCAAGACGATCTGTGACACTCCAATTTTAGATTGAGCAGGATGGCAAGAAAACAAACTACTTCCATTGGGACGAGCAAGACAAAAACAAATATTGCTCCATTGAATATAATGGAAGTGAGTAAACTTCCCGATTTACCAAACACCGAACCACCTTTATGCAAGGAAAATGAGTATTTTACTCCTGCTGCTACCTCTGCTCCAATAGTGTCTAGTCTTAAAGCACAGTTAAGAAAGGATTTATGGTCTGAAGACCCTTCAGGACTTGCATACTTCTTACATAGTGCTAAAGGAAACCCCAAAAATTTAATCGAGCATTATATTACTAGTCCTGGTGATATATCCCTCTTACCCTGGAATGAAGCCTTACAGATTATTGATAAATTTGGCACTAATACTGCCAAACTGCATCTAATCTTTGCTGCTCATACTATGCGCCAAGAACAGCCTTGGGTAAATGAATTTAATCTCAAAATTAGCGATCTGATTGAGGAAATTGCTTGGAACAACAACGATTATCCAAAGTATGAAAAGATTAAAACCATAGCTCAACACGCCTTTGCTTTGGATTGTATAACTGTTCAAGCTACTTGGGTTGAGGGTAGACACCGAAAAGGTGGATTGATGGCGAGTGTAGAAGTTTCTCGAATGTGGAATGTTCGAGTTCATCTAGTCGGACAACAAAATTTACATGGTAAAGTCGAACAGCCAGAGGAAGGAATTATTACAGTTCGTCCAGGTTTGTGGACAAGTAGTTTTCTAAACAAAGCTGGATGCGAAGCGAGGAAAGCTTTATATCAATTTGGTTATTTGGCTCAAGATATTCTCAAAATCGATCCTTATCGAGATGATTTGGCATTACGCTTGGGGCTTCATCTAACGGTGGAAAGTCGATTCCACATTAGTGGAACTTATAAAGTACAAACCTTACTCGAAGCACTTTTGCCCAAAACCTTTATTGACGAAGCTTTGAACAACTTTGACAAAGCTCGTAAACTCACTAATCGTTGGAATCATGCTTTAAAAGTTCTATCTGAGTTGAAAAGAGCATTTCAAATTGAGTTTGACCCAGGTACTTATCCAGAAGTATTACGCCCCGACAGCAAGAGCAGAAAACCGCGAGGTTACTTCAAGCAATTACTAGCTGCCAAGATAACAATCCATCCACCTGCACCAATTCCAGAATTGCTAGCTGCAAAAACTCAACCAAAACTAGTCAAGCCCAAAAATATTTCATCTTCAAAAAAGAAGACAAACAAGTCAGCAGGCAAAGCCATCGCAGTAACAGGAACTCAAATCAAGAATGCTCGAAAAGTAAAAGGCTGGAGTCAAGGTCAGCTTGCTGGTTTTCTGGGAGTATCCCAAAATTTAGTTTCTTTGATTGAACGAGATAAACGTTCGATTAATAAGAAGCTCAGAACTAAGATAGGTAAGCTTCTGGAAATTTAAAACAAGAATTTTGTTTTAAGAACAAGAATAAAATAGGCTCTAACTATTGCTGGGTGAAGATTGTAGCTTTAAAACAAGAGCCTCCTAATACTGCCACAAACTTTCTAGAGTGGTGCAGCAAGGTTTTGTCTTTTCTTTTTAATTTGTATTGGATAAATCCTTTAGTCAGTGAGCTTTAAAGGCTTCTTCTTTCTCGCACAGCTTTCAATTATTGGCGATCGCTAAAGCCAATAGTTTACGTTTCTTAAAAGAAAATTTGTTTTAAATAAAAAAGATGAAAAAAATGAACCCAAAGCACTGATGTATATGCTTTAGGAGGTTAAAACAAAAGCATCCTGATGCTGCCATAAACTCATCCTGATGCTGCCATAAACTGCATCCTGATGCTGCCATAAACTCATTTTGCCGATCCATATGCAGCAAGCATTTCAGCGTTTTAAAACAAACCCGATCAATATATATTTGATCAATATAGATCCAACTCAAAAAACGAACTTTCGATCTCTGGCATTATTTCGTAGTCTTTGAACCTTTGTGATGCTAGATGGTCGTTTTTCAGTTAGTACATTCCATTTTCAAGCGAGTCTTCAAAATAGAGCAAAATACGGGCTTTTTTAGGGCTGTCCGAAGAAATCATCGTTGCTCTAGGTTAATAGCCCAAAATGAGTCTTCTAAGTACCGTAAAATTGATGTGCTGACAGAAAGTGGATCTCTACTTTCTGCAAAAGGCTGGAGGTAAAGAAAAATGCCCAACGATTTTCTTTTCCCTGCCAATCCCAATGCCAAAGAATTCTTTCAGTACTTTTGCCATCATTGGGACTTTATTACCGCCCCTGTGGGAACAAAAGACTGGCAAACCATCAAAAACTACAAGCTCCAACCCCGCGTATTGTGGCGTAGGTTTCAAGATAGCCAAAAGCTCCTTGGTGTCCGCTTCGGACAGTACACAAAATACGGCATGGTCGATTTAGATCGCTCCAGCCTGTTGCATTTTTTCAACAATCCTCAAGCATTTAGCGACCTCTGTGCTGCTTTTGAGCTTATTGGCTTGTGTCGTTTTGTAATTTTGTTCTCCAGTTGGACTGATGGATTACACATTTACTTCCCCCTACCCGATGAAGTAAATAGTTTTGACTTAGCCTGTGCCTTACGTATGGCAGTAGAAGGAGCGGGGTTTAAAGTCAAAGGGGGGCAATTAGAACTATTTCCCAATACTAAGCTCTACAAAGAGAATCAAAATGGGACTGATTTTAGCCATTTTAACGGTCATCGTTTGCCCTTACAGCCAAATACAGGGTCGAGACTATTAGACGACGATTTAGCCCCTTATTCTGAGGGATTAGGGGATTTCCTCGACCAAATGAATTGGGCTGCCCAGAATCAAGATATGGGGCGATTGAGAGATGTTTTATCCATCTCAAGGGATTGGTACTATCAAAGAAAATATCGCTTCATTCGGACTAGTAGTAAAAGCAAAGTCAGAGAGTGGCAAGAAGATACCGAATTTCTGATTAACGAAGGATTTACCGATTTTGGACAAACCAACGACCTCATCCGTGAAATAGGCAAATACGGACGAGTATTTAAAGCTCTAGAAGGCATAGAATTACAGCAGTACATGGTAGAAACCATTACCAACCTGCCAGGATACAAACAATACTGCCGTCACCAGCATGAAATAATAAAAAAATGCCATCATTGGGCAAGAATCATCGAACCATTTTGGTGGGCATTAGGAACTAATCCTACTCGTCATACTTCCTATCAAGAAATTAACGAGAAAGGGCAGCAAACGGTCAAAAACAGCCAACTTAACCTAGAGCGTGCTACAAACTGTCAGGAGCGTTTAAAACAAACTCTAGCTCATCTAATCGAACAGGCGATCGCCTTACCCAAAAAAGTAGGAGAACGTCTTGAATTGCTGCGCGAGACTAGTAAAAAGTTATTTGGTAAAGCATTTAGCGAACGCACCTTAAAAAAACTAGCCTATCTTCCCCTATGGCATCCCAAATTTGACGGAGAACGAACTCAACCTGCGATCGCAGATATTCAACCCGAACCAAATTCCGAAACACAAAATACTTCAGAAATCTCAGAATCCAATTCCGAAAAATCTCAAAATAATATAGTACAAGAAGATATACAGCTAGAAATCAGTCCAGTAAAAGAATCTAAAGATTGGGTCACACCCCCTGATGTAGTGCGTCAACCAAACTGCCAAGCAAAACCTCCAAAAGCCTTGCCCAGTGGTCAAATCAAAAAAATAGATCACACCTCCCCCTATATGAAGGGTTTTGAATCTGATGCTGAATTTGCCGAAGATTTATGGACTGAGGATGCCCACGAGGTAATTGAGACTGAAAATGATAATCTGGAGATTGAAAAAAAAGAGAAAAATAATAAATCCAATCCAGAACACATAACTAAAACTTATGGGGAGGAATCCGCAGAAAATCGCTCAAACCAAGATAAGAAAAACTTATCAGAGGCACAGGAAAATTACTACCAGGAATTCCTAGCTCGTCATCCCGATTGGAAGTCTTTAGATGAAGAACGCCGAAATCCAGAATATCAGAAAGGAATGAAGACCCTATTTGCCGAGGTTAAGGAAATTCTCCAGAAAAAATCAAAATCTCGTAAGTCTCGCCTCGATCGCCATGATGAATAAAGATGAATAAAAGCGAGTGATTCTCCTTGTTTTCTTTAACAGCAAAATATGGGTGTGGTGTTTTTATAGGTTAGGTTTTGTGGCGTGTTCTGGTAAGTAGTAATCCATTACGACTAATTGTGATCAACACACCCCACCTCTCAAATCAAATCAAAATTGGGGTCGCGCCGAGATACACGTAAAATCATGCCACATCTCCTTGTAACTATTACTGTGTAAGGGTTTGATTTTATACAGTAAGATCGCGATCACAAATAATCTAGATGGCAGTAAGCTTGAAAGACTTATTTTATAAAGCTTTAACCTATATTCTGCTTGGTATTATTTTTCTCCAAAGACATTAGCAGACATTTAAAATAGGGCTTACGAGGAACATTAGCAGACCTAAAACCCTATTTTTTCGTTGAATTATGTCTGCTAATAACATTTATCAGACGTAAAGAGCATGTGAAAAGTCTGTTCCTGAAACTCATTTACATCAATGCTTTCAATCCGATGTGGCACGTTTCAACATGTATCTCGGCGCGACCCCGATAACGCTGTAAACACACATCATCAAAAAGGCGAATCTATTGCTGTTAGCGATAAAAATGGCAAGGTTAAGATCGTGTCTGCTCAGGAAATTCCTGAATTTAAAAAGCGTTTAGATAAAGAGTAGTTTCTTAAGGCAGTCGAAATTTTACCCCTAACTAGATCTCCCCCTAATGGTGAATTTTGGTCTGTAAGGAAAATTAAAATTCTGTTTGGCAAACTAAATTTTTGACTTGAGTATCATTAAGAGATATGGAAACAAAGTGACGACTTCTACCTTCGCATTTAGAGAGACGTACTAGTTTAGGACTGAGGTTTTTGCGATCTCCATTTTTTTTACCAGTGTTAGAAGTATTAAATCCTATATCCCCAGATGCTCCAGGTACAGAAAAACGTGGATTATTTAACTTATCAATAGTTCCTTGCCTAGTAGGTTTTTCTTGTCTATTAATTGCCTCAATCATAGCTCTAGTTGCATCGTAAGCCATCGCTGTATTTCCATTAACATTCTCATTCCATAATTCAAACGCTTGCTTACTAAAATCACTATTTGAATTTTTATCTGTATGATGCCAAGGAGTAGCTGCAATTAGGTTGACTGAAATATCTGTGTTAATACTTTCAACCTCTGAATTAACTAAAGGATTTCCACCTAAAATTAAGCGTTTTCCCTTGTCTACTTCTATTATTTCAATAGCCTTAGCTAAGGCATTACTTGTTAGCCCGT
The DNA here is from genome assembly GCF_020640915.1 of Waterburya agarophytonicola KI4. Lineage (GTDB taxonomy): Bacteria > Cyanobacteriota > Cyanobacteriia > Cyanobacteriales > Xenococcaceae > Waterburya > Waterburya agarophytonicola. Next base: position 29,928 of record NZ_JADWDC010000043.1, on the reverse strand, counting down.
CTGGTAATACCAAAAAAATATTAATTTCATTTTCTTGGTCGTTATCTATCGCATTCAGTGCTGCTTTTGTAGAAAAATTTTCTTCATCAGCAAGGTCAAAATGACTGAATTTTTTTACAACAGTAGCGTTTCCTCTCTCACCAATTTTATCAATCAAAGCATCTCTTAAATCTGTACTATAGTCACTCCTGGGATTATAGAAAATTGCAATTTTTTTTTCTTCTAGATCATAGTTATTAATATAGTTTTCTATAACGGCAGCTTCTTGTTCAGTAGTGGGAACAACACGGAAAAAATTATCTCCTATTCTTTTAGAAAGACTTCTGACTGTACTTCCATATGATATTTGAGGCAAGTTGCCTTTATTATAAATTCTAATAGTATCAAGAGTTCTACCACTGGCGTAAAGACCAATTATGCCTACAATATTTTTATTATCAGCAATTGGATTGGCAACTTCTATAGCTTGTCCTTTTTTATTAGCGTCATCAGCAATAACAACTCTTAGACCTTTATTAAGACCCATCTGTAAATCAGGTAAAAAGTTAAATTTAATTAATTCTTGTTCGATTTCAGAATTAGAGTTGGATAACCTTAGATTGACTTGAGTTTGCGCTTGAGCTATACCTCTGAGGAAATCTTTGGAGATATCAGAACCTTTGAGTGTACTTCCATTGACCATTGAACTAGTTTTAAAACTATAAGGAACTGATATCGCAATAGTTTCAGTTTCGATTTTATAAGCATCAAGTAACGCATTGTTTAAGTAGATAAGGCTTTCAGGATCTCCATGATCTCCCCATACTTCTTGAAAGCTTTCTAAAGCTTGTTTATAATTCTTTTCTAAAAAAAACTCGGCAGCGCGATCTCTACCAATAGCCACAGATGATGGATTTAATACTTCCTCCCCACAGCTGTATGAATCACCTAATTTTAAAGAGCAAACTTTTTGATTACTTCCCAAAATAAAAGCAGTTGTTGTTACTCCTAATAAAGCAAAGGTGCTTAGAGCAATGAACTTGATTTGTCGGCGATGTTGATTATAAAAGTTAATAACAGGATTTCGTTTAGGATTAATAGGTGGCTCAGAATCGATTATGCTTTCTGACCCTCCTTGAACACTATTAACATCTTCTTGGCTTATATTATAATTGCCTGGATTTTCGCCAATTTGAAGAACATCTACTTGAATGGGTTCTACTACTTCTTCAACTGAGGGAGATACAATTTCAGGTTGCTGCTGTTCTTCATTAATATTTTCAGGTTCTTGTAGATCTTTGTTATCTCTATCGTCTGTAGTCTCTTCAGGTTTTTGTGATTCTAATTCTTCTATAGCTTCTAGAACCTCCTCAACACTTTGATAGCGATCGTCAAAATGATATTGAATCATTCTAGATATTATCTTTTTAAATCCAGAACTAGTATGAGATGCGTGCTCTTCCCAAAGATAATTAAATCTTCGATCTCTCAATGGGAAATGATTGGAATCGTGGATTGCAGCGATTGAGAATCCTGTTACTGATTTCATAATCATGATACCTAAAGCATAGATATCGCTATTTGGTTGAGGATTACCACTACGCTGTTCGACAGGAGTATATCCATCAGAACAAATTATCCTGGTGCGTTTTATCCCAGAATTATTCATCTGTTCTGTAGCAATTTCTTTGACCGCACCAAAATCAATTAAAACTAATTTACCATCACTTTTACGACGTATAATATTAGCAGGTTTGATATCTCGATGAATAACATTGTTTTGATGAACAAATATTAATATGTTCAATATTTCTCTAAGAATACAAATTGCGTTTTCTTCTGAGAACTTTACTCCAGATATAATTTCTTCCTTGAGACTTGATCCTTCAATATACTCTTGAACAATATAGTAATAATTCTCTTCATAAAAACTATCTAGATATTTAGGAATATCAGATGATTCGGCTCCTAATCTTTCTAGAGCATCTGATTCGCGCTCTAATTTTTCAATATATTCAATATATTCAACATCGGAGGTGCTTTGATCGTTATCTAATTGAGATAATTTAATTTGTTTGAGTGCTACCTCAGAAGTAGGTTGATTGCTCTCGCTAGTATCTCTTACCAAATATGTAGTTCCAAACCCGCCACTATCTAAAGATCGAATAATTCTGTAACGGTTATTAACTAAATCGCCTATACCAAAGGACATACAGCCAACTGAGTACATGAGGTTATATCAGAGGTATTTTATAATTTGTGATTAAAGATATTTGAATTACAGCTAAATCATTTAATGTTTTCTAACATTTCTTGTGCTGACTGATAGCGATCGCCAAAATGATAGCTAACAGCACGAGCGAGCGTATCTGCAAAGAGATCGCTAACCTCAGCATATTTACGCCAAACTTTATTTCCTGTCTTGGGATTTATCTTGAATTGATGTGGCTGAATCCCTGTTAAGGCACGAATGGCAATCATCCCAACGGCGTAAATATCGCTGGCAAAAGTAGTCATTCCCATTAATTGTTCGGCGGGCATATAATCTTTCATCCCTTCAGCAAAAGTACTGTGAGATAAAGAATTTACTTGGAGATTAACTTCTTTGATAGTGGCAAAGTCTGTAAAAACCCATTTATTCCCTGAGAGAATAATATTGTCAGGATTAAGATTGCGATGAGTTATATTTTTCTCCTGAATAAACACTAAAACTGTTAATAGACTGTGCAGTAACTCTTTGACTTTTAATTCCTGCCAAGGTTCTTCTGTAAGTAGTTCGGTTAGAGCTTTGCCTTCTATTTGCTCGTAAACTAAGTAAAGCGAGCGATCTTGAGTAAAATAAGCCAATAATTCTTGTATTTGATAATGTTTGCCAATATGAGATAAAGCTTCTCCTTCTCTCTCAAACTGCTTCCTGATTTTTGGTGTTTGGTGGTTGCGTTGAATGACTAAACAAGGTTTATCTCTTAAACAACGATCAATTGCCCTAAAGTGTCTTTCTCCAGAATCGCGATCAAATAAATGTTCCTCAATTTCATAGCGATCCTGTAACTTCTCTCCTTCCATTGTTGCCCCAGGAATATCAATTAATTCAAAATTGTCTTCTTCTTGTAATTGATTTATCCGATCAACAAAATGCCACAATTTTTTTTTATTGATTCTATATTCAGGATCGAATATCTGAGAATTGTGAGCAGCAGCACTTAGTTTATTCCATAAGTCAAAAGCTAAGTTACGAGAGATATATTCTACAGTATAAAAATTTAACTGTTTTTCTTGCTGCTGCATATTTTGATAAGTTAGCCTTGCTAAAGAACCATGAATAATTGCTTGTTCAATCTCAGTTAATTTTAAATTTTTATTTTGCTCAAGAAATCTATTTATAATTTTTATTCCTCGATCTATATCGCTATGGCAATTGTCTAAAAAAGTCATGTCTAGTATCGTTTTGAATTTATTTGAGCAAGAATGCTGATAATTACCTACTTGTTATTGAATCATCTTATTGATTTCGTGAATAGCAATAAATGAATAAAATGAAATCTTAAAAAAAAAGCTATGAATAATATGAATTGGCAATTACAAATATTGTTTTTAAGTTAAGTAGTAATACAACAAATAATTAACTTAAAAATAATGAAACAGGTAAATCCTAAAAAAATTACCTATTGGCTACTAGGGGAAACAGCAGGCAGAATTTCAGTAGCATTGTGGAAACGCCTCTGGGGAATGCCTCTTGAAGCAGGTGGAAAAGTAGCACAGAAAGTAGCCCAAGAATCGATTGTCTCCATGCAAGAATCGATTGCTCAATTATCAACTGCTGTAGCAAAGGTAGTTTCTACCTATAATCTGGCACAACAGCAGTATAACAATAAGCTTAAAGACTATCAGGAAGCAGAAAGACAGGCACAGCTAGCTCACAACAAAGGTAATGAAGAGGCAGCCAGACTAGCCATCACTAAGGCAATCGCTATTGAAAAAATCCTACCCCAGTTAAGCGAACGGGTAGGGGCAGCACAAATGACTATGAATAAAGCTAAGGCGAAGCTAAAGCGAGAAACCGAAAAGTTAGAAGCTTATAAATTAGAACTAGAGAATTTAGAATCTTTAACTCTGGTAAATCAAGCAATGGCTGAGATGGGGGGAATTTCTACTGAGTGGGGTTTGGACTCAGCGCGATCGCAATTTGCCGAAGCAAAAAATGGTATTGAGAAACGAGCCTTGCTCGAAGAAGCTAAAGCAGAACTAACGGAAAATCCCAATGATGTACTAGCAGATGAGATCGATGCCTTATCTCTTGAAGCTGAGATCGAGAAAAGATTTAAAAATTTAAATAGTCAGCAAGAATCATGAGCAAGAAATCTATAAAAGCTCCTCCTCCTATTGTTTTTATTTTATTATTTGCTCTGGGTCTGTTGGGATGGTTTAAATTTCAGTCCGTCAACTTTCAAAATGACAGCCATCCTTTCAAAGAGGCAGTGTCAAAATTTCCAGTAGTTTCTGGTCGTGAATTATCTTTATTCAAACGTTTCAGTTTGGGGGAGAGAATGCTCATTACAGCAAATTTCACGGCTGAAAAGAAAGATGGGACTATTGCCTATGGTAAGAAAAAGTTTGCTATTGCTCAAGAATATTTTGAACAGTCCCTCACTAAATATCCTAACGACCCTGAAACACGAATTTATCTAAATAATGCTCAAGTAGCCCATCAAAAACCGATTAAAGTTGCTGCGATTGTTCCTATCGGCTCAAATTTAGATGTGGCACAGGAAATGCTCAGGGGTATTGCTCAGGCACAAACGGAGTTAATTCTGCAAGGGGTTAAATTACAGATTCAAATCGTTAATGATGAAAACAATACCGAAATTGCCGAACAGGTAGCCAAAGCATTAGTGAAAGATTCTGAAATCTTAGCAGTCATTGGCTCAAATGCGTCAAATGCGTCTTTGGCAGGGGCAAAAGTGTATCAGCAAAATGGCATGGTGATGATCACTCCTACTAGCACAACAGAAGAGTTGTCTAACTTTGGCGACTATATTTTTCGTACCGCACCAACTAATCAGGAGATGGCAGATGCTTTAGCTGACTATGTGGTAAATATTGCCAAACGAAGAAATGTGGCGATTTGTTTTGATTCTCAAGCTCCCGATAATGTCACTTTCAAGGACGCTTTCATTCCTGCACTAATAGCTAGGGGAGGTAACTATGTTAATACTCAATGTGATTTTGCTACACCTGACTTTAATGGGGAAATATCGGTTAACAATATAATTTCCAGTGGAGCAGAAGCGGTATTGCTAGCACCTCATATCGACAAATTAAATCGAGCGATAGACCTAGCCAGAGCCAACAATTGGAAAATGGTTTTACTAGGTACTTTTTCTCTCAATACTTCTAAAATAACCCAGTCTGGACAGGGAGACTTAAATGGAGTCGTTTTACCTGTACCCTTCCATTATCAACAAGATTCTGCTCAAGAATTCATGACTACGGCTTATGACCTTTGGGGAAAAGATGCTCCAATTACTTGGCGTACTGGGACTTCTTATGACGCTACTAAAGCGATCTCTTTGGGCTTACAACAAAACAATACCAGGGAGGGTTTAAAAGATATTTTACGAAATTCACAATTAACCATTGATGGATCTAATAATCAGTTTCAGTTTTTGCCATCTGGCGATCGCACAATTGAAACCGCTTTAGTCAAGGTTAAAGCTAATCCCCAACAAGGATATTATTTTGAATTGCTGCCAGACTCGCAATAATTCAGCATAAAGTAAGTATTGCAAGAACCTTCATGTGTTAGTTGGAGGTTCTATATTTGCAAGGTTACGGCACTATAAAGATACTGAAAATATAAGAGCCAATTTGTTTTAAGCCTTGACCATAGCTCAAACAGCGATCGCTCGCGATGCCTCAACATCCATCACTTTAATCGTTTCCATTTCTGCCTGAAGCAAATCCAAATACTCGGCAAACTTCTCAGCATCAATCTTCTCGCGCAGGGTAGCCACACAATCAAGAATTAGCGTTCTCGCCTCCACAGGATACCCTGCAAAAGCCCTGGTCAAATTCTGATAGACCTTCCTCATCAAAGCAAAATTCATCAGAGTAATCGTCGGATCTGCTGCCATCAAGCATAGATGATTCGTCTTATCTGGTGCAGCGATCGCAATCCGAGTGATGGCTTCTAAGGGAATAGCCCCACGATAACAACAATTGCCCAATCCATTGAGACTCATTTCCTGATAGTTACCGAGAGTGTGTAGCCTGTCGCGAACCCAGATAGTCCTCTCCTCTAGAGTCGATCCAGGGATAGCACTTTCATGACTCGCTTGAGCTATGTAATCCTCATCTGGAAGCAGATTTACTCGATCTAATAGATTAGAATCAACTTCAACAACAACAATCCGCTCCTCCTTATTAGCCGTAAAGTAGCCATAATAGGGAGCATAGGCGACAGTCAGATACACGCAGTCGCCTCGTGAGGGGCATTTCTCCCAGTTCCCATATCGTCCACCTCTGGGCTGCAAACCATCCTTCAAAATCTGTTGGAGGTAGCGTTCGGAAGTCCCGTGATAAAACTTCATCTCAAGCCTATGTTAAATTAGCCAAAATCACCTTCAGTTCAGTCTCTTGGCTATAGCTAGTCTGGAGAAGAACTACTATTTTCAAAACAATAATCACTTTTCTGAACCAATGATTGCTTTTAGGGAAATATTTGACAGCAGTTCTAAAAAACCTACTCAAGCATAAAGTAATCGTCCTTTAGGAGTAGGAATATCACGTCCCAACTCTTTAGCCGTATCAATCCATTCTTGGATGATAGTCTCAGCATTAGTCACTGCTTCTACATAGGTTTGACCGTCTGCCATACATCCAGGTAATTCTGGGACTTCTACTATAAAAGCGTCGTCTGAATCGCTCCAATAAATAATCAATTCATATTTAACCGACATTACTATCTCCTAAACCATATTTAACAATTAGGTTTCTAATTTGCTTAACCTGATAGCCTTTGGCTTTGCTACCTTTGGGCTGGATATTAACTATTTCCTCTACATTATCTCTGGTAAAGATGAAATGGTCGCCTTTAACTCTTTTCTCAAAGCCGAGTTTCTCAAGTAACTGACATAGTTCGGCGAATTTTATATTGTTATCGGATGTTCCCGTAAGAATCCTTTGTAGTAGTTTCTCGTATTTACCCATCCCTTAACCCACAAATTTCTACACCAAGATAACCTAGATACTTATAAAGTAAGGTTCTGGGAATTATCTACTAGAAGTAGAGACTGAAAAAATAATAGAAATAGCAATATTTTGCTTGAAATGTTCGGTCAATTAAGTAATCCTATAGTCTCTTGTTCAACTTCGATGTTGGGGTGGCTCTACCCAAGTCGCTCCTTCATCACCTTAAATCCTCGAACCATGCAGGATTGAGACAGTTTCACAACTACGTTGTGGTAAGTCAAATCAGAACCCCTAATTCCCCCAATAAATCCAGCACCACATACAGAAAAACCAGGAAAAATAAACCCCAAAAATACCTTTCAAAAATCGTCAACCGTTTTTCAAAGGTTTTCGCTTTTTCTTTCGACATAAAACAAGCCTCAAGACAATAATCCATTTGACTGCTTATCTCACGCTCCAATTCCAGTAGATCCTTAGCCGAATATTCGGGAGTAAATTCTATCTCCCCATCATAAATATCAGTTTCCATAGTTAATACTCCGAAGGAAGATGAATTACCCAACCGATTCCTTTCTCTCCAACGACTCGAAGGTCTAGGCGTTGCGAATAAAGACAAAGAGGCTCTGGAGTGGTAGGAAAATCGGTAAAAGGAATCTCGTGGGAATATACAAGTTCGTCCTTGTCCCACTCGCAGTTAAGTTTTGCCGAAGCATCATCGGCAACCAACAGATGCCAAAACTGAAGCCGTTGTAGTTCGGGGTGCTTGGCGATGCGGGGCGTTTTTTGTAGCAGCCCAATCAGGTCAAAGAGCCAAAAACAACCCAGCTTATCTCCCATGTACCTCGTGCCATCGGTCAGCAGTACATTAGGGAAGTAAGGACTACAGCGATGATAGCTCGTCGTACCCGTAAATTCAGCCAGGTCAATACCTAGAGCCTCTCCCATTTCAATGCGATTCATTTCTATTTCTCCTGTTCAACGTCATCAAGTTTGAAAAGGTCAACTTTTATAAACAACTTTTCAACCGCTTCGCCATTGAACAAGTCATTCATAAAAGTCGAACTTGACCACAATTTTGCCCACTGTGAACGCCCCATTTGTGAGGGGCTTTTGTTGGGCAAAATCATGGAAAAGTTATCTTTTCCAATTTTTTAAAAGACTTTTTTCTCCCCAGAAAAAAGTCCATCGAGCTACCAAGTAGCTCTCCGCCTCAAAGTTACTCATGAGTAACTTTGAGGCAAGACTCGCGCCCGAATCGAGCGCGAAAAACCCCAAGACCAAAACCATAAGAACGGCGGGCTTCGACTCGAATCCCGCCTGACACATTTGCACGCATGGTAGCGTGGTAGAAGAAAGACAAATAAGACTCCAAACACCCACAATTAAGTCAAATCGCCACGTTTTTAGAAAATGGACAGCATTGGGATAATTCATCGAGGTAGAGCTAATTACTACCTAAATAATCAGCACGAAAAATATTATGCTTCAGAAAGCGAAGCTCCTGGTTTCTTTTATGGGTCGGGAGCGCAATCTTTTGGCATCGATACTGATGATATTAAGCACCAAGATTCTCGCTTGAAAAACTTATTTAATGGTCTATCTCCCGATGGCAATACCACTATGAGAAGAGGCGGTAGTACCGTCAGAATCTATGTCGATCAAAAAACTGGAGAAGAGAAAAAACACAATCCAACCTTAGCTTACGATCATTGCTTTAGTGCGCCCAAAGACGTTTCTATTCTGATGATGATGCTGCCCGAACACGAATCAGAAAAGCTGGTGAATCTCCACAATCAGGCTGCCAAGAAAGCAATGGACTATCTCGACCAAAATGCTACCTATACTCGCAGCACAGAGACTCAGCCCGACGGCAGTAGAAAAACCTTCTGGCATCAGGCAAAGTCAACCTTTGCTTGTTTCACTCACATCACCTCCAGAGCGAAAGATATGCAGCTTCATACGCACTGCGTCCAAATCAACAGTGGAGAAAGATTAGACGGTAAAGGCTATGGTGCGGTCGATGGTAAAAAGACTCTCCAGGCACGTTACACCGCAGGGCAAATCTTTTTAAGCGATCTCAGGCGATCGCTGGAAAAGGAATACGGAATCAAAACCTTCGATCGCCAATTTTCCAATGACTCTGGTTGTAGCTTTGGCATTCACGGCATATCGGGAAAAGTTACCAAACACTTTAGCAAGCGCAGTCTGGAGATTAAAGAAAAAACCAAAGAGAATATGAGTGCTGCTCAAATTCGCAATGTTGTCCTTAAATCGCGTCAGGCTAAAGACCACAACCAGGATATCGGTGAATTAAAGCGTCGGTGGCGCAGGGAACTCAAACAAATGGGCTGTAGCCTCAAAAATGTGATTAACCAGCAGAAAGCAAAGACTATGCGCTCAACCAGCTACGATAATGAGATTGCTGCTGTGCTGGCAAAACGTAAGGATGAATCATTTAACAAACACCATGTCCTCAATGCCACTATCAAGGTAGCTGACGGGGAGCTATCGGTAGATCGGGCAAAAGCTATTTCAGATTTGTTTCTGGCGAAATATGCCCAGGCTAACGAACAGGATGCCGATAAATTTAGCCTGACGGATAAAGCCAAAGCAATTTCCACTATTAAAGATAGGACTAAAACCCAAAAGGTAATAGAGATAGCCAGACAAATTATCTTATGGCATCGGGAGAAACGCCAAGCGGTGCTAGATAAGAAGTTTAAGAAGAAAGAGCGGGAGTTTGAGAAATTTCAGAAGAAATCTTTCAGGCTATATATGAAGGGCAATATTAGCCGTCAGCAGCATCTTCTAATCCAGCAGGATTCAAGAATTATGAATGCCAGCAAATTCACTCTCAATACCTATCAGGCGTTGGGATTGCTGAAGAAGCAGCAGGTAGATCGGGTTTTGAATCAGAGGAAGCGAGAGGAGAATGAATATTACAACATTTTCATTGCCCATAAGAAGGGATTTATCAGCGAAGAACAGGCTAAGGAGCTAAGAATAGCTGAATGGCGCAAACGTGAAATTGCCAAAGAGAAGGAGCAGGACAGAGGACGAGAACGACCTATATAAAAGATTTTGAGCGTTCTATGTCAGATAAACTGAAGCAGTGTCGTTACTATTGCAGATAAGGGAAAGAAAGTTGATTTTTCTTTGCTTGGTGTCTTGAATGCCAAAACAACAGTAACTCATTGAATTTATTGTTATTTCTTAAATGCCTCTATTCAAGGGATTCAAGACACTAAGTAGAGGAAACTATTATGTTCCACAAATCAATGACCCGTTCTGAATTTCTGTTTTGGCGTTTTGTTAATGATGTAATGAACGTTAATCAGAATTCATCTCGTTCATATCCTCTGGTATATGAAAATCGTAATGTAACTCATCTCTGTTCTTTACTTAAACTTGAGATATGTATATTTGAGAAGGAATTTGAGGCTTTAATCACAATTGCAATTGATGAAACTTCTGTCAGCTCAAACAAATATCTCAGTCAAATAGCTAAAGCAGGGAAAAACAATTTCGATGTTGTAGCTAGTCGTAAGTTCACCTGGGATGAATTTTCTTTCGATGAATTTCGTAACTGGATTCTGAACAACGGAATTTGGTCTTTTTCTGATAAAGGTTAATTAACTCAGAAGTTTTGTGTGTTTGTACTTTGGTTTTACCTAAAACAACACATACCAATATCTAACCCACACATTATCTAGTTGATTTAATTGACGTAACCCATTGCCCCCACACCAATGCACCGCAGGTACAAACAGACTAGCTACCAAGGGTCTAAAGCCCTTCACAAATCTCCTTGTCTTCTTTGCTGATATTTTGGTTATTGCTGAGATAATCCTTAGCCCACAGGCAACCTTTCATTAGTACATTGTCTAAGTCAAAATCCCATAACATTAACTTGTCCCGCCCAGCAGAGGCAAGAACTTTATGATCGGGACTAAATTTTAGATGCCGAACATTATTTGAATGCTCAGTAAGGGTATAAATTAATTTACCTTGATTGCTCCATAGTTTGATGGTCTTATTATCATTGCTAGAAGCAATCATCTGTCCTTCAGAACTGAAATCAATCTCAGCATTGTTGTCAACAAGATCAGTAAATTGGGATGTTTGAAATGATTGAACTATGTTGTATTCTGAATTCCATACATTAACTTCTCCGTTTCCACGTATTGAGGCTAGATATTTTCCATTAGGACTAAAACGAATGGAATAAAATTCAGCAGGATTTCTTTTTACAAGTTTGTTTGGCTTATTGAGTTGAAGATTTTTAAGTAATCTACCATTTAGAGTCCAAATTTTAATCTGAGTTTCACCAGCAGAAGCAAGAGTTTTATTATCGGGACTAAATGCTAGTGAAATAATTTTTTCTGAATTTTCCCGATGCCCAGTAAGGGTGTGCAGTAGTTTACCCTCAAGATTCCATAACCGTATTGTGTTATCAGAACTAGCAGAGGCAATCATTTCTCCGTCAGGACTGAATGCCACACTCACAACATTATTCGTATGCCCAGTAAGGGTGTGCAGTAGTTTACCCTCAAGATTCCATAACCGTATTGCGTTATCAGAACTAGCAGAAGCAATCATCTGCCCGTCAGGACTAAATGCTATACTCCAAACTTTCTGGTGTGGCTCAGTATTTGTATGCCCAGTAAGGGTGTGCAGTAGTTTACCTTCGGTATTCCAAAGCTTGACTTTATCGCTACTAGCAGAAGCAATAATCTGTCCGTCAGGACTGAATGCTATATCCCAAACTTCATCCGTATGCCCTTCAATTGCCTGAAGTAAATTATCTTTGATCTTCCAGATTTTGATTGTGTCACCGCCAACAGAAGCAAAAGTCTTTCCGTTGGGATGAAATTTAAGTAAGCCATGATTAACAGAATCAGTCGGAAAGGATTGCAATAGATTACCCTGGAGATTCCAGACTTTAGTTTCAAAATTGTCGTCAGAAATTATGCCTTTACTATCAGGGCTAAATTTAACTTCAGTCACCTTATCTTGATGACCACGTAAAACAGCACTTTCTTCACTTGTTACCACATTCCATAACCGTACTGTTTTATCGGAACTAGCAGAGGCAATCATCTCTCCGTCAGGGCTAAATGCGATTCTCCAAACTTTGGCTGTGTGACCTTTGAAGGTCTGTAGCAGTTTGCCTTCGAGACTCCAGAGTTTAACTGTGCCATCAGAACTAGCAGAGGCAATCATCTGCTTGTCAGGACTGAAAATAACTTCGGAAGTTCCTTCTGTGAAAGTATGAAGTAATTCTCCTTTGTTACTCCAAATTTTAAAAGTTTTTGAATAGGAAGAGAGTATAGTTTTCCCATCAGGACTAAAATAAAAGAATCTAATATTTTCTTGATTACTACCAAAAGTATGAAGTAATTCTCCTTTGTTACTCCAAATTTTAAAAGTTTTCAAGCCAGAGGCAGATACAATAGTTTCCCCATCGGGACTAAATTTTAAATCGGTAATACGGTCTTGATAACCACTCAAAGTGTAAAGTAATTTACCTTGGAAATCCCACACCTCAATTGTGTTGTCTGGACTAACAATAGCAAAAGATTTACCATCAGGACTAAATTCTATACCTTGGTAGTATCCATCATATTCATCTTTTGGTTGTCTTTTTTGTATAGACTTTATATGATTGCCCTTATGATTCCATATTTTAGCAGTCCCATCCCCAGAGGCGGAAACAAGCCTTTTGCCATCGGGACTAAACACTAGCGTATAAATATCATCAGTGTGACCGTTCAAAGTATAAAGTAATTCACCTTGCTGATTCCATACTTTAGCAGTCCCATCCTCAGAGGCGGAAACAAGCTTTTTGCCATCGGG
>NZ_JADWDC010000043.1:0-16802 GCF_020640915.1 Waterburya agarophytonicola KI4 | reverse complement strand
TCCATACTTTAGCAGTCCCATCCTCAGAGGCGGAAACAAGCTTTTTGCCATCGGGGCTAAACACTAGCGTATAAATATCATCAGTGTGACCGTTCAAAGTATAAAGTAATTCACCTTGCTGATTCCATACTTTAGCAGTCCCATCCTCAGAGGCGGAAACAAGCTTTTTGCCATCGGGACTAAACACTAGCGTATAAATATCATCAGTATGACCGTTCAAAGCATGAAGTAATTTACCTTGCTGATCCCAAATTTTAATATTTTTATTATTATTATTATTAATGAAAGCAACCGTTTTACTGTCAGTACTAAAGGTTATATATCTATTGAAATCCTCTCCATTGTTACCACTGGCTATATTGCCATGAAATGTAGCCAGTGCTTTTTCTTTTAAATTCCAAAGTTTGATTGTCCCATCCCAACTTGTAGAAGCAATCAGTTTACTATTAGGACTAAATTCAAAATCAGAAATTATACTTTTATGACCTTCAAAAGTTTGGCTAACTTGCTCTTTAAAATCCCAAATTTCTATTTTTGTATCGCTACTAAAAGCAATAATTTGACCATCGGAACTAATTTTACTTGTTTTGATGAAATCTCTGAACTCTAAGACTGCTAGTTTTTCACCTTTAAGATTCCACAAATTAACATGATTTTGATTGTTTATGATATTGATAATAATAAGTGTATTACCGTCAGGACTAAAATTTAGATGCCTTGGAATAATATTTTGAATAGTTTCAGTCTTAATTAAATCACCTTCGATATTCCAAAGCTTGACTGTATCATTACTGACAGAAGCAATCATCTCTCCATCAGGACTGAATGCTACATTTTCAATGGAGCTAGTATGCCCATTAAATGTCTTGAGTAGTTTACCTTTGATATTCCAAAGCTTGACTGTATCATTACTGACAGAAGCAATCATCTCTCCGTCAGGACTGAATGTGATATTAGCTTGGAAGGATTGTAATAAATCACCCTTAAGATTCCAAAGCTTGGCTGTATGATTGTCGTTTTTATCTCCAGTAATAATTTCAGAGAAAATATTACTATAGTCTGAATTTTCTGTAGTAATAATTTTTCCATTGGGACTAAAATTAAGTTTTTCAATGCTATTCATACTAATTTTAAAGGTGTGGAGCAGTTTACCTTTGGTATTCCAAAGGTAAACTGTATTGTTACTAGCAGAGGCAATCATCTCTCCGTCAGGACTGAATGCTACATCTTGAACTTCATCTGTATGCCCAGTGAGGGTGCGCAGTAGTTTACCTTCGATATTCCAAAGTTTGACTGTATTGCTTCTGCTAGTAACAATCATCTCTCCGTCAGGACTGAATATTGCATTTTCCTTGAAAAAAGGATCTTCTTCAATAAATTCTTTAATCAATTGACCTTGAAGATTAAAAAGTTTCGCATTCCCATTTGAATCACGAGATACAACATTATTACCAATAAGGTCTGCTTCTCCTAATAGATTCATCTGATTTTCTATAGTGTGAAGTAGTTGACCTTGACGATTCCACATTTTAACTGTTGTGTCACCACCAGATATTATGGTTTGACCATCTGGACTGAATTCTATTGAATGAATTTTCTCAGTATGTCCTTCAAATCTATTTGCTTCTTTTATTCGGGAAAGTATATTATTTAGGCTAATTAATGTTGTGTTTTCAGTTTGAACTGGTTGCGGGTTTTATCTCCTGGGCGAATTTGTCTGAAAGCCTTAATTAATCTGGATTCTCAGAAACCTAAGTTAAAGTGGCTCAAGTCATTTTAATTGCAGGAATAGAAGATATAAGAATGCCTCAATCCCAATCCTGGAATTGGATTCCCACCCATTTGACCATTAAACAGTTTGAACAATTTGTCTTGCCCCACTTGCATATTGGTAGTCGTGGTCCTCAGCCAAAACTTTCTTTACACACAATTTTCAACTACATTTTGAAGCTGTTGTACCTGGGATGTCAGTGGAAGGAACTGCCTATTGCCAAGGATGAAGATGGGCAACCAGAGATTCACTACTCCAGAATCTATAGAGCATTTCGACGCTTTGAATTTAATGGGTGCTTTGAGAGTATTTTTACCGCTTCAGTGTCTTTGCTGCATGAGAAAGGACATCTCGATACCAGTATTATTCATGGTGATGGAACGACAACAGCAGCTAAAAAAGGCGGTGATAATCTGGGCTTCAACGGTCACAAGCACATGAAGGGGGATAAAGTAGTGGCATTTTGCGACCGTAACTGTAACATAATCGCTCCCTTTATTACAGCTCCTGGCAATCGTAATGAATCACCTCTGTTAAGGAAAGCACTGCCACAAGTGACTCGTGTCGCTCAAGCTGTCGGACTCGATCTGAATCAAACCATCGTCAGTTTAGATGGGGTCTACGATAGCAGAGCTAATCGCAAAGCCATTTTTAATCGGGGCATGATTCCTAATATTAATGAAAATCCCAGAGGGAGAACCACTCCCAAACCAGGTAGAAAAAGACTTTTCGAGAATGCTATCTTTCTTGAAAGATTCCGTACCATCGAGCGGGTATTTGCTTGGGAGGATAAATTTAAACGTTTACTGCTCCGCTTTGAACGGATTAGTGAGTTACATTATGCTTTGAAAAGTCTGGCTTACACCATGATTAATCTTCGGCATTTCTGCCAGAGTTAATACTCTCCCTATCTTTGCAGTCTTAAGGTCTGAGTAAGAAGACCTGGATTTATCCTGTCTTGAAAACGGCAATATAGAGATAATTTGCCAAGAACAAGATCCAAAACAAGCTTTTGACATCATTATGTTCTCAATTTGCTCTTGATGTTAAATATTTCCTCTCAACTGGAATTAAAACCCGCAACCAGTTCTTAGCCTCTTTTATCCTCTCTGGTTTCGCTTGATTATTTTCTTCAAATATTCCAACGAATAACCCCGATTCACTACAGATTCTCACTTTTCCCAACTCCCAGATAAAATGACCCACTGTTCTCCCTCTCTAACCTCCTGTCCAGAGCAATACCCAAGCTCGCGAGCTAAATCGTACCAATGACGGAATATTGCACCTTCATCGATCGCGCGATCGAGATCGCTTAAATCCTCAGACACTAGATTCTTCGCTCCCCAATCGCCTTTGAGTGCTGATACGAAATACCCCGATGGATTTGGTATATGCTGCTCTCTCTTCCTCGCCCGAACAATCACGATCGCATTTAACTTTCAAGAATCAAGAATCAAGAATCTTGACAAAGCTAATTACGTCCAAAAACAACTACTTACAACCCTAAATTGTGCGATCGCACTTTTCTTTAATCGTAGAATTGCCGAAAGATTGAGATTGATACGAAATATTTCTATTCAAAGCTGGATTAAGGATTGACTTCTCTTACCGCTACAAATCCTTCTTCTACTGTTGGTGGAGACTGTTCGAGATCGTCATACGATTCATCGATTGTCGCTTTTGGTATTTGAATCGGTCTTCTTTTATTCCAGTATTTGCAAACGTTAACTGGAGTTTTTATCCACCAACATACCCACTCAAAATCAAGATCGCTGGTTTTATCCAGAAAAGATTTTCTTCGATCCAACCGAACATTATTTGCATCATAAATAACGACCTGTTTGTATTTCGCCCCCAATCTAACTCGATCAATTACCTCATTTTCAATATCGTTCCACTTTACCTTTGTTTTTTCACGCTCGGACAATTCTGCCTCAATCGCACTAGCAGAGACAACAACCGAATCGGGAATTTGTTGGTGTAACTGTTTGGTAAAAGTTGATTTACCACTGCTAGGTAGTCCAACTAGAAGGTGGCAAAGTGTAGTTTGAGTCATGCGACACCATAGAATTCCTTTGCTGAATAAGTATATATCGATCGATACTTCAAATCGAATATTCGTTTGTTTATAGTAGACTGATACAAATTTTCCTATCTACTAAATTAATAAATTCCTAAAACTCAGCTTTTTCTAGATATTTGCCACAACCCAAAATATTGCTTAAATTCTTAGTTGATTAGCAAAAAGATCTTCCTCTGATAGTTTAGAATCTTTAAAAGTAAAAATTAACAAAGGTGTCATCGGACTACGGAGAAATTTAGATGTTTTTTTCAAAGATTTATTTTGAAGATAGTCTTCAATTAATTTTGATATTTTTTTATCTACATCTGTTCCCTCCTCAGCAGCAAGTTCGTAGATGATTTCGCAAACTTTTGCTATCGATATTATTTGTAAAGTAGCTTCTGAAGACAAAAAGCGACAAAGTTCTTTTAGATCGCTAGGGAATATAGCGTTTGGCATAATGCAATTTGGATTCTCTACAATCGCATTTCTATGAGCTTCAACTAAATCGATACTTCTCGCTAAGTCTAAAGCAGAAAACCAACGCCTGATAACAATTGCAAGCACTACACCAAATGTAGATATTATTAAACCAACTGTTCGTCCAGGAATAGGATCTTTATAGTTAAACGAGCTTAATTTAACAATTAGCCAAATACCACCTTTCCAAAAACAAAGATAAAATATAACATAGGTCATCAAAAGAGAAAATATTATCCCAATAATATATAAAATAACAGAACCGATAGTTTTTAAAACTTTTTTCAATACAGATATTAGCTTATAGCTTTTATTTTTATTTTTATTCATGATATTACTTAAATCCAATAATATTATTAAATAACGATATTTTTAAGATAGAATTAATCTGAAATAATTACAGATTTGTTATTTTGAATAATTATTTTGTCCTTGATTTTTGGTCTAATATTGTTTTTTCTCGACCTACTTGTCTTGATACTCATTAAATTTTTTTTCTTGATAACTTTCAATTTTTTTTGATTAGTAGGCAATTTGATTCCCTCTGTAGCTAATTCGCCATCATCATCAGTGACCCTTTGTAAAGATATAGTTTTATTGTTAAAAGCTTTGAAGGAAAACTCAGGATACTGTTGTTTACAAGTCCTTAATTCCTCAAAAACTGGGCTTTCTTTACCTGTCACTACACACCAAGCTTTAGAACGACTTATAGCTGTAAATGCTTCGTTGCGTTTGTGCAGCAACGTTCTCCCTTCTCTATGAGGGCGATCTGCATAGTCAAATCTTGTAGCATATACCTTCCATGACTCATTACCTTTGGCATAGTAAATATGAGCTAGCGTTACGTGACCTGGTTTGCGAAAACCCTTCTCTCCATAAGGAGTAACATGATGAGCTTGAATCCCTTTATTAATTAGAAGTTGTTTAATATTTTGAAGAAAATAGAAATCTTCCTCGCCAAATACTCCAGTGATGAGTAAATCTTCAGGAGCAAATCCCCTAATATTGATATCTTTAGCAATCTCTTGAGCAATCCATTCCTGTTCTGTGCGATCGCACTCAAATGTTTTCAAATCCAGTATGGGGTCTGCAATGTGCTGTAACTGAAAATCAAGGCGATCGAATTCATGACAAATATTATCTGGCGATCGAATAATAGTTACCAGCTTTTGTTCTTTGACACTGGTTTGACTAAAATCTCCTGATGTTACTTCATAGCCCAATTTTTGCCAGTCATTTTTAGTCGTAACTCCTTGCAAAACTCCTTCTTGACGAAATAAACCCATATTTACGGCATGAGCAGTCATTAGAAGTAAACTAGGAGTACGATAGCATTTACTCATCACATGAGATTTTCTAGCCCCACCTTCTTCTTTACTGTAGTTACCTTGTAAATTGACTAATAGAGAACCAGTTTTTTCGTCCCTACCAAAAATAGTTTCTGGTTTTGGTATTACCAGCGAACCAACCCCTTGAGCCTCATCATAAGCCCAGTACAAGCGTTTTGGTTCTCTTAATGAAGAATAAGCCAGACGGTAAAAGGAAGGAGGTAAATCCTGTCCCTCGTCAATAATCACCGCATCATAAAGTTGAGGAATATTCTTAACTTGTATCTCCAATTTATTACAGACAGATTCAAAATCTCCTGAAGAAGCTGGTTTAACTCCGCAAGCTTTAGCCAGGTTAAAATAGAACCCTTCACCTACTTTTTCTCCTCCCCAAGAATGAATCACTTTTAATTTGTTCCAATTAGGGCTTTCTGTTTCTCGATCGGATTCTTCGAGCAGATCTTGATAAGCAAAATTGATTAATTCTAGTGTCTGTTGATAGAGAGACTTAGTGAAAAAAGTAAACACTAGATCCCAATCTGGATGTTCGTAGTGCATCTTTGCTACTCGTTTTGCTAGTAGCAGGGTTTTTCCCGTCCCAGCTAGTCCTCGCAATCGCTGCGCTCCTGGGGGAACTTCCGTAGCAATTTTCTCTTGAAGCTTATCTAATACCATAGACTTGTACTGAATCTCTCGCATTAGAGTAGCAATACTATCTTGTTCGGTACTTGCCTTGGCTACGTTTTCTCTAACACTATCTCTCTTGCAAAACTCCCATAATTTTTCTTGAACACTTCGGCTGGGGAGATGTTTTTTATCCTTACGCTTGGAGTGTAATGAATCAAAAAGCTTGTGTCTGATTCGTTCGGGAGTTAAATCTTCTTTGAGCAGTATTGCTCCTCGAAGTGCGGGTAGATTACTAAATTTTGTTGACCATTCTGTCTCGGAAATGAACGGTAAAGCCAATAGATGATTTGATGTCAGGTTTAAATAAGGTCGATTTAACTCTCTTTTGGCATATTCTTTAATTTCTCCGACAATAGCATACATAGCTGATTTTGCCTGTTGAAGAGGTTGCATAGTAGGAGAATACCAAGGTTGGCGCATTTGCCATACGTCACCATCAATTTCTGCGATTTGTTCGAGACTACACCCTTTTACTTCAATAACACATATTCCCCATTCATCGTGCATTAACAAGACATCTGACTCTTTTTTAAGCGAACCATTATCGTGTCTTGGCTGGTAACCTAGATAAGCTTTACCTGGTTCTTGTTCTAAAGCTATTTTTAAACACTGCCAAATCTCATTTTCTGCCCGATTGTTGCTGTAGGGTGTTGCTGGAGTAAACTTCATCGTTGTAGTAGTATTGATTACTACTATTAAAGCTCACAAGATTGTAATTGTCTTGTATCGACAATACTTAAATCAGCGAGCTAGTGGTATTTCCACCGAATCTTTACAATTATTTGATGAGGTTATAAACAGAGTCAATCTTTCTGTTTACACCCAGTTTTTTTAAAATTCCTTGGTTTCTCAAGATCAAAAAATAACGTAGTTTCTTGACATCTTAAAATAATTGCTCAAAATTGGTGAATAAAAAATTAAACCCATGCACGTTATTTACGAAGAAATTACCAATATTAGACAGCGCAAAGTTTTAATTTATTGTCCTTACCCACAACCAAAAAGTAAAAACATAATTGGGCGTTTGCTTCAATCGTTTAAGCCAAAACAGAGGAAATTTTTCTGGATCGCTAAAATTCAAACTGAAAAAGTTGTCGATCGCTCGTATAATCTCAAACTTATTAAATCTCTTTTTTTTACCAGAATTGAGGCAGATTCTGAAGAATCATAACAAACCAAACAACCTAAATTCCTATAACTTAGAGTTTATTAGATATTAAAGTAAATTCATGGTTACTCTGAAAAAGGAAGAGCATAGTAGGCTATTCCTTCCGATTGAAAATCAGGTAAATTAGCTTCTACGTTATCTCTTTCACCAGTAGAAGGAGTATAAAAATGCGCTCCAGTTAAACTGTTAAAAAAACGATAGATGGGAATTGAACCTTCTACTTCTGATTCATAAGCAAAAAAGGCTTCTCCCTCAAAACTGAAATTATTTAATTCTTCTGTCGCATCTCTTTCAACTTCGGAAATAGTGTAAAGATGAACTCCCGTATCCTGATTGAGAAAGCGATAGACTGGCATCGGTTCTGGATTTCCAGTTAGAGGATCTATGCTTTTATAGGAACTTCCTTCAAAATTGTAGTTGGGTAATTCTAGAACTGCATCTTTTTCTGTTTCATTAGCAGTATAAAAGTGAACTCCTGTATCTCGATTAAAAAAGCGATACACGTTATTGGAAACAGGACTATTAATATCATCAAAATTAGAATTTAATTCAAAAGCACCAATATCAACAGTGCCGTTAACGATGCGATCGAATTCTCCTCCCCTTTGATCGTAGGGAATTCCACCTTCGATAATGCCATCACCATTAAAATCCAGGCTAGTTGGTGTTCCTTCATCATCAAGATCGACAAAACGTTCCTGGAGAATACCTTCATTGTTGCCAGCGTCGATCGCTATACTATCTGATAGTAAACTGTGAGTCTGGGTAAGCCCACCATTATCCTGCAATTCTCCTAGTCCAGGATCGGGATTCACCAGATCGCTTCCTTGTCCTAAGCTTTCTGTTTCAGTTGCTACCAAATCGGCATTGATAATTATTCCCTCAGTATTGCCGATTAAATTATTGGCATTACCCCTAGCCGCGCCAGAAAGATCGGGATTAATTTCGCCCGTACCACTATTATCAGGAGTGTCAAAATTTCCCGCCACAATGGAATTAGAAAAGCTTATTTTCCCTACATCAAATCTATCTCTATCTCCTACGGTAGGATTTTCAGTACCTTCAGTGAAGGAATTGGTTAAAACACCACCTCCATCACCAATTCCGTCATTATCGCTGTCGGCAAGATTATTGGTAATGGTAACGTTAGTAGCAATTACTTCGCCCGATCGCGTAATTCTTTCCGAACTGTAACCATTTTCGTTACTATTGTCGGGGGAGTCTTGGAAAAAAGAACCAAAAACTACGATACCACCACCGCTTCCAGCAGTACTATTGCCGCTGATAGTAGTATTGGCGATCGCAACTTTTACGTCTTCAGAATTATCTCCTCCAACTACAATTCCCCCACCAATATTAGTTGACTCATTATTATTAAAAGTACTTCCAAGAATAATTCCTGCTTCCGTAATAAAAAGTCCGCCACCGATACTAGATGAATTATTACGAACGGTAGTATTTTCAATAAATCCAACCTCGCTTAAACCACCGCCCGAACCTCCCGCGCTATTGTTTTCGATAGTAGAGTCATAAACTCCTGCAACGGTGAGATCGTAGCTAGTACCTTCTGGGCGATGTATTCCACCACCATTACCATTAGCCGTATTGCCACTAACAATACTTTCTCTCAATTCCAAAAAACCAGCATTAATGCCACCACCATTTCCGTTAGCCTGATTGTTATTGATATTGGAATCTGTAATGGTAGTAATGTTTAAAATATTACTAATACCTCCACCATCACCATCGGCATTATTGTTAGTAATAGTAGAGTTTTCTAGTACTATTTCTCCGCTAGCACTAATCCCTCCCCCATCTCCACTCGCTTGATTATCAGTCACTGTAGAATTAGTTAGGGTAAGGCTAGATGCTATATCCACTAAGATACCGCCGCCATTACTTTCACCTGAAGTCGCGATTTCTCCTGGGGAACTAGCTATACCGCCAGTAACGGTAATATTTTCTAGAGTTAGCCCTTCTCCTCCCACCTGAAATACTCGATCGATGCCATTGGCATCAATGGTTGCATTATCTTCTAAGCTACGGATAGTAAGACTACCAATATTATCAATAACATCTAAATCTCCTACCGAAGCTGCTTCATTTCCACTTGCACCCTCTTCTCCCTCGATAGTTAATTGATAAACTGTTCCCCCTTCAAGTTCAATAATTTCATCTCCTGAGGTACTATTGGCGATAATTACCGCATCACGCAAAGATAAACCCGTTCCCACATCTGCACTACCATCATTTTCATCGACTGTGGTGTTGACTCTAAGAATTTGTATTTCTTCCATTGTTTTTGGCGTAGTTCAAAAAAGGGGTATTTTGGGTAACAAACGCAACACAAATTAAGCCTGGTTATGACTAGGCTAGTAGAACAATAGTATTATAATTTCTTCAGGTTATTCAAGCCCTTTGAAATCTCTCGAATCCCAGCATTTCTAACCAATGAGGGTGTTTAATTCCTGTCATTAACTCTGTAGGGCTTTTGCCAACTCTTTCAGTCACTCGGCTTTCGAGAAAGGTACGATGATTCAGGAAAAACCTGAGCAGGTCAAGATAATCAGAATTGAGGTGTTTTCTCAAGAAAAAATAGTTTCTCAAGCGAGAATTGAGGTTTTCAACCAAAGAACTAGCTCTGGGAGTACTTTTCATTGCCTTTTCCACTGCTTCTTTTACTGGAAGAAATTTTTTTGAAAGTTGATGATAGAGATGATTCCATTTCTGCCAATAGACATTAGTTGAAAGAGACTTCTTCATTAGCAAACAAACTTCTCGAACTAGAGAAGGAGCAATCTGAAACTTTTGGGCAATATCTGCTAGTTTTTGGTCTAATATTCTAGCAAAAGCTAATAAACTCTCTTTTTGATTCGATAAAGCAACTCTTAAAGCTTTAATTCCTTTGTGAGCTTGGTCTTCTCTGAATTGGAGTTCTTCAATAATGAAATTCATCAGTTCCATTCTTTCTGAGCATTCTGCCCCTGCTAAGGATAAAATATCATTCCTAAGCCAAAAGAGCAGTATTTTGATGTCGCTGGCTAATTTTTGGATTATGACTTCATTTTTACGAGCTAAGTTCAGTTTAGCTGATAATTTATTTCCTTTACCCTTTAACTTGGCTAATTCCATCGAATGCTCTAGCTTTTTTCTTTTAGTGGTTGCTCCCTGAGCTTTTTTAGCTACACTATGGCATAATGTTTCGCCTTGGTTGAGAAGATGCCAAATATCTCCGTGACAAGGCTTTTCACCCCAAGCAGCTTTTTGTCCCGCTCTGATTCCACTCCCTGCATCAGCAATGGTGTATTCTGGATTTAATCCCTGCTCTTCGGCTTCGAGCAAATAATAGCCCCAGGTATCTTCGTCTCGATGCGCCACGGCTTCTAACAGAAAACAGTAGGTCGAATCAGCATCCACTCCTGTCAAGACTGGTTGATTACCCTGAAACAGTTCATCTAGTAAGGCCACTCCGATAGATGATAAATCTTGAGTTTGATTGATTTTTCGAGCTTTTTCGGTCGCTTCGATTACCCTGTTATGAATGGTGCCCTATTTTTTAAAACACTGAAGCCTGAAAAGCCTATTATTTCGTTATTGGCGATCACTAAAAAAATCTTAATTCCTGAAATACCAAAGGTATATACCTTTAGCAGCTATCTTGCACTATTTCGGGCATATCTCGGCAAGTTTCCAAGCTTGTGAGTGTAAAAGTTTAATATCATCACCAAACGTAATAGTACTTAATTTGGTAGTCAAAGATTATGATAGTCGTTTTCTTTTGGACAATTAATATGACATCCCTACAAACTGCTGAAAACGTTAATGCTTATGTTGAAAGCTTTTTGAATTTCTACTGCAAGCTAGAAAAATCCCCTGGCTATGCCGTTCTTTTGAAGGGCAAGTGGGGCTGTGGCAAATCTTGGTTTGCAGAACAATTAAAGCGCAAGTTGGAAGCAAATAAACAAAAAGTGCTTAAGATTAGTCTCAACGGAATTAGTAAACCACAGCAGATACAGGAAGAACTCTTTTATCAGCTTCATCCAACATTAGGATCACCAGGAATGAAGCTGGCTGGAAAGTTCGTCCAAGGAGCAGTAAAAGGCTTTCTTAAAATAGATCTTGATAATGATTCTAAAGATGATATTAGTCTTAACTTCAATATTCCCGAAGGTTGGCAAAAGCTATTTAATCAGGTCAACAAGAGTATTTTGATATTTGACGATTTAGAAAGATGTCAGATACCGATTGAAAGCATCATGGGCTACATCAATAATTTTGTAGAACAGCAGGGCTTAAAGGTAATAATTATTTCCGATGAGAGTAAGTTTGATAAATCGGATTCATATTGGATGATTAAGGAAAAGGTTGTCGGCAAAACTTACGAAATTCACCTAGATTTGAGAGCAGCTCTAGCAAGTTTTATAAATGAGCTTCAAGACGCTGAAGCTAAGTTATTTTTGACTAATAGTTCGGATTTAGTTGAGGAGGTGTATCTCAAGACCGAATATAAGAATTTGAGAAGTCTGGCAATTATTATTTCTGATTTCGAGCGAATTCATCAAGAGATAGACCCAAAATACCAGAAAAACAACGATGTACTAACAACTGTCCTTAAATTTTTGATTGCGCTCTCGATTGAAGTAAAGAAAGGCTTTTTAAGCCCAGCTAATATAGCCAGAATACCCGAATTCTTAAGATTTAACCCCGAACATCCTATGAAGTGGAGAACTAAAGATAGTGTCATGGGTTCTATCTATCAACCAGATTTCGACTCAAAATATAGTGATGAAGAGATTAAAACTCTTACCAAGCTCCAAGAGATCTTAAAAAATTACGACTTTCTCGATCCGATTATGGGCGAAGCTATTCCCGATTTGGGCTGGTGGCAAGAATTTATGGATCGAGGCAAAATCGATTGCTTGGGACTGAATGAATCTATAGCCAATAGTCGATATCTTCTAGAAAAAAATGCTCCTAGTTGGGTTCGGCTTTATCACTTTTGGCAACTAACACAGTCAGAGTTTGAGCATCTTTTGGCAGAAGTCAGTTTAAACTACTCGAACCATGATTACACAGAGCTATATGAATTTATTCACGTTACGGGAATATTGATGGAGCTATCGTCGCGGGGGCTTTACCAACAGCAAAGTGTAGACGAAGTTTTGTCTGATGCAGTGACTCAGGCTAAATCAGTTTTCGCCTATGGCGACAGGGATCTAGATTCGTTTTGCGAACTGCTAAAAATTACTTTTCCAGATGGATTGAGAGGGGCATATGGTCTTGGTTTTCGAGCTGAAGATATCAAGCAGTTTGACGATTTCTACTTCCACTGCATCAAAATCCACAGGATTTCGCTTGATATCTACTCATCGAAGTTATGTGATTATCTACTCGATTTAATGTCAGAAGATATCTGGAAATTTAAAAACCTCATCTGTACGAATAAATATTCTACTCAGTTTGATCCTCTAGCAGATTGGGTGCATCAGCGTCCAGTATTTGCTTATATGGATGTAAACAATTTTGCCAATAAATTTTGGGGTTTGCAATTCGACGATCGTCGTCGCTGTTTTTCTGGATTGTGCGAACGTTACGATATCATCAACATATACTCAGACTTAGGGAAAGAATTAGGCTTTTTAGAAAATTTTAAGCTTCACTTGTCAGAGAAAAAAGCTGAACTAGGCAATTTAGATGCTCTGCGATTAGAACAGCACCTAGAGAATTTGGATGCTGGTATAGATAAGATTACTAACTATCAACGAGCTAATGTCTGAGGAAATTGTTTTAAAAATAGGTGAACTAACTTTCTATTCACATTTTGTAGAATTCCTCGTTTTTCAGGAAACGTGGAATTGAATCTGAAGTTCCCATAATTCCGTTTATTTGAGCAATATGAGCGATCGCCCGCTCCAACAATTATCTAATAGTTACAGAATGTTCGTGACTTTCAGACAAAGATGCCCAATCAATTGCACCTTGAGCATCGGTCTTTAACGCTGCTCTAATTTTAGTCAAATCTGGCTTATGAGTGACTTTGACATACTCGGCGGGTAATTCTTCAGGAGGAACGTTTAACAACACTTGAGGCTGTTTCTTTCTCAGACTGATTTTAGTCGATACTCCATCAATGCGATTAACGTTAGATAAAATCATCTGAGAGGTCAAGTATTTTCTCAATCTAGCTGCTTGATTTTCTGCTTGACTAGCTAATTCTCTAATTCGTCTAGCTTCGGTTTTTCTAGCTTCTGCAAGGGCTTCCTGGTGTCTGATGTACCTTGCTACCTGTTCGGCTTTGGCATTGAAAGATTCTCCAGTTTCTAGCCATTGAGCAAAGGTTTCTTGTAGCTTGGTTTCTTTTTCTTCATCATCGAGAGTTTCATCATCTGCGATCGCACTGATGGCATTCTCTAATTCTCGAATTTCTTCGGACAGTTCCCAAAGTCTAGTTGTAGTCATAGTTTTAAATTCTCCATAGTAAAGCGATCGCCATCTATGACGACCGCTATAAATTTAATGATTAAGCGTGCCGAGTAAGCTACGAGTCGAGCTTTCAGGTAATTCTTGACGTTGTGTGGTGATTCCTTGTAGCTGTTGAGCCGTCCAGCCATCAACACAGGTCATATCTCGCGTTCCTTCAAGGTCGATTAACTGTCCACTGTATGCGGACATAAACGTAGCAATCAGTTCTAGCTGTTGTTTTTCCTGTTCGGTTTCGCGTTCTCGCCAGTCAAAGTCGATAGTATAGTAAACTCCGTTTTCTCCTGCTTCTCGATTAAAGCCGAGGGTAAAAATTCCCATACCAGGATCGCCGTGTTCCATCACTTCTTGAACTTTATTAAACAGATGGGCGATGGATTGTTTCTTGATATAGCTACAGCAAACGGTATTTTTCGGCAGTATTTGAGAATCAACGCCAGGAGCAGCGACAAAAAACAACTGAATCCAGAGAACATTCTCAGTTTTGCCTAAAGTTCCAAAAAACTTAGAAACTTTGACGATACTGATATCTATTTTTTCGTCTGGGTTAGATTTGCGATGTTGGGCTTCGTTACCACCGACAAACAAACCGCCATCTTTACAGTTGAGTCTGACAGAATAGGGAACATCGGGGAGAAAAATAGTATTTTCTGGACGAGTGCCAAAGACACTGAAATTGTTTGATTTTTTAGTTCTAGTCATTGCTTTGATTTTTTTTGATTGATGTAGAGTAGTTTTGTCCCCCAAAAGCGGGGGAAGTTGTGATTTACCAGTGCTGCTGGTGTCCTGTGGTGTAATAGTCGTATTCGTCAGAATCGCAGCCGAAATCTTGCCACTGTTGAGACTCGACTAAATAATCCAGCCCAAAAGCATGACTGTCTGATTGTCTTTGCATTCCGCGCACTTTAATTTCTACTTCAAAGTCTTTGAGATATTTTGGTTCGCGAACTTCGCACATCCCAGAGCGATAGAAAGTCTTGAAAGTATTAACGTGACTGGCTACTTCGTCTTTTCTACAGCCTAGATAAACTACAAAGGCTGGTTCTGTCTCCGTAGCATTGCCCCAATTATGGCGATCGCCTTTAACTGCTTCACAAATAGCCACGCTTTCACAGAGTTGATTTACTTCAAAACTTCCATGAGGTGACACCGTAAGAGGTGATTTTATCAAATTTGAGTGATACATTAAGAATGTCTCCAATATGAGATGATCGCCCCTCTGACTAAATTCTGAGTTCCATCTGATTTACTAGAGGGGTGGTGTAAAACCATCTTTATTTTATCATATTTAAGTGATAATTATCATATTTAAGTGACATAAAAATGCCAAGAACCAGCAAGTTACTTACAGAAAAACAACAGGCGATCGCCGAGGAAAATGGAATTCCCAGAGTGACCGTTTATAAGCGGATTAAAGCAGGTTGGGATGTAGAAGAAGCGATTACCAAACCCACTCGCAAAGCTGGCAATAGAAAAAGAAAAGATGGTCTATTTGTTGATACTGGTAAGGCAAAAGCTAGATTTTTTAGTCTGACTCAAGAATGGGACGATAAACTAGCTAAAGAGATCGCCGATTCGGATCTGAGTGAAAGTGAATGGATCGAACGGGTAATTATTGATAGATTGAAAAGCAAAAAACAACAAACTAAGTAATAGTCTGTTGTTGAATTTAATTGTTTATTAAGTATTTATTCAGTTAAGAAATTTTCTGCTATTTCTTGCCAGTCCACTTTAGATAAAGCTGAATTTAATAAATCAGTAAATAAGCTGGAAGTATCAGCAATAGGATTTTGTTCTTCAATCCAACCTTTTAAACTTGAAGTTAAACAATTTTCTCTTTCATCTTCGTCCTCATATTCTTCTTTTACCCGTTCTACTAATTCACAACGATATTGATAAGAGTTGTAGTCATTATCAATCCACAAAGCTACAGCCCAAGTTTCGTAATTATTCCAGCCATTGTATTTCTTATTATTCATGATGCGATCGCTTTTACCTAATTTCTTTTTCCCCTCGCCATAAACAAGGGGCTTTGTTGTTGTTGTTTTGATTAAGAATGAGTTACGCCACATCATCTAAATAGACGTTGCTATCTAAGTCTTTCCAGAATTTTCTATTGCGTTTGAAATACTCGGTCGGGTCGGACAAAATTTCTTCAATTTCATCCTCTAAATGTCGTTTCAAGACTTTCTTAATTGAGTCTCGATCTATCTTTTCGTCATATTCCAAATAGCGATCGCCAATGATATTTTCTACCGCATCATCTAGATCGCTGTAGGGGATTGTAATGTCATGTTGATTATTCATATCTGACTAAATTCTATGTTTGAGTTCCAAGTTAATAGTATCACATTTAAGTGATAATTATCACATTTAAGTGATAAAATAGATATAGGAACTCAGAAAATTAGTCATGATTAACAAAGCAAATTTCGTATATTCAAAAGCAGCAGCAGCAAGAATCTTAGAGGTTAAGCCTCATGTAATTATTAGGTTTGAGATTTGGGCTTATATCTGTTTTGTTCAGGTCAAAGGACAAAGACCTACATTTATTAGTAAAAAAGTATTTAGACAGCATTTTGTAGACGTGAGAATAGAGCGATCGCGTTTTCTTTGCACGGCTCAGGTAAACCAAGAACACTTTAGAGTAGTTAATCCTAAAAAGAATACAGCTTACAGTGTTTACTTGTTTGAAGATGGTTTAGATTGTGAGTGCGAAGATTATAAAAATCAGGTTTTAATTTTCAACGGTCGAGCCTGTTGCAAACATAACTATGCTGTTTTAACTTGGTTGGGCTACAACCGATTGAAAGATTACATTACAGC
>NZ_JADWDC010000042.1 GCF_020640915.1 Waterburya agarophytonicola KI4 | reverse complement strand
CTTTGGAATCCCCCGCTATAGCGCAAAGCGCGTTTAGCGGTGGGAGGATGTCAAGGAGATTATATTTCCGATACGGTTACGAACTTTACGAACTTGTAGCTTAAAGCTTTTGATGAAAGAATAGAAATATTAACAAAAATTAAGTTGGAGTCAAGGATTTATGGATCGAGGCAAATTTGTCGCTGTATTGACAGGTGCAATTTCAATTCTAATCGCGATCGCTTATTTAGTAATCGTTCAGTTGCTTGATTTTCGCGGTGAGATGATTCCCGCCCCCGTAAGTCAATTACCATCAAGTCATCTTGTCAGCATATTTAATTAAGAAATCCGTATTAACACCGCTATATAAAATTAAACAGTTATCAAATCTGTGGGTAAACACTATGGCAAAGTCGCAACAACCCGCTTATCTTGGATGAGTTAATTTAGTTGCTGGCAGAACACTCCATGCTCAGGGATGCTAGTCAAAAGCAAGTAATTCAGAAATTTTCATTTATTGAGAGTTTAAATTTATCTCAAAAATTGAAATCAGGCGATCGAGTCCCCCAAGACATTAATGTTAATCAGGCTTTTAATTTCTTACCTCCATCAAGCCTTAAATCTTCTGGATCGACTCCAAGAGAAGCTACTAAAGCAACTCTAAGCCAAGAAGATGCTGCTATTATAGCTGCGGTCAAAACCGCTAACCTGGCTCATAATTCAGATCTACCCCACTCTGATAATTCTTATCCTGGCATCGCCGAAATAATCAAATATTCTGATTTGAATTATCGATCCCAGGAGTATCATCCAAAAAACCCCAATTACTTAGGAAAAATCTTATTTGCGATCGCTGTTAGCTACTGTCTGTTTGTTTTATGGTGGTTATTTGGACATCAGGGTAGCAAATTTATTACTCGCATGATGGGAGGAAAACATATTACCTTATCCCAATCTGATGTTGAATTTATCGATCGTCTGGAGCGATCTCTCGATACCATAGATCGCCAGTTGGAAGCGCAGAAATCTAGTTCTGAGGAGGAAGACAAAGTTGTCTATATTCCCGTGTATACTCCCAGCAATAATACACCTACAATTTCTGCTCCCGCAACTATCCCTCAGACTCAATCCTCAGCAACCTTTCAAGAGAAACTTTCCCCCTCTCCAGAAGCTCTCAAAATCCCCGCACCACCACCACTACCCGCCCCTACCCCCACTCCTTCAGCAGAAACGTCTACCCCCCAAGAATCGGCAAAAATAGCAGCAATTGCTAGTAAACCAACAGTCAAACATACTTTAATTGGTATCTTAGAGCTTGGTGGTGGTAAATCTGCTGCATTGATTAAAGTCAATGGTCAAACTAGACGATTTTGGTTGGGAGAAGAGATAAGTAGTAGTGGTTGGACTTTAGAATCTATTACCAATCAAACTGCCAAAATCAACTATCAAGGAGAAGTTCGTTCTATTGCAGTGGGAGAAACGTTCTAAGATATTAAAGAACGAATCTAAGATCTAAACAGCAGTAATATGGGCTTATTTGATGACATCAATAACTTTCTAGAAGAGAGATTGGACGAATTTTTGCGTAATAATCCTCATTTGGAATTACAAGCAATTGAAGAACAGTTACTAGAACAAGAACAGGATACTAAAAAACTGATTGCTAAATTACAACTAGAAGAAAAAAGTCTTCAAGATCGGATATTAGAAATTGCCACTAGCATTCAAACTTGGCACGGTAGAATAGGCAAGGCAGAAACAGCCAAAAGACCCGATTTAGCTGGTGCTGCAAGAGAAAGAGAAGCAGAATTACTCAGACAAGGAAATCAAATTTGGGGACAGATGGAAGGAGTGAAACAACGCACCACGAAAGCCAAGGAATTGTTGGTACAGATTAAGCAAAAACGAGAGGAAGTCAAAACTCAATCTACACAAGCCAAAACTTCTCAAACTAGCAGTCAATATTCTAGCGATACCGTAGGTTGGGATCGGGGAGCAAATTCTGCTTCTAATAGTCGCAATGGAGATCCTTTAGAAGCAGAATTTCAACAATGGGAAGTAGATGAAGAATTAGAAAGAATTAAAAGAAATATGAATAGTAAAACGTCGTAATAATGTTAAGGTTACTTATTTAAGATTATTCTTGGCTTCGTGGGCTACCTGTTCAGATTCATCATCTGCCAACTTAGCAATCACAGCTTGAGCTTCATCGCCCCCCAGTCTACCCAACGCTTGAGCCAAACGATAGCGTATTTGCCAGTCTTCATGGTCTACAAAGCTAGATAATAAAGGAATCGCGCGGGTATCTCCCAATTCCCCCATCGAGCCGATGGCGGCAGTTTGTAGGAGATTATTATTAGAATTGAGAGCTTCTGACAAAAGATCGAAACCGCGAGGATCACCCAACTCTCCTAAAGCAGCAACAATACTGAACTGTACTAGCCATTCTGATGTATCGTGGTAGACATTAGCTAAATCTTCAAAAGCTTCTACCAGTTTTAATCCGCCAATAGCATCTGCTGCTGCTGCTTGGACATCTGGCTCTGGATCGTTAAATAGGCGATCACGTAATATAATAAGAGACTGGTCTTTATTTTTGACTCCCAAAGTATCTAACTGACTTACCGCTGCATAACGCACGCGAGTATTATCATCGGTTATTAATGATTTGACCATAGCAAAAGCTGTTTCTGGCTCAATTTCACGCAGTTGATTCAAACCTCGAATACGCATACCAAAGTCTTCTGAATCAAGTAACTCTTTGATTGATTCTGGTGTAATACCCATAGTTAAAAAATTGATAGTTAAAAAATTGGTTTAAAATTTATCGCTCTAATCAAGAAATCCTTACTCTGCTGCCATCATCTTGATGACATCTCCCTGGGTAATAATGCCGATTAACTTCGAGTCATTATCTACCACAGGCAAACGTCGTACCTTCTTGTCGTGCATGATCCTGGCTGCTTCTCTAACCAACTGACTACCTTTAACTGTAGTCGGGCGATCACTCATTGCCTCCTCTACTGTTTGACCCAAAGCTTTGTGTACTTCTTCGTTATGTTTTAGGGGATTTTGGAGATAAATCACGCTATCGAGAAACATCACATAGGGTGGCGCATCGACTCCCGTAGCCTGCCAGGTTAAATCAGTTTCGGAAATAACTCCGACCAACTGTCCGTTTTCATCTACAACTGGTAAACCACTAATTTCTTTTTCTGCTAATATCTGTATCGCTTCTTGTAGAGAAGTTTGGGGAGATACCGTAGTAGGATTGGCAGTCATGATTTCTGCAACAGTTTTATTCATCTTCAATATTGAATTAATCGTATAATTAGCTACCACTTCTTAATTCAATTTATCGCGAATTGACTGGATTTAAACCAAAACTGTCACCATTATTAATTTTTATGGGACAAGTTTGAACTAATACAGGGCAATCTTTGCCCCATGTTATTCCCAACTTGCGATCCATCAATTTGACTTAGCAGTCTACTGTATAAACCCACTCTTGATATTTGGGTTCTTGGTTTTCCGTAATTGCTATTAGTTTTTGTTTGATTTTTTCCGTAATTGGTCTACTAGTAGATAAATGATAGCTTTCTATTTGTTTGACGGGAGTTACTTTAGCTGCCGTACCGCTTAAAAATACTTCGTCAGCGATCAATAATTCAGTTTTGTCGATCGCTCTTTCTTCTGTCTCTATACCCATATCCTGGGCTATAGTCAGCACGCTATCTCTAGTGATACCTTCTAAAATATCTTGATTGAACCCAGGGGTAATCAATTTCCCATTACGCACCATAAAGATATTCATTCCCGAAGCTTCGCAAACCTTGCCTTGGGTGTTCATCAAAATTGCTTCATCAAAACCCGATTCCACCGCTTCAGTTTTAGCCAAAGAAGAAGTGATATACGCACCACTAATTTTACCGCGCAGGGGCAAACTACGGTCTTCTTGACGATACCAAGAACTAATCCGACAGCTGATACCTTCAGGGGGTAAATAGTCGCCTAATTCCAAACCATAGATAAAAAAGTCTTTCTCAATTTTATGCAATCGAGGTGCAATGCCCAGATCGGAAGTATAGACGAAAGGACGAATATAAAAAGATTTACTGGGCTTATTCTTTTTAACAAAATCAATGATTATATGCTGAATTTTATCGGCGGGTAAATCATAATTAAGCAGCTTGGCACTATCGCTCAATCGATTACAATGACGGTCTAGTCTAAATAATAATATTTGGTTGGGATTTTCTGGGTTCGGAATACCGCGCATGCCCCCAAATGCTCCCGTACCGTAGTGTAAAGCGTGGGTAGCAATAGAAATATTTGCTTCTTTAAAAGGAACAAATTTGTTTTGAAAATAAGCGATATCTAAAAAATTGTGCATTGTTTAACTACTAATATTATATGAATAAGGCACGGCTTATCTCTTCCGATCTCTTCTGATCGTTGTTGATTAATTCCCCAGCCATCCAGTCAAATTTTGCTTTTGTTGGTCGGATAAATTATCTTGGATTGCTATTTTATAACTGCTTGGTGGGGATTTTGCCAGGGTAACAGCCAGGGTTTTCAATTCATCTTGATGAAAAACTGTTACTTGAATTGTGTCATTAACTTGATAATCTTTCAGCCTATCATTCAAAGACTGGGCATCTACTCGAATACCATTTATAGCTAACAGTTCGTCCTTAGCATCAATTCCAGCTGAGGCTGCGGGAGATTGGGCTGCTACAAATTCAATTATCTCTTGATTGTTTTCTGACTGTAATCTGATACCCAGATAAGGTATGTCCGACTCCTCAACGGTTTTCAAGTGTAAGCCAAAAGGGTCAAGATAGTCATTAAAAGGCAATTCTTCTGTGGTTTCAATATAGCGATGGAAAAAATCATCTAAATTATCTTCTGCTACTTCAGCAATAGTGTCTCTGAGTTGGGTTTCGCTAAAACCAATTTCATCCCGTCCAAAACGTTGCCACATCAAAGCCATCACATCATCAAGGGATCGGGTATTATTATGTTTGGCTCGAATTAGTAAATCTAGCAACAGTGAAACTAGCTGTCCCTTGAGATAATAAGAAATCTGATTGTTATCGCTATAAGCATCGCGACGATAAAGTTTGATCCAGGCATCATAACTAGATTCCCCTAAAGGCTGTACGTTGCGCCCAGGGATATTGAGATATCGATTAACATCCTTGCTCAGACTTTTAAGATAGGTTTTGCGATTATAAATACCCGCCCGCAGAGGAATTAAAATATCATAATAGCTAGTTGTTCCTTCACAAAACCAAAGCGAGGTAGTGTAGTTTTCCCTTTCGTAATCAAACTTGGCTAAAGCTTGGGGGCGAAGTCGTTTGACATTCCACAAGTGAAAAAATTCGTGGGCGACTAGTTGCAGAAAGCGTTGGTATTTCTCGCGATCGCGAAAGCCAAATCGGGGATAATTTAAAGTACAGCTATCTTTGTGTTCTAAACCGCCATAACCGCTACCCGATAGATGAAGCAAAAATAAATATTGTTCGTAGGGTAAACCACCAAACATCTTCGCTTCGACTTCAATTATCTTGGTTGTATCCTTAATTGCTTGTTCAGGTTGAAAATTTCCCTGACTCCAAACAACCCAAGAGTGAGGTTTGCCCAATACTTCAAAATCATATATTTGCTGGGTGCCAATTTCTACGGGAGTATCGACTAAAGTATCAAAATCTGGCGCCATAAATACATTCTCTTCTCCTGCTAAAGCTGGTAAAGTAGTGCTAACTTGCCAATCTGCTTGAGGTGGAATAACTTTTAATTTAATTGGTTCTTGTTCTAGATTGGGGATAAAGAAAAATATAGCTGCACCATTGAAATAACCATGAGTACCATCCAAATGATTGGTTCTCACAGTTAAATCATTAGCATATAAGCGATAGCTAATTTTTAGTTGGGAATTGCTTTCAGTGGCGACTTGCCAATGATTCTTACTTAATTTCTGACTGGCTAAAATTTTCCCTTTGCTATCTCGCGCCGTAAAATCTTGTATATGTCGGGCATATTCCCTCACCAAATAAGAGCCTGGCGTCCAAACTGGCATCTTTAAGTTTAAAACTTCTGATTGCCAATCATTAACTTCTAAAGTTACCTCAAATAGATGAGAGGCTGGTTGGGGCATAGCAACTTGATAATAGAGAGTTGCTGATTTATGGGTAGGTTGGGGCTGACGAATAGCGGTGGCTTCAGTCATTAAAATCTCTAGACCAAATTAATATAAGGACGCAGACTAATATTTTATCCACATCTTGCCGATTACCCAAATTAATAGAGTTAACTGTTGTTAGGGTCTAGTTTGTAGTTAATAGTTAACTGTTCTACTGATTCCTTGTTCTTTGGTTCTCTACCATTACTGGTATTACCTTTATCTCCCGAACCTTTATCGCCTTTATCGCCTTTGAAGTAGGATTCTAAGCCTTTAATCATAATGTAAAGAGAAGGAACTAAAAACAGGGTTAACACCGTGGCAAAGAGCATTCCACCGAAGACTGCCGTACCCAACGACCAACGACTAGATGCCCCCGCACCAGTAGCCACCACAAGGGGATAGAAACCAACCAAACTAGAAATAGCAGTCATCAAAATGGGACGAAAACGCTCTTGTCCTGCTTTAATTGCTGCTTTAGCATTACTCAGTCCTTGCTCTTTTAGCTGGTTGGCATATTCTACAATTAGAATGGCGTTTTTACTTGCCAGTCCAATTAACATTACCAAACCTACTTGAACGTAGACATCATTGTTAATTACTGGCCAAATACTACCAGCTTGGAGAATGTTAGCCCGCAACCAGATAGCTGCGATCGCTCCTAATACTGCCAAAGGTACGGTAAGCATAATAATGATGGGGTCAACATAGCTTTCATATTGAGCAGCTAGTACTAAGAATGCCATCAGCAAGCCCAAGCCAAAGATCAGCCCTGCCTGTCCTCCTGCGGATTTTTCTTCTAGGGCTGTACCCGTCCACTCATACCCCAAACTAGTAGGTAAGATTTCGGCTGCAACTTCTTCCATGGCTTGAATTGCCTGTCCCGTACTATAGCCAGGGGCGGGAGATCCTTGGATTTTAATCGCGCGGAAAAGATTGTAGTGGGTAATGGTTTGTGGCCCAGTAAATTCTTTTAGGTTCACTAATGTACCCAATGATATTTGTTGCCCGCTAGCTGAAGTTACATAAAGCTTGCTAATATCTTGAGGGTTAGAGCGAAAATCGCCGTCAGCCTGGACGTATACTCGATACTGTCTTTGTCCGAGAACAAAATCATTGACATACTGGGAACCTAAATAAGATTGGAGGGTGGCAAAAATGTCGTCAATATCGACTCCAATAGCTTTAGCGCGATCGCGATTTACTTCTACTTCTATCTGGGGCGTATTGGCTGCAAACTGGGTAAAGGCTGCACCAATTTCGGGTCGGGCGTTAGCTGCGCCAATCATTTTATTAGCGTTTTCGACTAATACTGAGATGGGTAAGCCACGACGATCCTGTAATTGAAATTCAAACCCCCCAAAGGTACTCAAACCCCTTACTGGAGGTGCATTTACTGCAAAAGCCCTTGCCCCCGTGATACTTTGGAATGAGCCATTGAGACTACCGAGAATAGAATAGATTGACTGGTCTTCTTTTGGTCTGTCTGACCAAGGTTTAAGTTTGCCAAAAACAAAACCCCGACTGCTACCGTTACCTTCAAAGCCAAACCCACTTAAAGCAAAGTAACTTTGGATATCTGGTACTGCTGCAATTTTTTCTCCCACCTGTTTCATGATCTCCTGAGTGTAGTTGAGAGATACACCATCGGGGGCTTGAACAATGGTAAAGAAGTAGCCCTGATCCTCTTCAGGGATAAATCCTGTGGGTACGAGATTATATAAGAAATAAGTAAATACAAGCAGGGCGGTAAAGCCAGCTAAGACAAAGGGACGGACGAATTTTTTGGTCAAAAAAGTAATCGCCTGAGTATATCTTGCGGTAATCCAGTCAAATACCCGATTAAAGAGGTTGAAAAACTTACCTAAAAGACCTCTTCTTTCTTTGGCTGGGCGCAATAAGATACCCGCCATAGTAGGAGAGAAGGTTAAAGCGTTAAAAGTAGAAAGAGCGATCGCAAATACAATCGTCAAGGCAAACTGTTTAAAGATTACGCCTGTAGATCCAGGGAAGAAAGACACGGGAATAAATACCGCAGCTAATACTAAAGATGTGGCAATTACCGCCCCACTTAGTTCGTTCATCGTATCGATCGCCGCAATACGAGGCTTCATTCCCTTTTCGACTTTTGTGGCGATCGCTTCTACTACTACAATTCCATCATCTACTACTAACCCTGTAGACAATACCATGGCAAATAGAGTTAGGGTATTAATTTGGAAACCAAAGATATTCAGGAAAGTAAACGCACCAATCAAAGATACGGGGATGGCGATCGCTGGAATGATTGTTGTCCGCCAATCTTGCAAAAAGATAAAAATAATTAAAACTACCAGCAATACCGCCTGAACAAGAGTTTTAATCACCTCTGTCATAGATACCTGGACAAATTCGGTGGTATCCAAGGCAATTTCATACTCCATCCCTGGGGGGAAGTTTTGAGCAAGTTCGGCGACAGTTTCTTTTACCGCACTCCCCACATCTAAAGCATTACTTCCAGGAAGTTGGAACACCCCCATACCTACCGCTGGTTTACCCTTAAACTCTGCCGAGGTATCATAATTTTCTGCTCCCAACTCAGCCCGACCAATATCTTTGAGCTTAATTAAGTTACCTTGTTCTCCCGTCCCCACAACCAAATTATCAAACTCTTCTGCACTCTTTAATCGACCCGAAGCGCGGAGAGTAAATTCAAATCTTTGATCGCTTTGAGTTGGCTGTTTACCGATACTTCCCGCACCTACCTGAATGTTTTGTTCTTGTAGGGCATCAACCACATCTTGAGAGCCTAAATTACGAGCTGCTAAGGCATCGGGATCGAGCCACAGACGCATAGCGTATTTGCGTTCGCCAAAAATAACAGCCCTTCCTACCCCTTCAATTCTTTTAACTTGGTCGAGTAAATATAAATCGAGGTAGTTACTTAAAAACAGGTCGTCATATTCGCCATTTTTGGCATAAAAAGCAATCCCCAGTAACAAGTCTGGGGAAGATTTTTGTACGGTGACACCAGTTTGCTGGACGCTTCCTGGTAATTGGGGTTCGGATAAGGCAACTCTATTCTGAACGTTTACCTGAGCAATATCGCGGTCTGTATCTGGAGGGAAAGAAACCACAATATTACTAATACCATCATTACTAGTATTAGAAGAGATGTAGCTCATGTTTTCCACACCGTTGATTTCTCGCTCAACAATACTGGTGACGTTGGTTTCTGCGGTTTCTGCATCTGCCCCAATATAAGCCGAGGAGACTTCAACCTGAATGGGGGCTACCTGGGGTAACTGGGAGATAGGCAACATCGGGATGCTTATTCCTCCAATTAGCACGACGATAGCAGCGCAAACCGTTGTTAGGACTGGTCTTTTAATAAACGTATCGGCGATACTCAAGAGCATGATTTACTTTGTGGTGTTGGGATTGGTTGGTTAATTTAAGTAATGAGTAATGAGTAATGAGTAATGAGTAATAAGTAGTAGTAGTTGTTTATTACTCATTAGTTACTTCTTGGCTGGTAACTGTTTCGGCATTAACTGGCGTACCATCTGCTAGATTGAGAATGCCAGAGGTGATTAGTTTGTCTCCTGGTTTCAAACCAGAGATTATCTGATAAGACTGTCCTTGAATTGCCCCTAATTCAACGGGGCGTTGTTCTGCTACCAGGGCTTTTGTACCGTCTTCTTGTTCTTTTTCTTTGGCTACAAAAACAAAAGTTTTTCCAGCAATTCGAGAGACTGCGACGGTAGGTATTAGTAGCCCAGAATCCTCTGACCAAATGATTCTTGCTCTAGCAAAGCTATCGTCTTTTAGTTTGCCGTTATTATTAAACGCAGCTTTAACTAGAATTGCCTGACTGCTGCGATCTGTTCTAGGAGAGATAAAACTAACATCCCCCTCGGCGATCGCATTTCCCTGGCGATCGATAATTTCTACAGGTAAACCTATTTTTAATTTCGATGCTTGTTCTAGAGGAACACCAATTCTTAGTTCTAAAGCATCATCTTGGGTAATACTAGTAATTTGCTCCCCAATATCAACATAATCTCCTACTTTGGGCTGGATATTGCCCACTTCTCCATCTATAGGTGCAGTGATGCGATTAAAGTCAAGGTTGTCTGTGGCAATACCTACTCTAGTTTCTGCCTGTTTTAATGCTGCCTGCTGTCCTGCGATCGCCGATTGTGCCGAAGCGACTCTCTCTTTACTGGCATTAAGGGCTTTTTGACTGGAATTGAGGGCTGCTTTGAGGGCATCTATTTGAGCCTTGGCTGCGTTTAAATCTCTGGTGCTATTGTCTAAAAATTGTTGGGACTCTGCACCCTGTTCGACTAGCATTTTAGCTCTATCCTGATTAGTTTTAGCTAATTCCAATTCTGCTTCTTGCTGTCTCAAATCTGCCTTACTCTGTTCTACTTCGGCTTCGGCTTCGGCTACTTCTGCTTCTACGGCTCTTAATTCTGCTTCTGCATTACTAACATTAGCTCTTTGAATATTAACTTCAGACTCGGCTGCGTTGACTTCTCCTTGCTCTCTGGTGAGCTGCATTTGAAGGATTAAGTCACCTTTTTTAACCGTATCGCCTTCTTGTACGGCAATCTCAATCACTCTACCATCTACTCTAGGAGCAAGAGCTACTCTTTGTTTGGCTTCTATACTACCGACAAATTCTGAGCTAGACTGAACCTTATCATCACTCAAATCTTTTACTTCCACAGCCACAGGAGGAGGAGCTTGAACTTTTTCTGGCTGTTTGCCACAGGCAGTAGCAATCAATAAAAGCAAAGATATACCCATAGCTTTTCCAAACTGGATACTATTATGTGTCATAAAAATATAAATAAATGGTTAAGACTTTGTTTTAATATGACGTAATAAGACTCTTTTTTACAAGTAGGTACAAGATAGTACTATAGTTACCTAATGGTTCCCAAAAATAATCAAGAACCTCTACTCAATAAAGATTGTCCATTGCGTCAAGTGATTAACATCATTGGTGACAAGTGGACATTGCCTGTTCTGTATGTTTTGACCCAAGGTACAAAAAGGTATAGCGAACTACAACGGGAGATACCAGGAATATCGAAAAAAATGCTGACTCAAACATTAAGAAAGCTAGAGTCTGACAAAATTCTAAGGCGAAAAGTTTATCCCGTCGTCCCTCCCAAGACAGAATACAACTTGACTACTTTTGGTGACAAACTAATTGAACCCTTGTGTGTGCTAGCTGATTGGGCAGAAGCACATCAAGATGAATTACAGATGATATGCGATCGCCGAAATCAAAGCAAATAGATAAAATACTTACTACTTAAAATTAGGTTAGGCTACGTTTAGATTTCTTTCCAGATATTTTAGATATGAAAATTGGTAAATTTCAACTCTTTGATCCCTCAAGTATGGGTTTGTCTGTGATGAATCTGTATATCATCAAGGAGTTAACCTTGCCATTTTTATTTGGCATGGGAATTTTTACCTCTTTGGGTTTGTCTATTGGTGCGGTGTTTGAATTAATTCGCAAGGTGACAGACTCAGGGCTATATTGGGGCGTGGCGTTTAAGGTTTTACTCCTAAGAATGCCTGAATTTATTGTCTTTGCTTTTCCCATGTCAATTTTATTAGCGACTCTGATGGCTTACAGTCGTCTTTCTAGCGATAGTGAATTAGTTGCTTTAAGGAGTATTGGAGTAAATGTATATCGTTTAATTATGCCTGCGATCGCTTTTAGTTTGTGTATCGTAACTATTACTTTTTTCTTTAACAACTTTGTTGCCCCTGCTGCCAACTATCAGGCGGAGGTTACTTTAAAACAAGCATTGGGTAAAACTCGCCCCGACTTTGAAACTGAGAATATTTTGTTTGATGAATATCAAAATATTGAAACAGAAGACGGCAAGACAAAAGAAGTATTAACTAGATTGTTTTATGCTGAAGAGTTCGATGGAGAACAAATGAGAAACCTGACTGTATTAGATCGCTCCCGCAGATCTGTCAGTCAGATTGTAGTAGCTAGATCTGCCAAATGGAATGTATTAGAAAATATCTGGGATTTTTATGACGGAACTATTTATTTAGTAGGTGTTGATGGTGCTTACAATAATGTAGTGCGCTTTCAGCATCAACAGTTAGCTTTGCCCCAAACTGCTTTAGATATTACTAAAAAGGGAAAAGACACCAATCAAATGAATATCTTTGAAGCACGAGAATATCTAGAAATAGTCAAGCATAGTGCTGACGAACAAAGAATTCGTAAATGGCAAGTTCGCATTCAAGAAAAAATGGCGATTCCTTTTGCTTGTTTAGTTTTTGCTCTCATTGGTATGGCATTAGGAATCAAACCGCAAAATTCTGGAAAAGCGACAAGTTTCGGTATCTGTATCGGACTTATTTTTGGTTATTATTTATTATCTTTTATCAGTCAATCTTTAGGAATTTCAGGAGTTCTCCCGCCTTGGGTAGCAGCTTGGCTGCCTAACTTTCTTGGCTTAGGAGCAGCGAGTGGACTGCTTGCTCAGTCTGTAGATTAATGTACCCTGACACCTATAAAAATCCTGGAGACAGTGTAAAAAAGAAGCTCAATCTATCTCGGCAGCGATCTTAATCTATGATTAAGCTTGAAGTGAACAAGAATACTGTTTAGGTTTTAGATGGTAACGGAAAGGATATTAGCAGAATATGCATTGGGGAAAAGAGACTTTTCTCAGACAAGTTTACGAGAAGCTGAATTAATCAACGTAGATCTCAGTCATATCGATCTTACCGCAGTAGATTTGCGACAGGCGAGACTGGGTAAAACTAACTTTAGTCATAGCTGTTTGCGTTCGGCAGATTTGAGCGAGTCCATACTTTGGGGTACAGACTTAAGCGATGTAGATTTATCACAAGCTACCTTAAGGGAAGCCGATTTAAGTGGCGCAATATTAACCAAAGCTAATTTAGAGCAGACTAATTTAGTTAAAGCTATTTTAGAGGGAGCTAATTTTACTAGTGCTAGGTTATGTCATGCGTTGATGATTGAGGTAGATTTGAGTCCAACTTCCGACTGTCGTACTAATCTTAGTCAAGCAGATTTAAGCTATGCCAATTTGAGCTATGCCAACTTAAGTATGACTCTTTTGTATCAGGCTAAATTAGACAATGCTTG
The DNA here is from genome assembly GCF_020640915.1 of Waterburya agarophytonicola KI4. Lineage (GTDB taxonomy): Bacteria > Cyanobacteriota > Cyanobacteriia > Cyanobacteriales > Xenococcaceae > Waterburya > Waterburya agarophytonicola. The sequence continues at coordinate 28,070 of NZ_JADWDC010000042.1, read as the reverse complement.
GCTATGTCGAGCAAATCTAAGCACAGGGAGTAGTGGAAAAAATCTCCCTACTGATTTGACTGAAGCGAGTTTGCGAAATGCTGATTTGAGTTATGCCAACCTGACGGGGGCAATATTACATCGGGCAGATTTGACGGGAGCAGATTTAACTGGGGCGGTGTTAACCGATGTTAATTTTGAGCAAACAATAATGCCCGACGGGAATATTTATCAACCACAATAGGGCGAAATAAATTTTAGAATTTATTTATAAATTGAACTTTATTCAACACAAGTAGTGGTTGAAAAGTTAAAACAATCTTGATTATGGCGAATAGGCGGATAGCTATAGTTTTTTGCTGGTTAGATGCGTTATATCTAAATTAAGTGATTAATTAAATGATTAAATCCTCACCAAGTTATCAACTAAAAGGTTATCTGGAAAACAACTGATTGTATAGACATCATTTATATTTTTCAGTAATAGAATTCTGATTGCCAATTACTATGAGATACAAGAATGTTTGACAACCTACTTCCGCCTCTCAACGATCACAATTTACCCTACCCTGATACGATCCATCCCATTGTGGTTCATTTTGTAATCGCGATGGTGTTATTTGCTTTTGTCTGTGATGTTGTGGGCTACTTCAGCAAAAACTACAAACTTTACGAAGTTAGCTGGTGGAATATGTTTTTTGCTACTATTTCGATTTTTATTGCTATTGTTTTTGGACAGGTTGAGGCAGGATTGGCGATCGCCTATGATGCGGTCGAACCAATTTTAAACCTGCACAGTATTATTGGTTGGTCGTTGTCGGGAATCATTGCTGCAATTACCGCTTGGCGTTATGTAATTCGTTCTCAAGACCCAAAAAAAATGCCGATCGCTTACTTGGGCATCGGATTCTTACTCACAGGTTTGGTCTTCTATCAAGTATATCTCGGCGATGAATTAGTGTGGGTCTATGGCTTGCATACCGTCCAGGTAGTTGAGGCTGCCAAGGAAGGACTTCTTTGAGAGTAATTAATAATTAATAATTAATCAATGAATCCAGAATTAATCAATCAATTACAGCTAGGGGTAAATGGACTCCCCTATAAAATCCCGATGCATCCAAATTTAGTCCATCTCACTTTGGGCTTATTTATCATTGGCATCGCCTTCGATATTGTCGGGGTATTATTTCCCTTTGATAAAGTTGTCTTCAAATTTTTGGCTATTCCTGCTACCCGCGCTAATTTCTTTGATGTAGGTTGGTACAACATGCTGGGGGCAGCGATCGTTACTTTTTTTACCGTAGCCTTTGGCTTTTATGAAATCATGCTAGTCGGCTCAACCCCAGATATTAAGAGTGCTTGGGGCTTGGGGGCAATGGAAACCATGCTGTGGCATGGCGTAGGTGGAGTGATTCTATTAGCAGCAATTGTGGGCATGACGATCTGGCGAGGTTTTCAACGCTATGTCTGGCGCAACGATACCAGTAGGCAAGTGCAGTGGCGATATTTATTAGTGGGCTTAATAATTTTCTTTGTCATGTATCTCCACGGTACTCTAGGGGCGCAACTGGCTGCGGAATTTGGCGTTCACAACACCGCAGGTAATCTACTCCGTATGGGACAAGACCCTAATGTATTACTTAAATGAGGTAGGTAGGTGAATATCAAAAAAACTGTTACTTTAAGTGCGATCGCTTTATTTTTAATCGCAGCCAGTGTTTGGATGGGAAGAGTTTCCTATTCTTGGTTTCCCCCCCAAGCCTCAGCAGAAGCTATTTTATATGACGATCTTTTTAGCATTCTGACTGCTATTGGTACGTTCATTTTTTTAGGCGTTACCCTAGCTATTGGTTACAACATCATCTTTCATCGCGCTGGTAGATACGACACCAGTGACGGGCCTCCCATCGAAGGCAATTTACGTTTAGAAATACTTTGGACTGTCACTCCACTACTAATTGTTATTGGTTTGGCTGCTGCTAGTTATCAAACCTACGACAAAATGAATTTACATGGTGCGACAGAAATTGCCCATTTGCCTCAAGTCATGGAATCAGCTTATGCAGATACGGGCATAACCACCGAACCCATGACTAAGATCGAAGTTGATTCCAAACAGTGGGCATGGGTGTTTCGCTATCCAGAGAAAAACGTTACCAGTACGGAATTACATTTACCCGTAGACCAAAGGGCGCATTTAAAATTGCGATCGCAAGATGTGATTCACGGTTTTTATATCCCCGCCTTTCGCGTTAAGCAAGATATCATCCCTGCCAAAACTATTGACTTTGAATTTACTCCCATTCGGGAAGGGAAATATCGTCTGAGAGATTCCCAATATAGCGGGACTTACTTTGCAGCGATGCAGGCAGATGTGGTTGTAGAATCTCCAGAAGATTACGATCGCTGGTTAAACCAAGCAGCAAAACAAACTCCCACCCCTGCCCCCAATCAAGCAGCCAGCGAATACGCCAAGAGAGAACAAAAAGAGGATTCCGCAGGTTGGCAAACCGTAGTACCTGCCCCCGCGCCAATGGTTAATTATCATCCGTAATTTAAGTAATAAATAATAAATGACAGTCACCTCAAATCCCGAACAACTCATCCCCGAAACCCCTCCCAACTGGCGCAAATACTTCAGCTTTAGTACCGACCACAAGGTAATCGGTATTCAATATATAGTTACAGCATTCTTTTTCTTTCTCCTGGCTGGGGTATTTGCCATGATTATGCGGGGAGAATTAATTACCCCCGAACCAGATCTTCTAGACCGTACTGTGTATAACGGCTTATACACTATGCACGGCACAATTATGCTGTTTGGCTGGACTTTTCCCGTCCTCTCTGGATTTGCCAACTATCTCGTACCCCTAATGATTGGTGCCAGGGATATGGCTTTTCCCCGTCTTAATGCTGCTGCATTTTGGATGATTCCCGTCGTTGGAATCTTATTGATCCTCAGTTTTCTTGTCCCTGGAGGTCCTGCCCAATCTGGCTGGTGGGCGTATCCCCCCCAAAGTTTACAAAATCCTACGGGCAATTTAATTAATGGTCAATTTATCTGGCTACTAGCAGTAGCTATCTCTGGCGTATCTTCCATCATGGGGGCGTTAAACATTGTTACTACAATTGTTAGAATGCGCGCGCCAGGAATGGGTTGGTTTAAAACTCCCGCTTTTGTCTGGACGGTATTAGCAGCCCAATTGATTCAACTCTATGGCTTACCTGCTTTAACGGCTGGTGCAGTTATGCTATTGTGCGATCTTTCCGTCGGTACGGCATTTTTCGATCCCGCCCAGGGAGGCGACCCCGTATTATTTCAGCACTTTTTCTGGTTTTATTCTCATCCCGCCGTGTACGTCATGGTTTTGCCCGTATTTGGCATTTTTTCGGAAGTATTTCCCGTCTATGCTCGTAAACCTCTTTTTGGCTATAAAATCGTCGCAGTATCTTCTTTAATCATTACTGGCTTAAGCGGTATCGTTTGGGTACACCATATGTTTGCTAGCGGTACTCCTGGCTGGATGCGGATCGTATTTATGGCGAGTACCATGCTAATCTCTGTACCTACAGGGATTAAAGTATTTGCCTGGGTTGGCACAATTTGGGGCGGGAAGTTGCGTCTCGACACTCCTATGCTATTTGCTTTGGGCGGTTTGATTAACTTTGTCTTTGCAGGTATTACGGGCATCATGCTATCTTCCGTACCCATCGATATCCACGTCAACAACACCTACTTTGTAGTGGGACACTTCCACTATGTCCTTTATGGCACGATCGCATTTGGCATTTTTGCAGGAATTTACCACTGGTTTCCCAAAATGACGGGGAAAATGTACTACGAAGGTTTAGGAAAACTCCACTTCTACTTAACCTTTGCAGGTACAGCCCTCAACTTCTTACCGATGCACCCCCTCGGTTTAATGGGAATGCCTCGCCGTGTCGCTTCCTACGATCCTGAATTTGCCTTTTGGAATGTGTTGGCTAGTCTGGGAGGATTCTTACTCGGCATTTCCACAATTCCTTTTATCCTTAACATGGTTAGTTCTTGGACTTCGGGTAAGCCCGCAGGTAATAATCCTTGGAAAGCGATCGGTTTAGAATGGCTGGTTTCTTCTCCTCCCGAACATGAAAACTTTGAAGAAATCCCGATAGTTATTGCCGAACCCTATGGCTATGGGAAAGATGAGAAGCTGACAGAGAATTTAGGCGGGTAATTTTTAAGTAACAAGTAGCAAGTAGCGAGTAGCGAGTAGCAAGTAAAAAGTAATAGGTAGTGAATAATAATTATGACTAGTTTAGATCCAACTTTAAACCAAGAAAAGTTAACTCAATCCAGTCAAGTAGCCCACAAGCATGAAGAAGAAGATAATAGAATGCTGGGCTTTATTATCTTCCTGCTATCTGAAAGTGTAATTTTCCTCAGCTTTTTCGCAGGATATATTGTTTATAAAACTACTGCCGTTGATTGGTTGCCCCCTGGTGTATCGGGGTTAGAAATTAGAGAACCTGCTATTAATACTGTCATTCTAGTTTCTAGTAGCTTTGTAATATACATTGCCGAACGATTTTTACATAAAGAAAATCTTTGGGGCTTCCGCATCTTTTGGCTACTAACTATGGTAATGGGTAGCTATTTCCTCTATGGACAAGCTGTAGAGTGGCAAGGTTTAGAGTTTGGTTTTACCTCTGGGGTTTTTGGGGGAATTTTTTATTTATTAACTGGCTTTCATGGTTTGCACGTTTTAACGGGTGTACTGCTACAAGCCATCATGTTAATCCGTTCTTTTTTGCCTAATAATTATGCAGGAGGACAATTTGGCGTAGAATCAACTTCTCTGTTTTGGCACTTTGTTGATGTGATTTGGATTGTTTTGTTTATTTTGATTTATGTTTGGCAATAATATTAAGTCTGTTTCATTGGTTCTGAAAAAAATATAGTTAGTAAATTTCTTAAGCCTCACGCGAAGTCGCAAAGTCGCAAATTAAAGCACGAAGTTTTTATTAAAAGTAATTAAAAGGGCTTCATAGAACATTAAATAAACTGTGGCTATATCTATAGAATTTGTATAAATCAATCTAGGTAATAATTGTGAAATATTTAATTAGACCTGTACTACCTACAGGTGAAGAATTTCAAGAAATTGTTGAAGATGAATATAAAAAAATTACTCAAGCGAGAAAATTAGCTTGGGATATTTTATTAGTGAAAGAACATTTTTCTTATATAGTTAGAAATTTTTCATTACTAGAAAATAAAATAAAGAAAATTGAAACTAAAGCTAATAAAGATTTGAAAAGTGATTCAGAGGGCTTCTATAAGAAATATAGCAATGGTGACTTCAGCAGAGAAAATACTCATATTCTTAATTTACTCGTTATAAATTTGCTCACTACTTGTAGAACATATTTAGAGTTAGATTTTGTTGATAATACTGGGTTGTCTAACAATGAACAAGGTAAGTAACTGCTATCAAATTATTTGTCAGTTTTGTAAAGACTTTTTTTATACGATCGTAAGCCAGAATTAATATTTGATTCGGAATGCCATAAATAAAATATTAAACATAACAATAAAAAACAACATGGAAACTAAAACAACCGAACAAGCAGCCAAAGAATTAGATAGTTTAATCGAACAGGTAGTTACTGATACTCAACCAACAATTATTAAAAACGATCGCGGTAGTCAAGTTGTTGTGATGCCTTTGAGTGAATTTACTGCATGGCAAGAGACAATATATTTACTATCAAATCCTGCCAATGCAGCCCATCTTCTCGGTTCAATTAAATCGGCGCAAGAAGGTAAGTTCATCGAAAGAGAACTCATTGAAGAATAAAACTTACATTTACAGAAGCAGCATGGGCTGATTATTTATGGTTTCAACAAAATGATAAAAAGCTACTTAAAAAAATTAATGCTCTAATCAAAGATATTCAACGAAATCCTTTTAATGGAATTGGCAAACCAGAAGCTTTGAAAGCAAATCTTTCAGGTTATTGGTCGCGACGTATTAATAGCGAACACAGACTGGTTTATCAAATCGCAAAAGACAGCATTTTGGTTGTAGCTTGTCGTTTTCATTATCAAGATTAGACCGAAGTAATAACCGAGAACCAAGGGAGAAAAAATGATTATTGACGATCGCTTTTACGATGTAATTATTGTTGGCACTGGTGCGGGAGGTGGCACGATCGCCCGTAAATTAGCCGATGCGGGTAAGAAGATTTTAGTATTAGAACAGGGTGAATTTACCGCTAAAGAAAGCTCAGAATTAGTTGAAGATGAGTTATTTAAAAAAGAAGACTATCACGCCCCAGAGCAATGGTACGATCGCGGTGGTGAACCATTTTTTCCTCAGACTAAATACTGTGTGGGGGGCAATACTAAAATCTATAGCGGGGTTTTATTACGTCTCAGGGAAAAAGATTTTGAACAAGTACAACACCAAGAAGGCATTTCTCCCGCCTGGGGTTTAACCTATGAGGATTTTGAACCTTATTACACCGCAGCAGAAAAGCTCTATCAGGCTCACGGGAAAGCTGGGGACGATCCTACCGAACCTCCTCGGAGTCAGGATTTCCCCTTGCCTCCAGTCGATCGCATTGAGCAGATTAAAGAATTAGGCGATCGCTTGACGAAATACGGTTTACATCCTGCTTATCTCCCCATTGGTATTGGTGACGAAGGACGTACCGACTCGGAAGATACAGGAGTGAGTCCAGCTATTAAAGCGGGGGGTGATATTACCCTCAAAACTTCGGCAAAAGTAGTTGCTTTACATACTAATCCTACGGGAACAGAAGTAAAAGGAGTTCAAGCAGAGGTAAATGGACAATTTTATCTTTTTATGAGCCATATTGTGGTGCTTTCCTGCGGGGCAATTAATTCTGCTGCCTTACTATTGCGATCGCAAAATGAGAAATATCCCAATGGACTAGCAAATAGTTCCGATTTAGTCGGGCGTAACTTAATGAAACAACTGATGACGGTAATTTTACAACAGTCTCCCAAGCCTAATACTGGTTTGTTTCAGCGTAGTATGCAGATCAATGATTTCTATTGGGGGGACGAGGATTTTCCTTACCCCATGGGACACATTCAAGACTCAGGTGGTATCCTGCAAGACGTGATTTTCTCGGAATCTCCCCCAATTTTATCCATCGCAGCGAAACTAATGCCTGGGTTTGGGTTGAAGAAATTAGCTAAAAACTCCATTGGTTGGTGGTTGCAAACGGAAGATTTACCAGATCCCCAAAATAGAGTCTATGTCGAAGGAGAAAAATTACATCTTGACTATACTCCCAATAACTTAGAAGCTCATGATCGCCTATTGTATCGCTGGCAAGAAGTTCTGAAAGCGACAGATAAAAAATCTCGTGGTATTCATCCCTATGGTAATGCACCTATCCAGGTAGTAGCTCATCAATGTGGTACTTGTCGCTTTGGATCAGATCCCCAGTCTTCCGTACTCGACCTCAACTGTCGTACCCACGATGTTGATAATCTCTATGTGGTTGATAGTAGTTTCTTTCCTTCTAGTGCTGCGGTGAGTCCCATGTTAACCGTCATTGCTAATGCTTTACGGGTGGGGGATAAATTAATTGAGAGATTGAGATAGCTAAAAGATGGGGAATGGCGATCGCTTGGAAGTTTGAAGCAGAAAATCAAGATTGTTAATCGTTGACCTTATTAAGCCGATATCCTATACCGTGAACAGTTTCTATAAAATCTACTGACGCACCTACTTTTCTTAACTTTTGACGCAAGCTTCTAATATGAACTTTGACCGTATCTTCATCAGGAAGAGCTTCCAATGACCAGATACTGTCAATTATTACGGAACGACTGAGAACTCGTCTACCATTTCTTAATAAAAGCTCCAAAATACTATATTCTTTGGGAGTTAAACGTATTGGTTGTTCGGAATAGGTGACTTCATAGCTACTAGGATTCAATCGTAACTTTTCCCATTCTAAAATGGGTGCTACCGAAGTGCTGCCTCTCCGTAATAGGGCGCGAATTCGAGCAAACAATTCCCCTAAGTCTATTGGTTTGATGATATAGTCATCTGCTCCTGCATCTAATCCTGTGATTTTATCGCTAATTGTGTCTAAAGCCGTAATCATCAGGATTGGCATCTGATATCCTTGCGATCGCAATTTTTGACAGAGATCGATCCCATTAAAATCGGGAAGCATCACATCTAACAAAAGTAAATCATAATCAAGGACTTCAAGATAATCTAATGCCGACTCCCCATCATTAGCCACATCAACAACGTATCTTTGGTCAGTAATTGCTTCTGCCAAAGTCTCTGCTAAATTAAAATCATCTTCAATCAGAAGAATTCGCATCAGAATCCGTTTTGTTCAGGGGTAATAGAATGATTAGTTGACTAGTTATAACTTACAAAGAAACTATCTATGTTGTAACTTCACCTCTGGCTGAAGCGCACAGGCTTTTGCCCCATCGCTAAATCCTGGCGTTTCAGTAGCCCTGAATCCAATGCACAAGACAAAGAATCCGAACCTCGATGGAGAGTTACAACCCCACCAATAATTGACAAGTTATAACTTGCATTTTCATCAGCGTCGCCATGCCAACCACAGATACTATTCGTACATTTGAATCTTTTTCCGCTTCTCAAGCCCAAGTGCATACAAGCATGACAGGTTTGAGAGGTATAACGGGGACTAACTGGCAACACCTCGATTCCATTAATCAGTCCTTTGTATTCAAGAAATGTACGAAGCTGGAAAAATGCCCAAGAATTAGAACGTCTTCTTTCAGTTTTACTTCTAGGCTGTTGGTTAGTTCTTTTTCTAATGCCAGTCAAATCTTCAATAGCAATAATACTATTAGATTGTTTGGCACTCAGAACTATGGTTTTACTTATGACATGATTCACATGGCGTTGAAATCTTTTCTCTTTGCCCGACAGCCGTTTCAGCAGTGTGCGACATCTACGTCTGCTACTGCGTGTGCCTTTCGATGCTTTTTTCTGAAGATTAGCGCGTTGTTTAGAATGCTTGTCTCTAACATCGCGAATTTCTTTGCCAGACCATTTGTTGTGGTCGGAAGTAACTGCTATATCAGTACGCCCAAAATCAACCCCGATTACGTTGTCGGAGTCAATCGGCTTCGGTGCTTCATCCTTTACTTGAATATGAATATAGTAGTTACCATCTTTGTGTTTACAAAGTTGTGCGGATGTTGGCTTACTGCCCTTGAGCTTACCAATCTGATAGTTACTGGTAACTATTGGAATATGCTCTCTACCGCCAACGAGGGTCAAGCTAACAGACCAATCTCCCTCGCGAAAAGCAAAAATCCGAGCATCGTAATCAGCCGAAGCTGGCTTAAATTCTTTAACTGGCTTCTTGTCTTTTTTAGCGGTCTTACGATTAGCACCAACCCTCGCGCAAGCCCTAACAGCTAAGTTAGCCGACAAATTATATTCACTTCTAATTGTTTGATAAACCAAAGATTGAATAGTCGTTTTGCTGGTTATAGCTGGCTTAACTTCTTTGTTGGCATAGTTACAAGCAGCAGCAAACATCTCAAGAGTAGTATCAATCTTTTTAACTACTTCTTTAGATGGGTTGAGCTTGCAAACTATTGTTAGTATTGACTTCATACAACAAGTTATATCACACATGAATACCAAAGAATATAAAGCCGTGCTAGAAGCCACGGGGCTTCAGACCCATTATTTCGGTGACGTTGAGACAAAAATCTTTTCCTAGTTGGTAGTCGATCTGGTGGAAAACTTTCCGATTTCTTTCCGTTTTCCTCACCATTTTACTTACTTTTAGCTACTAATCTCATAAAGAATAGGACTTAAATAGTTTGCAGCTATTATTATTCCAATTTTCAAATAAAGTTTAAATAAAGTAATAAATATGGCGATTCCTCTCCTAGAATATTCACCTTCAAGTCAAAATCAGCGAGTTTTGAATTACGAAATCCCTGGCGATGAACAATCTTGGATTTATAATGCAGAAAATCTGCTCTCTAATTCTGAGTTTCAGGGGTTAATTTGGGCTGCATATCGACAAATCTTTAATGAACAGCAGATTTTAGCTAGCAATCGCGAAAAAAGCTTAGAATCACAGCTACGGGCTGGTCAGATTACTGTAAGGGAATTTATTCGTGGTTTATTGCTTTCCGATACTTTTAGAAGACGCAATTACGAACCCAACAGTAATTATCGCTTTGTGGAAATGTGCATTCAGCGGGTTTTAGGACGAAATGTTTATAGCGATCGCGAAAAACTTGCCTGGTCAATTGTGTTAGCAACCAAAGGACTAGCAGGTTTTATTGATGATCTATTAGATAGTGAAGAGTATCTTGATAACTTCGGTGATGATATTGTTCCCTATCAAAGAAGACGTATCTTACCTCAGCGTATTGAAGGCGAAACTCCTTTTGCGAGAATGCCCCGTTATGGAGCAGATTATCGTTCTAAATTAGAGGACATGGGTTATTTTGCCCACCAAGAAGGAGATTATGCTTGGTCTAGTAGTCAACCATACTTGCCCCCCGCACCAGTATTACTGGTTGCTAAAATTTTAACTTTCGCTGGTGCAGGTTTACTCGGTTTATTAACCTTGGCAGTAGCTTTAGCAGCTTTTGGCTGGATTACTATTTAACAATTTTGAGCCAGTATTCAACTAGATTCCTCCCCAGGGCTGTACGTGACTAAACAGTCCTGCTTTTTTTTAGAGATAGTTAGTTTGATATATGCAACTATTATCAATATTGTTCTTAATTATTTTATTACTGTTTTATTATCTGATTTGTCGAGAAATCATTCGTCGTCGCCAAGCAGAAATCAATCTCTGGAAACAAAGCGAGAGAGAAAGATTAATTAATCAAATTGCTCAACAAATTGGCAAATCTTTGAATTTGAATGATGTCTTAAACACAACGGTGACGAAAGTTCGAGAATTTTTAGATTGCGATCGCGTTTTAATTTATCGTATCGGGGAAGATGGGACAGGTAGTGCGATTACCGAAACAGTAATATCTCCCTATCCTCATATTTTGGGACAAATATTTCCCGCAGAAGTTTTTCCGAGAGAATCTCATCAAGCTTATGTTCAGGGTAAAATTCGCACCATTACAAATATTGAAAAGGATGATGTAGAAGAGTGTTTGGTTGACTTTGTCAAACAATTTGGAGTCCAGGCAAAGTTAGTTGTGCCAATAATCCAAGAAACCAGGAATATATCTCAATCTCCAGCATCTCAAGCTGCAAGTCCCTATCTCTGGGGACTACTAATTGCCCACCAATGTAGTAAAACTCGACAATGGCAACCTTTAGAAGTGGAACTAATGAAACAATTAGCCACTCAAGTTGCGATCGCAATCCAACAGTCCGAACTTTATACTCGACTAAAACAACTCAATACCGATTTGGAAAATAGAGTCAAATGCCGTACCCAAGAATTAGCTCAAACTAACCAAGCATTAAAAAATGAAATACTAGAGCGACAACGTACAGAACAGGCTTTAAGACATACTAATCAAACTCTTCAGTCTCTTATTGCAGCTTCTCCTCGGGCTATTTTTACTGTCGATCTAGAGGAACGAGTTAGCATCTGGAATCCTGCTGCGGAAAAGATGTTTGGTTGGCAAGAAGCAGAAATATTTGGTCAACCTAATCCTGTGATCGACACTACCGAAGTTCATCAATATCATGCTATTAAACAAAAAATACTCCAGGGAACTACTCCCCCGAGTTTAGAAATAAGACGACAAAAAAAAGATGGTACAGAAATTGATATCGTTTTTTCGGCTGCACCTTTAACTGATAGCGAGAATCGAGTTAATGGCATTGTGGCGGTAGTGGCGGATATTAGCGAACAAAAGGAACAAGCAGAGCAATTACGTTTATTGCAATCCGTAGTAATCAATACCAACGATGCCGTATTGATCACCGAAGCAGAACCTATTGACGAACCAGGACCGAGAATTATTTATGTCAATGAAGCATTTACCCGCACTACAGGCTATACCCTTAAAGAAGTTATCGGCAAAACCCCCCGTATTCTCCAAGGACCAAAAACTAACCGCCAAGCTTTAGCTAAAGTTAGAGCAGCTCTAGCTACATGGCAACCTATCACTGTAGAGACGATTAATTATCGTAAGGATGGTTCAGAATTTTGGGTCGAGTTTAGTATTGTGGCAGTAGCAAATAAACGAGGTTTATACACTCACTGGATTTCCGTACAGCGAGATATTACCGAACGCAAACGTTTGTCAGAAATAAGTCTGGCATTAGAAAGAGAAAAAGAACTCAGTGCCATTAAAACTCGTTTTTTCTCCATGGCTTCCCACGAATTTCGGACTCCTCTAAGCACTGTGTTAGCAGCAGCACAGCTAATGGAAAATTCTCCTAGTGTTTGGCAAAATCCTCATAAGCGATCGCGCAATCTTAGTAGAATTCAAAATTCGGTCAAAAATATGGTGCAGTTGCTCGACGATATTTTAACTATCAATCGAGCCGAGACAGGCAAATTGGAATTTAATCCCCAACTCATCTGCTTAGAAAAACTGTGTCGTCAATGTGTTGAAGAAATACAGCTTAGTGCAGAAAATAAACATCAGATTACTTTTGATTGTTCTCAACAAAAAGTCAGAGTTAATTTGGATGAAAAATTAATGCGATCTATTATGGCTAATCTATTATCTAATGCCATCAAATATTCGCCTCAAGGAGGAGAAGTCAAAGTTACATTAAAATTTTTGACAGGTGAAGTTCAAATACAAATTACAGACCAAGGTATTGGTATTCCTTCAGATTATTTGAAACAGTTATTTGAGCCTTTTCATCGGGGTCAAAATGTCCGTCGCATTCCTGGTACTGGACTAGGACTACTAATCGTCAAAAAGTTCGTTGATCTTCATCATGGTCAGATTAATTTAACCAGCGAGATAGATGTTGGCACGACAGTAAAAGTTACTTTGCCTCAGAAAAATTGGCATTAGAGTTTGACCTCGACTTTTTCTTATTGAACTTTATTGAACTCTTCATCCCGAACAAAATGATAGCGGTTATAGTCCGTCTGCATCTCTGTAATCATCGCTTTTAATTCTTCTTCCTGATCAGAAATATCCATATTAGCGATCGCATCAAAATCTGTCGTGTAGAAACGAGGAGAGAGTAGAGTTTCTTCGGTAGAAGTTTTGACTGTAGGCTGGGGTGTAGTGGCAACCATCTTAAATATCTATATGACTAATTGGCTATATAAATAGCATACACAAATAAATGTGCTTTATCGGGTAGTTATTATTTTGTAATTTATAGCCTGTCTAATATTTGAAAATGCCGTAGTATTGCATACTGACTGCGATCTTCTGCTATTTAGAGTTTTGTAAACAAAAAATTAAGGCTAGCTATATTGCTATATAGTTATGTATAGAGAAGAGATAAAAACAAGAAACAAGTCAGCCAATGAATAGTCAAACCGCCACCAAATCCACTGTCGCTAGTACATCTAACTTGCCTCCTGCCAATTCACGGGAACAAGTTAAACAGTTTTTACAGCAATTGCAAGATAATATTTGTCAGGGTTTAGAACAGCTAGATGGTCAAGCTAAGTTCATCGAAGACAAGTGGGAGCGGGAAGAAGGGGGAGGTGGACGTTCTCGCGTCATTAAAGATGGGGGAGTCTTTGAACAGGGAGGAGTAAACTTTTCCGAGGTATGGGGAGATAGTCTTCCTCCTTCGATTTTAGTACAGCATCCTGAAGCAGCAGGTCAAGGTTTTTACGCGACGGGAACCTCAATGGTGCTGCATCCCCGCAATCCTTATGTACCAACGGTGCATCTTAATTATCGCTATTTTGAGGCGGGTAACGTCTGGTGGTTTGGCGGTGGAGTAGATTTGACTCCCTACTATGCTTTCACTGAAGATGCGGTACATTTTCATCAAACCATTAAGCAAGCTTGCGACAAGCATCACCCAGAATACTACTCTACTTTTAAACTATGGTGCGATCGCTATTTCTATCTCAAACATCGCCAGGAAGCTAGGGGCATCGGTGGAATCTTCTTTGATTATCAAGACGGCAAAAGTAATCTATACTGCGGTTCCGAAAGCGATAGCCCTGCTGCGGTTCATAGTAATAAAGTCGGTCAGGTAAATCGTAGTTGGTCTGAGATATTTGCCTTTATTCAGAGTTGCGGTAATTCATTCTTGCCAGCCTATGCCCCCATCGTGAAAGCCAGAAAAGATAATGAATATGGAGAAAAAGAAAGAAACTTCCAGCTATATCGACGGGGACGCTATGTAGAGTTCAATTTAGTATACGATCGCGGCACTATTTTTGGTCTACAAACTAACGGACGTACCGAATCAATTCTCATGTCTTTACCTCCCTTAGTGCGTTATGAGTATGGCTATACCCCCGAACCAGGAAGCCCCGAAGCAGAATTAACAGATTTCTTTCTTAAACCTCAAGACTGGGTTAACGCAAAATAATAAAGAAGACAGAAAAAATGAAAATCATGACCAAATCCAAACCTCAAGCAGTACGGTTTAAGCTTTATCATCAGCTAGACGCAACCTACCATCAATTATTAGACGAATTGTCGCAAACCGATCTCACAGATGGCGAAATTGGCAAAATTGCGCAAATATTAATGCTTTCTCGCCAAGAATCACTCAAACGCCTAGTTTCCGAACCTGAAATGGCAGCATATTACAAAGCTTATCCTCAAGATCAATAACAATATATTCTCCTACTTCCCTATTAACATGACAAACAACTTAGCCACCCAACTCAGACAAGGAACACAGAAATCTCATCGCCTGGCAGAAGATACGGCATATATGCAATGTTTTTTGCAAGGTGCGATCGAACAAGAGCCTTTTCGCCAACTATTAAGTAATTTATATTTTGTTTATAGTGTTTTAGAAGAGGAACTATTAAAGCATCGCGACCATATAGTTATTAACTCGATCTATTTTCCCCAACTCAACCGCAAGGAAAATTTAGAAGCAGATTTAGCATATTACTATGGCGATCGCTGGAACGTGGAAATTTCTCCCTCAGAAGCAGCCAGAGATTATGTATCCCGTTTGCATCAAATTTCCGCGACCGAACCGATTCTGCTGGTTGCCCATGCTTATGTTCGCTATTTAGGGGATCTCTCTGGGGGGCAAGGCTTAAAAAACATTATTCGTAACGCCTTCGATTTGCCCGAAGAAGTAGGGACTCGGTTTTATGAATTTGATACTCTACTTTCTATAGGTGCAATAAAAGAATTTAAGTTACAATATCGAGATGCTCTAAACTCTCTCCCCATAGATGAAGAATTAGCTACTGAGATCGTTAATGAAGCTAACTATGCTTTTCGTCTCAACTGTGATTTACTTCACTCTCTAGAACCAGCAGTTCGGGCAAGTATTGGGGAAGATGTATACACAAAAATTCTTAGTCTAGTATAGCTAACAACGATAAATACTATCTTCTGGGAGAAGAATTTCATTAATGAAAGTTGCTGTATTTGGTTCTAAATCCTACGATCGCCTATTTTTAGAAAAAGTCAATCAGAAATACGATCACGATCTCTATTTCATTACCCCAAATTTAGATTTAGTCACGGCAGCTTTAGCCAAGGAATTTCCTGCGATATGCGTTTTCGTTAACGATATCCTCGATCGCCCTGTACTAGAGATTTTAGCTGACCAAGGAGTAAAACTAATTGCCCTGCGATGTGCGGGATATGACAACGTCGATCTAAAAGTAGCTCAAGAATTGGGGCTGAGTGTAGTCAGAGTTCCTGCCTATTCTCCCTATGCTGTTGCAGAACACGCGATCGCTTTAATTCTCACCCTCAATCGCAAGACTCATAAAGCTTATAACCGCGTGCGGGAAGGTAATTTTGCCCTGGAAGGACTCTTAGGTTTCGATCTGCATAACCGTGTGGTTGGTATTATTGGTACGGGGAAAATCGGGCGCATTACAGGTCAAATACTCCACGGTTTTGGCTGTCAGGTACTCGCCTACGATCCCTATCCTGATCGAGAATTTGGCGATCGCTATGGGAACTATGTGGACTTAAAAGACTTGCTTACGGTGTCGGATATTATCAGTCTTCATTGCCCTTTAACTGCTGAAAATCATCATCTAATTGACGATAAGGCGATCGCCCTAATGAAGCCAGGAGTGATGTTGATTAATACTAGTCGTGGTGCTTTGATAGACACCCAAGCAGTTATCAAAGGCTTGAAATCTTCTCAGATCGGCCATTTAGCCTTAGATGTTTACGAACGGGAAAGCAATATGTTTTTTGAAGATTTATCCGCAGAAATTATTCAAGACGATATCTTTCAAAGGCTACTCACCTTCCCTAATGTAATTATTACAGGACACCAGGCATTTTTTACCACCGATGCTTTAGAAAATATTGCCGAAACCACCCTGTCCAACATTGCCCAAATCGAGCAAGGAAAAGTTTGCCCAAATCAAATTAGTATTTAATTTTTACTATTTAGATTTAGCTATCTGATTGTCTGGCAATTCCTTAATGGAAACAAAAGGTGGAACAGAAAGCTGACAAGCATCTATATTTCCTTTGACATAGACATTAAGCAATTCACAATAGCCCCAACGATGTCCTTCCAAATTAAAGTGATGGCAAAAACAGCAGTGATACTTAGATGGATGGTCGGACTTAGTTACATTAGGCATTGTTGTATATTTTTATATTTATATAAAAGACTAGTTCGGGAAACCCTACTTGGAAAATAGTTGTCAACCAAAAAATAGCTTTGCTATATTAGCAATAACCAAGCGGGAGTACTAATCACACTCTAAACAGTGATTTAGTTAAGCTTAGGAAATTTTTCACTAGTTAATTTTATTTATTCAACGGTTTGTTGAGTTGCATATACAACGGAGGAAATTTCGTTATGAAAATTGTGAGCTTTTCACCCTTTGAGCAAATGGATTCTTTACGCAATCAAATTGATCGCGTCTTTAACGAAATGGAGGGAGGGAGTCAAAATTATAATTCTTGGCAACCCCCAGTCGAACTATTAGACCATGATGACAAGTTGATTGTGCGCCTGTCTCTGGCTGGAGTCGATCGCCAAAATATTGATATTGAAGCAAGGAGAAAATCTGTAACCGTTTCTGGAGAACGTCGTGCTTTAGAAACAGAATCATCTCGATATTCATATTCAGAATTTAATTACGGCAAATTCTACCGCCAAATTTCTTTACCCGTGGCAGTAGTTAATACTGAAGTCAAAGCAGATTATACAGACGGTATCTTGACTTTAATATTACCTAAAGTAGAAGAAGCCAAGCAAAAAGTAGTCAAGATTAATCTCGAACAGACGAACCCAGCCAGTTCTTTACCAAAAGCTGATTCTGAAGAGAATCTAGAGTTAGCTTCGGCATAAATAATTTAGAGGAAGTGGGTTTAAAATTCATTTCCTCTAAATTATTGATAAATATTCTGTTAATTCCTGTATTTAATAGTTAGGAGAATTTTTTCATGGCAACTTTAGCCCTACAAACATCTACAGTTAAGCCTTTAGGCGATCGCATTTTTCTCAGAGTTCAAGCAGCAGAAGAAAAGACAGCGGGGGGAATTCTATTACCCGACTCAGCCAAAGAAAAGCCCCAAATTGGTGAAGTAGTTGAGGTTGGAGACGGTAAAAGAAATGATGATGGTAGTCGTACTCCTATCGAAGTAAAAGTAGGGGATAAGGTACTTTACTCAAAATACGCTGGCACAGATATTAAGTTGGGCAGTGAGAACTATGTATTACTGTCAGAAAAAGATATTTTAGCCACCGTAATTTAATCTTCGCACCCATGCAAATATAGTCGTTTATTTTTGAACTTCAATTTTACACATATCTAAGGAGTAAATGAACCATGGCAAAACAACTTCGTTTTAACGATGAAGCACGTAAAGCTTTAGAGCGAGGCATTGATACTTTAGCCGAAGCAGTAGCCGTCACTATTGGACCCAAAGGACGCAATGTAGTTTTAGAGAAAAGCTATGGCGCACCCCAAATTGTCAATGATGGTGTAACCATTGCTAAAGAAATTGAGCTAGAAGACCATATCGAAAATACTGGTGTGGCTTTAATTCGTCAGGCTGCTGCAAAAACTAACGATGCAGCAGGGGATGGCACAACTACCGCCACTGTGCTGGCTCACGCGATGGTGAAAGAAGGATTGCGTAATGTGGCAGCAGGGACAAATCCGATTAACCTAAAACGAGGTATTGATAAGGCTGCTAACTATTTGCTGGATAAAATTAGCGATCGCTCTCGTCCTGTCAATGATTCAAAAGCGATCGCCCAAGTCGGCGCAATTTCCGCAGGTAATGATGAGGAAGTCGGCAAGATGATCGCCGAAGCAATGGAAAAAGTGGGTCAAGAAGGGGTTATCTCTTTAGAAGAAGGTAAGTCCATGACCACAGAATTAGAAATTACCGAGGGGATGCGCTTTGATAAAGGCTACATTTCTCCCTACTTTGCCACCGATACAGAGAGGATGGAGGCAGTATTAGATGAGCCTAGTATCCTCATTACCGATAAAAAAATCTCCTTAATTCAGGATCTCGTACCCATCCTCGAAAAAGTCGCCCGCGCTGGCAAACCCCTATTAATTATCGCTGAAGATATTGAGAAAGAAGCCTTGGCTACTCTAGTAGTTAACAGAATGCGTGGAGTAGTAAACATTGCTGCGGTTAAAGCTCCTGGTTTTGGCGATCGCCGTAAAGCGATGCTGGAAGATATTGCCACCCTCACTGGCGGTAAAGTTATTACTGAAGATGCAGGATTAACCCTCGAAAAAGTCGAGCTAGATTTCTTAGGTAAAGCCCGTCGCGTCACGATTACCAAAGATCATACAACTATAGTGGCAGAGGGTAACGAGTTTGCGGTAAAAGCTCGTTGCGAACAAATTCGCCGTCAGATGTCGGAAACTGACTCTTCCTATGACAAAGAAAAACTGCAAGAGCGTTTAGCCAAACTAGCGGGTGGGGTAGCAGTAATCAAAGTCGGTGCTGCAACCGAAACCGAAATGAAAGACCGTAAGCTACGCTTAGAAGATGCTATCAACGCCACCAAAGCAGCAGTGGAAGAAGGGATTGTCCCTGGAGGCGGTACTACCCTGGTGCACCTTATTCCCGAACTAGAAGCATGGTCGGCAGATAACTTAATGGGCGAAGAATTAATTGGTGCGAGTATTGTTGCCCGCGCCCTAGCTGCACCCCTCAAGCGCATTGCTGATAATGCAGGACAAAACGGATCGGTAATTGCCGAGCGAGTTAGAGAACTAGAGTTTAATGTCGGTTATAACGCTGCGACTGACGAATTTGTCGATCTGTTTGAGGCGGGGGTAGTCGATCCTGCCAAAGTTACCCGCGCAGTGGTGCAAAATGCTGCTTCTATTGCAGGGATGGTCTTGACTACTGAATGTATTGTTTCTGATAAACCAGAACCTAAGTCAGCATCTCCTACTGGCGCAGGTATGGGGGGAGATTTTGATTATTAATCTGATGACAATTTAAATCCCTCTTAAGTTTTTAGCCACAATCTTTGACTAGGTTGTGGCTTTTTTGCATCTAAAATGACGTTTGAAGAACTGCAAGTTATGATTAGCAGGATAATCTTAGTCAAAAGTTCTATAAAACCCCAAGCTTAGTGGATTTTTGTGCCGTATAAATATAACTGATAAAAAAATTCCCAATAAGCAGATTTAAGTGTGCTAAACCACAAATCAAAACAAGGTCAAGAACAAGAATTAGATGCCCTGCTTTTTGTAAATACCAATATACTACTAGATTTTTATAGAATTCGGAAATCAGACATAAGTATGAAGTATCTTCAAGCATTAACCGCTTGTAAAGAGCGATTGATAATAGGCTCTCAAGTTGAAATGGAGTACAAAAAGAACAGGCAAAAAGTTATTATTGAATCTTTGAATCGGTTTTCAAATCCTGACTGGAATAAGCTTTCTACACCAGCTTTAGTCACTGGTTTACAAGCATCGCAACGCGCCAGGAACAAAAATATGGCAACGAAATTATTACGAACACATTATCCGTAATGAAGCAGCACTCAACAAAATTCGCCAATGCCAATACATTATTAATAATCCCTTGTCTTAGGCAATTGACCAATTGCATCCCAATAATCCGTCAAAATAGTAAGGGCGAACGGTGTGCGGACGATGGAAAATAGAAAAATCCCTACCTATAGGGGACATAAAACCGAACCTTTGTTTTAAAGACTTCTTTTATACTTATAACTGTGAGCAAAGAACATAACAGATAACAACAAATGACTCACAGTTTGATTATCAGTCACAATTCAATTCAATCTACCAAGTTTTGGAGGTATTAACCATGTCTTTGATTCGTTGGCAACCTTTCACTGAAATTGACAGCTTGCAAAAGGAAATGAACAGTCTGTTTGATAGTTTAGTTCCGACAACTTCTAATATCAAAAGCGCAGGTTTTGCTCCTGCTGCGGAAATGTCTGAAACTCCAGAAGCAGTACAGCTAAAGCTAGAAATTCCTGGCATGGATGCCAAGGATATTGATATTCAAGTGGCAGCCGAATCTATTTCTATTAGTGGAGAACGCAAATCCGAAACTAAAACCGAAGCAGATGGCATGACTCGCAGTGAATTTCGCTATGGTAGCTTCCGTCGGGTAATTCCTTTACCAGCCAGGGTAAAAAATAATGAAGTGAATGCTGAATATAAAGACGGTATTTTGCACTTAACTTTACCCAAAGCAGAAGCAGAAAAAAACAAAGTCGTCAAAGTCAATCTTAGCTGATTTGATTAAGATACACATCTCGTAGGGGCGGATAGTCATTCGCCCTTAGCAAAAAATTACACAAATTCAGGAGGTGAATGCAAAAGTGCCAGCAACGGATTTTAAAGACTATTACAAAATTCTAGGAGTTAGCAAAAGCGCATCTCCTGAAGAAATTAAAAAAGCCTATCGTAAACTAGCCAGAAAATATCATCCCGATCTCAATCAAGGAGATAAACAAGCCGAACAACGGTTTAAGGAAGTTAACGAAGCCCAAGAAGTGCTGTCCGACCCAGAAAAGCGAGCTAAATACGATCAATACGGTCAATATTGGCAACAGGCTGCTGCGGGAACACCTCCTGGGGCTGGTATGGGTGCAGACTTTTCTCAATACGCTGGGTTTGATGACTTTATTAACGAACTACTAGGGCGTTTTGGGGGTATGTCTGGCGGAATGGGTACGGGTAGTAAAACCTACAGTTATCGCACTGGCAGCCCTGGAGGTTTTGGCGGTTTCGAGTCTGCTTTTGGCGGTGGATTTTCCAATATGCCTGTTGCCGATAGTGAAGCGGCTATTACTCTGACTTTCTCCGAGGCTTTTCATGGCAGTCAGCAACATCTGCAATTAAATGGAGAAACCATTAAGGTGCGGATTCCCCCAGGGGCAAAACCAGGGACTCGGATTCGTCTCAAAGGTAAAGGACAGCCTAACCCTTATAGTCAACAACGGGGAGATTTATATTTAAAAGTCAGCTTGCAACCCCATCCCATATTTACCCTAGAGGGAAATAATCTTATCTGCGAAGTGCCTATTACCCCAGTAGAGGCAGTATTGGGAACAGAAATTAAAGTCCCCTCTCCTGACGGTAGCGTCACTATGAAAGTACCACCAGGTGTAAATTCAGGACAGTCTCTACGGTTGAAAAATAAAGGTTGGAAATCGGCAAAAAGCGAGCGCGGCGACCAAATCGTTAAGCTCAAAATTGTCACCCCCAAAAACTTGACTACTCAAGAGCGAGAGTATTACGAGAAGCTGCGTCAAGGAAGTAATTTTAATCCTCGTCGTAGTTTGGAAAATACCCGCTTATAAAACGTTATCGACCAGTATTTTTAAAGCGATCGCTTTACCAGAATTAATTCATTAAGATTAAAATAGCAATACCCAATAATTCGGAGCATAAATCATGAGCGTCGAGCAACCTAATCCTAACAACAAAGAAACCGAGATAGTTCGCGTAAGTCCCGAAACGAATGATTTAGTAGAACAAGAAATGGCGGGACAAGATGACAAAATTAAAGCCGAAACAAAAGCTTTGGTAGAAGCAATTAAAACTAGAGCGCAGTCGGAAATTGAAAACGCTCAAACCATTACACAAGATGCCTATCTAAATGCTGTCCGTAGTGCGAGAGAGGCATTAGAGCAGAATCAACTACTTGATCCCAAAAGAATTGAACATTCTGTAACGATGATTCAAAAAGATGTTGAGACAAATTGGCAGAAAACTGTAGATGAGATTGCTAGTTTGGGCGATCGCCTACAAGAAGCTGCCCAGGCAGCCTGGGAAATTTTAATGGGAAATAACAATAACCATACGGGAAAATAGAGCCTCAAATATTTCACTGCTAGTACCGCTTTGCTTAAGTAGTTAGTTTTATCATTGTCTCTCTCTGTATTCGTCTGTTTATTTATCTTTTTTTAAGATTTATTTGAGATCCTCGGCTACAAAATGTTTAAACTGGGGCTGTTGTATTTAGCTCGATAGCCATGCTATTAGATTACAAGCAAATGCCTTCTGTCTCGGCTGTGATGCGTCCCTTTCCTTATTTTGCCGATCCTGAAACCTCAGTATCTCGCATCATAAATATGATGGACGAGCATCAAATTCGTCACCTACCCATTAAGCAGGGCGATCGCCTCGTGGGAATTGTTTCCGAACGAGATTTACGCTGGTTGGGCGTAAGCGTTCACTCCCCCCCTCAAAAAAAAAGTAATTTGCTGCGCTCATATTGCTGTAAGCTAATCAACCCTGGCTCGACTAAGCAAAGAAGATTTAGCTCAAATGAATCGGGATTACTTCCAATCTTTGTCCAAGGAAAGATTGGTAGAAGTAGCAGATAATCTACATCTCTATGCCGTTGAACAATGGGAGAAAAATAATTTAGATTCAAATAATAGTTCTCAACCACCATCTCTGGATAATCCGTTTCAGAATCAAGCAAAATCAGCCAAGTCCTCAAGAACAAGTAGCCTTCAAGAGAAACAGAAAAAGAATTCCATAGCGAAAAGAAAAGCAGGAAAACAGAAAGGTGCAAAGGGGTTTGGGCGCAGTCAAATACTGAAGATAGATGAAATAATCTCTCATTCCCCAAGTCAGTGTAGTGCTTGTAATCAGGCAAAGCTGGTTAATAACTCGACTCCTTCCTTATATGGGACATCACGTTCTGGAACTAGAAACAACCGAAGGAGGATTGAAAATAGTCTGTCAGCTACATCACTACTATCAAGCCAGTTGCAGTTGTGGACATCAATCTCAGTCTCAGCCAGGAGAAGGAATTACTTCGACTGTTAAAGGTCGAACTCGTAACTTGAAACTGACGGAATATGTCTTGGTAGGAAATGCTTTTGCCACTTTCATCGCCAGTCTGGGAGTACGTTATCGATTAAGCAGAAGCAAAATCTTAGAATTTCTCTTTGATTGGTTGGGGATAGAACTTAGTGTTGGGACAATTGACCGTTGTATCAGAGAAGCAGGGATAGCCTGTGAACCAGTAGTCGCTCGCCAAAGCCTGCAAAAGTGCGATCGCCTTCTACAGAACGAGTAACGTATACTTTTCTGGTAGGTGCTTGTTCGTCATATTGGACTCCAGAAATATCTACTCCAATTGATTCTAAGAGTTGAACCAATTGTTCTCCCTGCCGATCTTTGCCCACACGACCAATAAACGCTGAAGGAGTTCCTAGCTTTGCTAAGGCACAGGCAACATTTGCTGGTGCGCCTCCTGGATAGGGAGTCCAAGATGTAACATTCGATATTGTTTTGCCAGTTTGGTCGGCAAGACAATCAAATAATACTTCCCCAAGACAGATAACTTTTGTAGGGCGGTTTGCTGTTTTCATCATATATTTTAGTTCCGTTTAATTGGTATTAGAATTAAAAATCAAAGATAATAGGCAGTTTTAACCTTGTCTATTTTTCCGCTCGGGTAACGGTAACGTTATCTGTTTTGCCATTTTTACATTCTTACTGCTCTTACAGTTCTGAGGTTGAACAAACCATAACCAGCAACAATCAGAAAACAAATTGCTGGGGTAATGTAAGAAAAAGCAGCTCCAAAGGCATCCATTAATGCTCCCTGAACGAGTGGCATAACCGCACCTCCCAAAATTGCCATGACCAATCCAGCAGCACCAAATTTAGTATCTTCCCCCAGACCGTATAGGGCTACACCATAAATGGTGGGGAACATTAGGGACAAACAAGCTGAGATAGACACAACCGCCCAAACCCCAGATATGTCAGGACTGAGTATTGCATAGACACAGAGAATATTGCCCAAGAATGCTAGAGCTGTTAACAAAATAGTTGGTCGAACAAACCCCATTACCCAAGTCATAACAAAACGAGAAGCCAGAAAAACCAGCAGGCTATATTGAAGATATTGCCCTGCATTCGCTTCGCTGCCCCCTATAGCCTCTTGGACGTACTGAATCGTGAATGTCCAAACACAAGTTTGTGCTGCAACGTTAAAAAATTGAGCCACAACTCCCCAACTATAGTGGCGATTGGCAAGGAGTCGTCTTAGAGTAGAACGAAAATTGGTGTTTGGGGCATCCTGTACTTTCGGCTCATTAGACCTGGGAACTTTAATCAAGGCGATCGCTACCCAAATAATTAGTAGCGCAAAAGCCATTCCCACATAGGGAGTCATCACCGCCTTGAGTTCCGCTGCTCGAACGGCAGATAATGCGTCGGGGGACATAGCTGCTCTCTGCGCTGCTGTGGCGGGGTTGAGGTTAGGCAGAATTAAAGTTGCAGCTAGTAAAACACCCAAATTGGTGCCAAGAGGATTAAACGCCTGAGCCAGATTTAGTCTGCGGGTTGCGCTCTTCTCTGGTCCCATCGACATCACAAAGGGATTAGCGGATGTTTCTAAAATCGATAGACCTGCTGCTAAGATAAATAAAGCTGCTAGGAAAAAGCCATAGGTCATCATTAAGCTGGCTGGATAAAATGCAAAAGCACCGATAGTTGCTAAACCAAGACCAGTAAGAACTCCAACTTTATAGGAATATCTTTTACTAATGAATGCAGCAGGTAACGCCAAACAAAAGTAAGCACCGTAGTAACAAGACTGAACCAGAGCAGCTTGAAATGTACTCATGGTGAAAATTTTGCTAAAAACCTTGACTAATGGATCGGTCATATTCGCAGCAACTCCCCAGGCTGCAAAACAAGCGAGCATTAGTACGAAAGTAATTCTCATGTTTGAATAAACAAACTTGGCTTTCGTCGATCGTTGGCGTTCAGATTTTTCAAATTTCATCGTTTTTAGATCGTCTTTTTAAAAACCCAAAACAAGATAAAATTCGCTGGTATTTCCTATTTTGGGTTTTTTGTTTCCTACCTCAACTATTTTCTAATTAACTAGATCCTGTTACTTAAAAGTTTTGTAACATCTCCTTCAACTTCGTATATCGCTAAAAATTAAAGGTGGTACGCAATACTCCTACATACTGGGTGTCATTATCGCTATTGTTTTCTGGATTCAAAACTACCCAAGCACCTGGAGTCACTGAGATATTATCATTAACCTTCATACGATAAAATGCTTCGAGGTGGTAGGCATTATCACCTTCTTCGCGAACATCACTGGAGGTAACATGGGGTGGTATGCCAAAGAGGATTCCTGGTAGATTACCCTCGCCTCCCACATCGGGAAAAGAAAGACCAATTGCCCCATACCAACTATTAGCATTATCGCCTGCGTTAACCAAAAGAGCATCAGTGCCATCCAAACCATCAGAAATAGCACTCAAACCAGAGTTTTCCGCATTTGCCCAGATATAGCCACCCCAACCGTGAATTTGGAAGCGATCGCCCAAGCGATAGAATCCCTGCGCGCCAACAATGTTGTTAGAAGTGGCGATATTATCTCCAAAGGGAGAACTAGCTAAGTCACTACCCGTTCCACCAGTAAGATTAACTCCACCTTCGGGACTGTAACCATGAGAGTATGCCAAACCCGCCCCTCCGCGATCGCCTAAATATACTAAATGCGCCAGGGCATTGTAACCGCCGTTAAATAAACCGTTTCCTGATAAGGGAGAATCGGGATTATCTGCCAAGTAACCGACTGTTAAGGTCAATTCATCAGAAAACTCCCAGTTAGCACCTACACCACCGCCACCTCTACGAAAAATCGGACTATAAGAACCAAACAGTGACGGAACTCCATTTCCGTCATCGGCAATTACGGCAGGAGTGACGGTAGTTGTTATATCGGTGTAGCCAATACCGACTGGACCAACTGCAAAGGAGAGAGAATCACTTACGGGAAAGTAGTAGCGGATATGAGGAACACTAAGCTCATTAACTTTATTATCATCAAAATTAAGGCGGGTCATTCCCGTACCCGTAGCTAAACCAATTTTACTGTTGTTATCTTCATCAAAAAAGTTGCCAAATTGCAGGCGGACTCGTAGCAGATCTTCTCCCGTAAAGCTACTTTCAAAGTTAAGACGACCACGATAGGCAAAGAAGGTTTCGGTGGGATCGCCGTCGCTACCAACTCCATTACCGAAGCTATCAGTAACGGCGGTGATAATTTCAGCCCTAAGTCTGGTCGTAGTAGAAAACTGATTGTCTTCTAAGGTTGCTGTACGTCCCTCTAATTCATCAACTCGTCCCTCCAAGCTAGCTAATTCTGCTTCAAAGTCAGACTGTAATCTTTGTATTGTAGATAAGTCCCCTGACTCGACAGAATTATTAGTAACCAAGTCAGCAATTTGATTGAGACAGGAATTTAAACTGACAGCAAACTCGTAACGAGTCAAAGGGCGATCGCCGCGAAAGGTTGAGTCGGGATAACCAGAGATGCAGCCGTAACGTTGTACTAGCGATTGTAGAGCTTCATAAGCCCAATCTGTCGGTTGTACATCCGATAGTTGTCTGACCGAGGGGACTTGTCCGTACAAGTTGTGGTCGCTCTGTTCTAGTAAATAGCGATCGCCAACAGGTACTGCCGAGGTGGCGGTAGAGATGAACAATAAAATAGGAACGCTGTAGAAAAAACTTTTTAACATTGCTTTAAATCCGATTTGAAACGATGAGAAAATAATGCTGTTGACACAGCACGAACCGATACCAGTGAGCCTGGTAGTGTTTGTAGAGGGGCATGGTGCAGGAAAAAAAAATCTTTAGTATTTTAATTATCAATTGTTCATTGTTAAATACCTACATATGTTCTAGCTCCATGCCGTTGGTTTCCTTGATGAAAAAGATCACGAAGAATAAGGAAATAGCTGCTGCAATCGTGTAAAGACCATAGGCAGTACCCAGTCCAAAATATTGCAGTATTGGTGGAAAGGTAGTAGAAACGGCGAAGTTGGCGACCCATTGCATCGATGCAGCAATGGAAAGAGCAGCCCCGCGAATTTTGTTATTAAACATTTCTCCTAGCAGTACCCAGACTACAGGACCCCAGGAGAATCCAAAGCAAAACACATAAAGATTCGCTGCCAAAAGAGCAGCAATACCAGCAGTTCCGCTCAGAGTGGGACTACCAGCAGCATTTACAGGTGCATTACCAAAAATCACCGCTAATGTTCCCAAGGTTATGGTCATGCCAATCGATCCTAAAACCAGCAAGGGTTTACGACCAAATTTATCGACAAAGGCGATCGCAATCAGGGTCGTAACAATATTTACCGCTCCTGTAATTACCGTAATAGTTAAAGAATCCTGCTCGGAAAAACCAACGGCACGCCACAAAATACTGCTGTAGTAAAAGATGACGTTAATCCCAATAAATTGTTGGAGTAGGGATAAGCCAATACCGACCCAAACGATAGGGAGGAGTCCGCCACTTCTAGTTAAAAGGTCAGAAAACTTAGGTTGACGTTCGCGTAAAACCGTCTGCCGAATTTCTTCGATTTTTTCCCGAACGTTACCTTTTAAAATTTTGGTGAGAACTGTAGTTGCCTCTTGTTCTCGTCCCTGAGCGACTAGGTAAGTACTTAGGCAAAATTAATTACACTAAGAATGAGTGTGTTATTAGTGGGATA
>NZ_JADWDC010000140.1 GCF_020640915.1 Waterburya agarophytonicola KI4 | reverse complement strand
AAGAGTTTTCTGTACTCTTTCTTTTTAACAAATCCACTCTTTATTCAGCAACGCCGCTAAATTCATCTTTCAACAACTCACTCAATGCCTGACAAAGATCGATAGTGGTGACAATACCTGCTAATTTACCCGATCGCACGATAATTGCTGCCCCAATTTTTTGCCGACTCATCTCATCTATAACTACAGGCAACGGGGTATCTATTTCTGCTACATAAGGATCGTAGATCATAACATGACAGGCAGGGATTTCACTAGTAATTGGGAAGTCTAACTGGGGATTTTTTAGCCAGTGTAAATCTCTTTCCGAAACAATGCCTACAATGCGATCGTTTTGTTTGATGGGCAGGTGACGAATTTGATGCTCGTCCATTAATTGAATAATTTGAGCGACAGTAGTATCGGGTTCGGCAAAATAAGGAAAAGGACGCATTAGAGACGAAACTGAGGGCATATGTTGGTAGTCTAATAGCATGACGATCTAGTTGTGAAAATCACTTTTATTTAAACAATTTTGATTACCTCTGTCCACAATAAGTATTTAATTAACCTAAATGCGATCGCATAGCTAAGGTTTTTCAATTATGCTCGATGAAACTTTAGAAAATATTTGTATTTCAGGACTGTTTGGGGCTATTTGTTGAGAACAATCTTAATTAAACCTAAAAAGCGATCGAAACTACCAAAACGACATATTCAAATTAGTAGAATTTAGCTGAGTAGTAAAAACTAGTGAAAAGCTGACTTCAATCTTGAGATGGTATTTAAAATGAACCTCAATAGAAGTAGATCGTTATGTCGCGATCGCCTTAACTCTCTAAAACGTCTAAAGCGATCGTTGTATTTGCAAATTGATTCGGCGGCTATTTCTTTGATTGTTGCCTTCGTTTTAATACTTCGTTGATTTGTAAATTGAGAATTTTAAAAAGTTACCAATTCATAAACAAATGCTTTCGTAAGGCAATTTGAGATTCAACATTTGGTCTAACCGATAAAAGATAATTTGTGTAGTAGAACACTAAGATTTTGCTCTCTATTTTGGGTTGCACAAATACAGTTTGTTCGAGCAGAAAAACCAACCAACAAAACAATTATTTATCTCAAATAAGACTATGGTTTCAACTCCCACTAATCCTCAAACGCAAGATCGAGTAGCCTTAACTAACCAAGAGCTAACTAAAATAGATGCTTATTGGCGCGCTTGTAATTATCTCGCAGCGGGAATGATTTATTTAAAAGACAATCCCCTATTGAAAGAGCCGTTAAAAGCAGAACAAATCAAGCAAAGATTATTAGGACATTGGGGTGCGTCACCTGCTCTTAGCTTCACTTACATTCATCTCAATCGCCTGATTAAAAAATACGATCTCAGTGCCATTTTTCTCGCTGGACCAGGACACGGCGCGCCAGGTGTGTTAGCCCCTGTATATGGCGTTGCGACAGCAAACGAACAAAAAACAACGCTGGACGTATAATCAGAATTATTTAACTCGATTTAATGAGTATTAAACTGTGTGTATAAGTGAACTTGTACGTTGAGTTTTGCCTAACTGAGCGTATAATTTAAGAGAATCAGCGCGATTATCGACCAAAAAACTCAGCGTATAATTACAAGCGCATGAAATCTACATCTGAAATTTTGGTTAGTACAAAAGACTCGATTAATTATCGAGACAATTTCGCGCAGTTTTTAACCGAATCAGAACGAAGTACTTACACGATCAAAAATTATCTCTGCGATTTGAATGGTTTTGCTGCTTGGTTAAAATCAAAGGGCAACAGAGAATTTACTCCCGAATTGATTACCCCTACTGACTTACGGGAATATAAACACCATTTAGATGAGACATTACAATTAAAGCCTAAAACCATTAATCGTAAGCTTTCCAGCCTCCGCAGCTTTTTCAAATGGGCGGGAATTGAAGGCTACTTTTCAGATAATCGTTTACCTCATATTCCTCAACCGATAAAGGAACAAGCTTTAGCCCCTAAATGGCTGGATAGACTATCTCAATACGATCTGTATCGCATTGTCGAAAAAGGCAGAAAAACTAGAGACATTGCGATCGTTAAATTACTACTCAATACGGGATTGAGAGTTTCCGAACTTTGTGCCTTAACCTGGAAAGATATCAGAATTACTGCCAAAAAAGGACACTTGAACGTTAACCATGGCAAAGGTTCAAAAAGAAGAGTAGTTCCTTTGAACAAAGATGCAAGATCTGCGTTACTAGAACTGGGATATAGCCAAAATAAAGATTCTGACCGACGGGTGTTTATCGGTCAAAGAGGAGCGATGACTCCCAGAGGGATTGAAAGTACTCTCAAAAAATACGTTAAACAAAGCGATTTGGAAGGAATTTCGCCCCATCAACTCCGACACACATTCTGTAAAAATCTCATCGATGCAGGAGTAAGTTTAGAAAAAGTCGCGACTCTAGCAGGACATGACAATCTAGAAACTACTCGCCGTTACTGCACTCCTAGCGAGCAAGATTTAGCAGCAGCCGTAGAACTAATTGGGGAGGAGGATTAAGACTGTAACCAATGCCAGGACAATTTCTTTCTCAAGCAGAACGAGAACGCCTTCAATCCTTCCCAGATGAAATCACTATCAATGAAGTCATTACCTTTTTTACCCTCTCAGATAAAGATCTAACTCTGGTTAAAAAACGTAGTGGAGAACACAATATCTTGGGATTCGCCCTGCAACTGGGAACGCTGAGATACCTCAGTTTTATCCCCGATAACTTTCTTCAATCACCATCAGTTGTAATCGAATATGTCGCCCAACAGTTAGAGGTTTCACCCACAGTTCTCAAGGACTATGGGGAACGTGACCAAACTAAAACCAGCCAACTACGAGAAATTCAGGATTATCTAGGATTTCGCAAATCTAACAAAGCGGACTATAGAACTCTTGCAAAAGTTTTTTATGGTATAGTAAAAAATTATTTTTATTT
>NZ_JADWDC010000041.1 GCF_020640915.1 Waterburya agarophytonicola KI4 | reverse complement strand
CTTCTTGACAACCACACCATATCTAGTGTCTACCACGGGAATTACGGTAGAGCCACTATGTTTGAATGTAGGGGTAAATAAATGTCAAATATCCCTATAGTGTTAGTTAGACTAAATATTTATAAAATCATCTACCGTAATATCCACGGAATCAACATTATTCACAATTGCCAAAATAAGCCCGCTGTTGGTAGTGTCAACAATTAAGGTTGCCGTTCCTTCAGAGTTATTAATAATACTTAGATCGCTAAATCCGAGAGAGGAAGTCAAACCAAATAAATCTTCGCCATTCTTGAAGTCATTGATAATATCTGTACCAGTAGCAGATTCTAAGACAAAAGTATCCCAACCCGAATTGCCGTAGAGTTTATCGTCACCCTGTCCGCTATAGATAAGATCGTCCCCCGCACCACCATTGAGTGTATCGATTCCACTTTCTCCATAGAGAGTGTCGTTATCATCATGACCGCTAAAGAAGTCATTGCCCGACCCACCTAAGAGAAGATCTTGACCGACTTTG
The DNA here is from genome assembly GCF_020640915.1 of Waterburya agarophytonicola KI4. Lineage (GTDB taxonomy): Bacteria > Cyanobacteriota > Cyanobacteriia > Cyanobacteriales > Xenococcaceae > Waterburya > Waterburya agarophytonicola. The sequence continues at coordinate 43,118 of NZ_JADWDC010000041.1, read as the reverse complement.
CCGTAGAGTTTATCGTCACCGCTACCCCCATCGAGGGTGTCATTACCAGTTTCTCCATTAAGAGTATCGCGATCGCTACCCCCATCTAAGGAATCATCACCATCGCCACCGACTAAGGTATCTAATCCCTGTCCTCCATAGAGAATATCGCGATCGCTTTCTCCATCAAGCAGATCATTATCATTGCCCCCATTGAGGGTATCAATATCATCTCCTCCATAGAGAGTATCATTATCATCATGACCGCTAAAGAAGTCATTGCCCGACCCACCTAAGAGAAGATCTTGACCGACTTTGCCGTAGAGTTTATCGTCACCGCTACCCCCATCGAGGGTGTCATTACCAGTTTCTCCATTAAGAGTATCGCGATCGCTACCCCCATCTAAGGAATCATCACCATCGCCACCGACTAAGGTATCTAATCCCTGTCCTCCATAGAGAATATCGCGATCGCTTTCTCCATCAAGCAGATCATTATCATTGCCCCCATTGAGGGTATCAATATCATCTCCTCCATAGAGAGTATCATTATCATCATGACCGCTAAAGAAGTCATTGCCCGACCCACCTAAGAGAAGATCTTGACCGACTTTGCCGTAGAGTTTATCGTCACCGCTACCCCCATCGAGGGTGTCATTACCAGTTTCTCCATTAAGAGTATCGCGATCGCTACCCCCATCTAAGGAATCATCACCATCGCCACCGACTAAGGTATCTAATCCCTGTCCTCCATAGAGAATATCGCGATCGCTTTCTCCATCAAGCAGATCGTTATCATTTCCACCCACAAGAGTATCGTCACCTAAATCACCATAAAGACGATCTCTGCCAACAAAACCAGCAATAACGTCATTGCCATCGCCTCCTCGAATAGTATTATTTGTATCGTTGCCAATAATGACATCATCATCATCACCTGCTATATACTCTGTAGTATTAATAACTACAACATTCGCAACAAATAAATTGAAACTATCCCTAACAGATCCGATACCATCAGTGGCAGTAATCTCAATTTCTAAAAGACTAACATCGTTGTTGCTAGGGTTGACAATACTACTCAAAATGCCGAGAGTAGAATCAAATTCTAACCAATCGGGTAATGTCGAACCATTCGACAAACTTGCGGTGTAACTTAAAATATCGCCATCAAAATCTTCAAAAGTACCCGAATCAATTTGGAAGCTAAATGGTTCGTCTACAACGGCAATTTGGTCTGATATTTGATTGCTACCGAGGGTAGGGACAGTATAGAGGGCTAGTTCAGAACCATAATAATTATTATTAGCATCATCAGGAGCTAAATTGCTGTTGTAGGTAATATTGGCAATTGTTACGGTAGGTAATGTATCGGGCATACCTCCTTGATTGAGATTGCTAAGTGCCGCTTCTTCATCTATAGCAAAAATTGCTCCTCCTAAACCTTTTCCATTATCTAAATTAGAATTGGTATTGCCACCAATACCTCCAATTGTTTGGTTATCCGTAAAAGTGGAATTGTATGCGACTAAATTGCCAGAACGAATAAATATTGCGCCACCGAAGCCAGCTCCACCACCACCATAACCGCCGTAACCACCATTTCCACCATAACCACCATAACTCAAATAACCGATAGAACCATCGTCTCCCGTACTTCGTATTCCTCCATAGCCACCACCAAATCCACCAGCACCCCCATCTCCACCAGCACCTCCATCTCCACCAACACCGCCTAAATTACTTTCGCTGTTATCTCCACCCCAACCGCCGTAGCCACCTAAGCCACCAGTACCGCCACCGCCACCAAATCCACCATCTCCACCATCTCCACCATCTCCACCAATACCCCCATCTCCAGCAGCACTGCCATCGCTGCCATGACCGCCAAACCCACCGAAGCCGCCATTTCCGCCACCGCCACCAAATCCACCATCTCCACCATCTCCACCAATACCCCCATTTTCACCAGCATCGCCTAAATTACCGTCGCGACCATTACCACCGTGACCCCCTTCTCCACCTCCAGAACCGTAATTTGACCATCCATCTGTTTGATATCCGCCATCATAGGTATACTCGCCATTACTGCCATAATTGCCATAGCTACCAAAATTAACATCCAAGCTGTTGAGATTATTAAAACTACTTTGACCTTCAAAACCCTGTTGGCTATTACCACCAATCGCTCTATTATTGATAAAATTGACGTTGTTTACTCTGACATCTCCGTCATAAATAAACAATGCCCCTCCCATACCAGCACCACCACCAGAACCATTACCACCTTTAGCTACGCCATTAGTTAGGGTTAAATCTTGCAATAGCACATTGCCTTGACTAATAAAGAGGATAGGTCGATCTGTACCATCAAGATCGATAGTGCCGTTGTTATTGTTATCTCCACTGACAGTGCGATCGTTACCATTAAGGATAATATTGCTTTCAATGACAGTTTCCATGCGTTTTAGATCGCTAGACAACATTAGACGTACATCATTCTGTAGCTCGATGGTGTCTGTATCAGGATTTATATTTGCTTGGGCTATTGCCCAGCTTAAGCTCCCCGATACATCTCCTCGACCATTATCTGTTGCTTGATTTACGTTGAAAGTTGCCATAATTATTTCTGTGGTTAATTATTAAATTGATGAGCTATTAATAATTACAAAATACTAACGAGTAAGGCAGTTAAGTCTGCATCGATAAGCCCGACCGACTCTACTATCGCCAAAGCTATTTTCGCTTTTATTAAGTATTTAGATTTACTCCATTAGAATTCCCAACTTAGCCCATAAATATAACAAGTTTGCTCTCTCAATCTAAATTTAAAATTAAGCAAAAATTACGTATATTTCAATGTATCGATACGTTAAAAGCTAATTATTTTAAAGACTTCAGGTTTTGGCAGAAAAATTTTATCTCGGGTTTCTGTAGCGATCGCTGATTGTGCTAAAATTATTTTTATAATGGGAGTGGGGACTCTTTGCGCCAAACCTCACTATTACCATTATGAGAATTTATTTTTTGATTAAACCATATCTAGCGATCGCCTGTCAATAATTTATTTTTGAAATCACTAAAATACACAAAGATTACCGATACTATATGTTTAGCGATTGAGTTGATTGCTTTTGTATTTAATAACCAATGACCAATAACCAATTACAAAATCATCTCAAAAAAAGCATTATCTAGTTCGTAACCAAATAGCTTTGCCATCGACTTTAAACGCGATCGCTCTGGAATGTTTTGCTGTTGTAACCAGTCCGATAACACAAAAATTTTATTCATCACGAAAAGCTCTAAAGCTTCGGGATTAAAAATAATACCTTCGGTGCGATTAAATTGATGGGGTACTAACATCGCCACATAACGAGCTAATTCCCCTGTTTTCCAATCTAGTAAAAATGGTATCCAAGGATATACCGAATCTAATCTGACATACCATAGCCTGATCTCTGGTATTTCGGAAAGTTCGCGGGGATCGTCGGCTTCTCTAGGATAAGCGATCGCAAACTGTAATTGCTGTTCGTAGTCAAGCAGTTTTTTATCTTCAATCCAAGACTCAATTTTATTCTCAATAATAGATAAATCCAAATTATTGATGGCTTGAGTATCTAGAGTTAATTTTATAGTCACAATAAATATTACAAAAGTAGAGAATATGAGGATAATTGTATTAAGTTAAAATTAACTTTACTAGTTCTATGAAAATATCAGTATATATTTTAAGTTAAAGTGGTAATGACTATGTATAAGTTATATCGACTCACATTTAATGAGTTTCGCCGATGAAGACGACCCAGGCAAGCCAAATACCAATCAACTCTTTCGATGATGCTGTAACTCGCTGTCAAGAATTAGGAATGCGAGTTAGTCGCCAGCGTCGCTATATTCTAGAATTGTTATGGAAAAACGAGAACCACCTTTCTGCAAGAGAGATCTACGATTTGCTCAATCAAGAAGGCAAAGAAATTGGTCATACATCAGTGTATCAAAATCTCGATGCCTTATCTGCTGGAGGCATAATCGAATGTGTGGAACGTTCCGATGGAAGACTGTATGGTAATATCAGCCATTCTCACAGTCATGTAAACTGTCTCGATACCAAGCAAATAATTGACGTACAGGTTGAACTGCCAAAATCTGCGATCGAGAAAATTGAAGCAGAAACGGGAGTAAAAATTACCGACTATCGTATCGACTTTTTTGGTTATAAACAAGAGTTAGAATAATCACGCTCCAAGATGGTTAAACCAACAATCCAAAACAAAAAAACAATTTAGCTAACTTTTGTAAGCATTTTAGAGACAAAAACTTGTGTTCTTTGTTACTAAAATGAGAAAATATTAAGTCCTTAGCTAAGGTTTTAGTTAGATAGCTATAAAAAGGAATCTTTATAATTCATTGGAGTAGAAAAAGCGCAATAAATAATTGTATTTTTGTATTTTTATATTTTCCTATCCCTTGATTTTAAAGTCTATAGACATTTCAGACGCTAAGATAAAACTGAAGCCCTAGACCACAAAGCAGTACAAGACAAGCCAGCCCTCCTGGTATTTATTTAAGAAGAATATGGTTCAGACTCCTATCAAAACATCCAAAGTAGAAAAACTAAAAGAACGTAGTAACTTTTTAAGAGAACCTCTTTTAACCGAGCTTAAGCAGGATACTACGCATTTTAGTGAAGATGCAATTCAAATCTTGAAGTTTCACGGTTCGTATCAACAAGATAACCGCGACAATCGGGTAAAAGGTCAAGAAAAAGACTATCAAATGATGTTGCGTACTCGCAGCCCAGGGGGATTTATTCCGCCAGAATTATTTTTAGCTTTAGATAAGCTGTCGATAGAATATGGCAATCAAACTCTTCGAGTCACAACTCGTCAAGGATTTCAAATTCATGGAATTTTAAAGAAAAATCTCAAAGAAGTAATTAAAAATATCCTTAGTAGCATGGGTTCTACTTTGAGTGCTTGTGGAGATGTCAATCGCAACATCATGTCTCCTCCTCCACCCTTCAAGAATAAACCTGAATATCAATATGCTTTTGAATATGCAAATAATATTGCCGATCTTTTAAATCCTCAAAGTGGTGCTTATTATGAAATTTGGCTGGATGGAGAAAAAGCTATTAGCGCTCAAGAAGCTCCTGAAGTAGTAGCAGCCAGAAAAAGTAAAGGTAAGGGAATGATTGTAGAAAATAGCCCCGAACCTATTTATGGCGAACAATTTTTACCTCGTAAATTCAAAATCTGCGTGACCGTACCTGGAGATAACTCCATTGATGTCTATACCCATGATATTAGTTTGGTGGTGATGACTAACAAAAAAGGAGAACTACAGGGCTTCAATGTTCTTGCTGGTGGTGGCTTGGGGCGTACCCACAATAAAGAAGAAACTTTTGCTCGAATTTGTGATGAAATTGGCTATATAGATAAAGCAGATGTCTACGATCTAGTTAAAGCAATTGTAGCAACTCAACGAGACTACGGCGATCGCTTTAATCGTCGTCATTCTCGCATGAAGTATTTGATTCACGACTGGGGCGTAGAGAAATTCAAATCGACAGTTCAAGGTTATTTGGGCAAAGAACTAAAACCCTACAAAAAATTACCTAAATGGGAATATCAAGACTTTTTAGGTTGGTACGAACAGGGAGATGGCAAATGGTTCTTTGGTATTGGGGTCGAGAATGGGCGTGTCAAAGATGAAGGTGCTTTTCAACTCAAAACAGCCCTCAGAGAGATTGTAGAGCAGCTAAATCTGCCCATGCGTTTATCTGGCAATCACAATATCATTTTGTGTGAAATTGCTCCAGAACACAAAGAAACTGTAGAAAATATCCTCAAAAACCGAGGTATAGAAACCGATCCCGAAGCGATCGAACCATTAACTCGCTATTCTATGGCTTGCCCCGCATTACCTACTTGTGGACTAGCAGTTACCGAATCAGAAAGAGCTTTACCAGGAATTACCGATCGTATTCGGTCATTATTGAATAAACTAGGAATGGTAAACGAACACTTCACGATCAGGATGACGGGATGCCCTAACGGTTGCGCTCGTCCCTACATGGCAGAGCTTGGATTCGTTGGCAGCGCGCCTGGCAAATATCAGATTTGGCTAGGAGGTACGCCAAACCAAACTCAATTAGCCCAACCATACGAGCAAAAGATGCCCGTAGAAGATCTTGAAACCTTCTTTGAGCCTATTTTCGTTTTCTTTATGCAAAATCGCAAAGCAAAAGAAAGTTTTGGTTCGTTCTGTAGTCGTGTTGGGTTCGCTGCTATTCGCAATTTTTCTGCAAACTACACCATAGGAAGCTATATGGATACAGATACTACTAAACGCAAATTCCGTAAAAACCAACGTCGCGTCAGCGTACCCGATGAGGTTTTCCCCCAACTAAAAGAAATTGCTCAGAAAGAAGGCAGACCGATGAATCAGATTATTGCTGATGCCTTAAGCGATTATTTCACGAAAAGCAAAGAAGCCTGATTTTTGCTGATTAAAACAAACAAAATAAATATTTAAGAGACTGCCAAATGGACAGTCTCTTTCTTTTCATATGTCAAAATGTAATATATAAAGTCATCAACTTCAATTCACTTTCGTTCAGCCTCACTATAGTAGTGACTATAGTAATGATAAGAATTACTACTACGATTTACTTGATTGGCGATAACTCCCAACACAGGTACATTAGACATCCTAATATTGTCAATGTTTTGTTTGAGTAAAGAGCGATCTGTTTTACCGATTCGGACTACTAATACTACTCCATTAGTACGAGTTGACAATATTCTACCGTCAGCAAAGCCCAGAATAGGAGGAGTATCGTAAATAATCAGATCATACTTTCTACTACTCTTGAGTCGCTCCATCAAGGTGTGCATTTTCTGCGAAGCTAGCAAACGAGTGGGATCGGGAGGAATATCTCCTGCGGTAACTACTGATAAATTCTCCCACTGAGGAACTTTGACAATTGCTTCTTCTATATCTAATCCCGTTGCCAAAACATTACTCAACCCCTCTTCATTCTCCACACCAATCCAGCGATGAACTTGAGGACGACGTAAATCTGCATCAATTAAAAGAACTTTTTGTCCCATCGCCGCCGCAGCTTGAGCTAAGTGACAAGAAATAGTTGACTTTCCTTCACTAGGGATAGAAGAACTAATTACAAAAGAGCGAATCGAAGTATCAGAACCCAACAGCTTAATATTGGTATTGAGAGAACGGAATGCTTCGAGGAAAGGAGATGCACCATACCACTTTTGTTTGCTATTGATAGTAGTGGATGTTGACTCGGGTTTAGGAGAGTTATTGAGATTGAGAGTAGTATTCCCAATTTGTAATTGCGGCAGATTCAATTTCTCTTTTTTGGGAGAAGTTTCTAATTCGTCTAGAGGTTTGAGATCTTTTTGAACTGGAATCAAACCGAGTATGGGTAAATTGATACTTTCTTTTAATTCTTCTGAAGAATGGAAGACAGGATCGAGACGTTCTGCTAACAAAGCTGCACCAAGACCTAATAAAACCCCAGAAACTAAACCCAAAGCAAGATTACGGGGAGGGTTAGGAGAAATTGGTCTTTCAGTAACAATTGGTTGAGCAATGGTTTGCCAGGGCAGCGCTTGTTGCGCTCCTTTAAGCTGTAATTCTTCTTGAGCAGTTAAAAAACGAGTCAAGCTTTCTGTAGCTACAGTCAACTCTCTTTTCAAATCTGTATATTGACGAGCAATAATAGGCATTTGCTTGGTCAAATCTTCTAATTGAGACATAGCTTCTCCTAGAGCCTGCTGCCTAATCTCCAAGATTTCAATTTTGTTTGCTGCTTGGATATATTGCTGATTCAATTCCAAACGCAAGGAACTAGGAGAAGTAAGATTGGGAGTATTCTCTACTGAATTAGCTAGATTGTCTCCCAAGATGCCCCCAGCCTCTTGTTGTAACAAGATCAGTAATTTATTTTTCTTTTCTTCTAAATTTTGAACTATAGGATTAGATGGCAAAAAGCGAGCCGATTCTTGCGCCAGCTCTACTTCCACTTTTTGTAATTCGTTTAAAAGATTTTGATAGCGCGGTGATTCGCTCAAATAACTAGCAGCCAATGCTTGCTGAGGTTGTAAGCCTAGTTGCTTTTGTAAAAGAGCGTATAAAGATCTTGTTTCTTTTAATTCTGATTGAGTTGCAAAGTAATTTTGCTCGAAATCGACCTGTTTGTTGGCTAAAATTTCTGCTTGTTTTTCTGGATTGAGCAGATTGTATTGTTGGCGAAATTTTTGTACTCTTCCTTGTAAGTCGTCAACTCTATTTCTAACTTCAGGCAACTGGCTTTCAACAAAATCAAGTCCTTGTTTGACTTCAACTCTTCGTTCTTCGAGAGAATAGCGTAAATATGCTTCGGATAAATTATCTAAGACATATTGAATTTTTTGAGGATCTTCATCAACATAAGACACTTCTAGAATTTTGGTTTGATCTACCTGCTTGATTCTAAGAGGTTGTTTTTTGGGTTTGATTAGTTCTTTATATTCAAGTTCGGGATATTTGCTTTGAAGATTTTCAACTATCGGATCTAAAACATGAGGACTTTGCAATACTTCTATCTGAGAATCATAATCTAAGCCGCCAAAATCTTGTTGCAACAAGGATAGAGGATCTTCTTGCTCTTCTGCTAAAGGCTCAACTAAAAGTTGAAATTTGCCTTGGTATAAGGGTTCTTGATTATATGTAATTAATGCTACTGCTGTAGTTACACCAAAAGCAACAGCACCAATTAAACGCAGACGATGTTTAACTATGCTCGCCAATTGACGCAGATCGAGACCATCCCCATCTACTTCGCTGCTTACGACTTGATTGACAACAGGTGGAGAATAGAGATAACCATCATTTCCATTTTTATCGCCAATTCTATTACCGTTTCCATTTATTACAGGAGGATAAGCAGAACGATCTGAACTTCTATCGGGCATTATGTCATCAATCCTCACAACACGGATTATTTTAAAAATATTATTCGCATAGTAACCCATTGCTGCAATTCTGAAGTAGAAGCAATGGGTATTTTTGTCTCTAAATTTTAGAAAATGGCGTTAAACAAGCCAAATAATCCACCAAGGGGGCTAGTAACTTTACCTACACCATCAAAAGTTTTAGTCGATCCAGAGCGACCAACTACAACTACGTCGTTACGATTGAGTACGGGGTTAGTTTCATCATTCACTTCTGCTCCTAAATCCACTTTGATTTTACGCTTTTCTACCGTACCATTGGGCTTTAAACTGACCAGTTCGACTTCTTTACTATTAGCACGCTGACTATCAAAGCCCCCTGCAGCTAAGATTGCTTGGTTTAAAGGAGTGTTGGGTTGAACATTTACTGGTCCAGGGTTAACTACCTCACCTACCACGTTAACTGAAATTTCTCCTGGGGAGATAGTACCAGCAGCAATAGTTTGACTGTCTGCTGAGGTTATTTTATCCGCTTTGGCAATTACAATTTTGTCGCCATCTTGCAGAATAATATCTTGGTCGGTATCTCCAGCAGTAATTAATTCCCAAAGATCGACTTTGATTAGCTTTTCCGAACCGTCCCAAGATGTACGTTTTACTTGTACATCTCTAACATCGGCTAGGGGTTTGATCCCATTTGCTCCGACCAAAGCCTGAGATAATCTGGGAGGAATAGATTCTTGTCTGCCTTGGTTTGCACCGTTTTCATTACCTCTACTCAACAATTCGGGCTGAATAAAGTGAGAACCTGGGCGATAGACTTCACCAACTACCGCTACTTGGATCGGTTTATCAGACTGCAACCCGAAACTAGCTTGAGCTAATCTATTCAATTCACTCGTGTTGATCTCATCTGTGGTGGGAATAAATATGTCGTCACCGTCTCTCAGGGATATATCTTCTCTAACTTTACCTTTGGTGAGCAAATTCCATAGATTAGAGTTATATACTACTTCTTTGCCTTTAACTTGTCGGCGGACTCTTACATTACGTACGTCAGCAATCGTAGTGATCCCACCAGCTTGTTGAATAATATCGGTAACGCTAGGAAATTGAGGATTATCGGCTTCTAAAGCAACTTCATAAGAGCCTGGGTTGTCAACTTCTCCAGAAACACCAATTTTGAGAGGACGAGGTGCAATTAAACCAACTGTAATGATTGGCCGTTTGAGGTAAGTGGAGTACTCTTTAGAAACTTTATCCGATGTTTCTTTGAGGCTCAATCCTCTCACATCTACTCTACCAACTAAAGGTAAACTAATTGTGCCATCTACTAGTACGGGATAATCCCCACTATATTCTTCTACTTGGAAGATGTTGAGATTTATTTTGTCTCCAGCTCCGAGAGTATAATCACTTTCTCCCGTAGCGAACTCAATACTTTCTGCTGGTAAAGCAGGGGGTAAGTCTGGTTGGGAAGAATTATTGTTTTCGAGGGGGGGTAAATCTCGATAGTTGATACCTTGTTTTTCTGTTGTAGCCTCATTGGAGCCTGCATCTTGCAGTTCTATAGTATTGTTTTGAGCCATTGCTGGAGTAGCAGCAAGAGTCAAACAGAGGGATAATGCGATCGCACTGTAGCTATTAACTCGATCTAAAAATAATTGATACAAAACGGATGTATTTTTCATAAAAATATCACAATGAAAAGAAGTTGATTATTGCGACTAGACTAACATTATTGTCTCTTGAAGTTAAAATGTCGAAAAAACGAAAACAAAAGTTTCCTTTTTTAGTTGGTTCAAAGTGGACTGCTATCCAAAAAACCTGGGGTTGGAGGCATTTCCAAGTTATTGCTCGCAAGAACCAAGGAAAATGGATATTTGCAGAAATGGTATCATCATGCGATCCCCAGACTAAGTTTTGGCTGAATGCTATTCAACTTAAAGATGATTCCCTTTGGCTACCTGGATGGAAAACCATCCAAGAGATAGAAGAGTTAGAGGACAGTAATGATGTTAATAATTCTAGCTATTAAGTTTGTTTATATGTTTAAAGATTAAATCAAGTTTTTGCGAACAACGTTTAATAAATAAGGTTTGAAAAGATAATAACATTATCTTTGGTAATTGTTATTTTAGTTTGTGTATAAAAATCTGAGATCGACATAAAGTATCGATGAACAATTTGACTGTAGCATTAGCAAATGTCCGCAAAATATGCGATGAAGTTTCGCCAGTTGATAAATTTTTCTTGGACTAACGCAAAATTGAGCTAGCCCTCCAAAAAATAAGTGTAGACCGAGAATTGTCAGTTTGGTAGAATTTAAAGTTTATAGGCAGAATACACCACATTCCCAAGTTCAAAAGCTCGAAGGGTATTTTAAAACGTTTGAAATATATTGATTAGAGCGATCGCCTTAGCTTGGAAAAGCGATCGCTCTATAGTTAGCTTGATGGCGAAAGGGAAATTTTAAATTTCTGCTGGTTCGACATAGAAAGCAATACCATTTTCTCCTTCTGGTTGGTAATCAGGAGATTCGAGATAAATATCTTTGGTTTCGGATGAAGGAGTATAGAAGTGAGCATCTAAACTTTCGTTATAGAAACGATAGAGAGGAACTGTACCTTCTTGCTCGCTTTCATAACCATAGTAAGCAATACCTTCAAAAGAATAGTTAGAATTTTCTATGGCAGCATCTTTTTCGATATCGGAAGTAGTATAAAGATGAACTCCCGTGCTAGTGTTGAAAAATCGGTAGACGGGATCGACTCCACTTATATCTTCTCCTTCTACAGGTTCGTCAGCAGCAATAAAAGAAACTCCCTGTAGTTGGTATTGAGGAAAGTTCTCTACAAGATAATCTCGCTCGAATTCGTTAGCAGTGTAAAACTCTAGTTGTAAGTCGTTGTTGAAAAAACGATATACTTCAACATCGTCATCTTCTGGTGCTTCTGGCTCGAAGCCATCCGCCGTGACGGTAATCCTGGCTATCTGATAGTCTTCAGCCGTAAAATCTGCATTAGTAAAATCAGACGAACTTAAAATTCTTCCGTCTGGATCGAAGCCTGGATGAGTTGTTACTAAACCATTTTCGATTTCTCCCGTATTCGGTTCTGCTTGACTAAAAAAAGCAGTACTATTTTCTGCTTCGTCATTTACTTCTGTTCCTGCATCCAATACTTCATTTCCCGCAACGGTGAAGTCTGCACCCAAGAAATTACCATCTTGATCAAAGATTTCATGAGCAATAGGATCGCCATTAGCAATAAATCCATCATTGGATGGCAATACCATCGCTGCATAATTTAAGTAACGACTGCTAGCCAAAGAGCGATCGACAGTAAAAGTAAAAGAAGTAGTCTCTCCTACGTCAATTACTCCTGGATTTGCTCCTCCATCTCCAACAATAACGTCTTCAACAAATCCCGCGCCACTATTGAGGAATTCTTCAGAAAATAATGTAGTATCGCCATCTTCTGCTAGACTCTCCAATCCAGCAGAAGCAGGTCTATTGCGATCGTAGGTATCAAAATCCCCATCGTGAAAACCAACCCACAAAGGAGTTAAAGCCGTTCCTTGTTCTGGACTGAGGTTTTCGACGGTGACAGTAACCTCTACTAGGTCTGGAGAAGGAGGAAGGGGTTCGTCGTCATTGCGGATGCTAATTCTGGCTATTTCGTATCCAGGTTCGGTAAAATCAGTACCAGTAAAATCCCCTCCAGCATTGGGATCGCTGCCGTCTTCACTTAAAATTCTCCCACCTTCAATAAACCCACGATGAGATTCAATTACTCCTCCTTCAATGTCTCCCGTATTGGGTTCTGCTTGACCAAAAAAAGCAGTACTATTTTCTGCTTCGTCATTTATTTCTGTTCCTGCATCTAAGACTTCATCGCCATAGATAATAAAATCTGCGCCCAGGAAATTACCCTCTTGATCAAAGACGGGAATAGCTAATGGATTGCCATTGGCAATAAAAGCATCGTTGGATGGCAAAACCATCGAAGCGTAGTTAAAATAGCGACTGTTGGGATCTTCGCTATCTAGAGTAAAGGTCTGAGTGACAATTTCCCCTGGATCTATCGGTCCTTCAATACCATCCAGACCGAGAAGAGTTCCATCAACTGTCCCATTGCCACTATTCAAAAATTCTTGGGAAATAACTTCTGTATCTCCATCTTCAGCCAATCGTTCGACACCGAAAGATGCGGGTCTGCCTCTGTCGTAAGTATCAAATTCTCCATTGTGAAACCCTACCCATATAGGAGTAATAAAAGTTCCATTTTCTGGAGCAAGATTTTCAATAGTTACGGTAACATTCGTTTCTGGCATTTTGAGTTCCTTTTAACTAATTTTTGAGATAGATTGTTGCTGTTTTCTTATTAGTTACAAAGTGATGCTTTTTGCTATTTGAGCGATCGCCTTTTGCTTAATCAGAAAATATATTTTGCTTTGTTTGCTGAGATTAAAGTATCAAAAAATGTTCTTTCCACATGGCAATTAATCTTTTTAGAGGAATTGAACGCAATTCTAGCTCTTGATTTATAGTATGAATTAGCCATGAGTTATCGATTGTCTACTTTAATATTTTCAATCTACCTTTACTCAAGAAAATGAGAATTGAATGAGATAATAATTAATTATTGCTGTTAACAAAAGACAATCTGTACTACTTTTTGTATTTAGATTGGTGTAAAAATTTAGATACTTAACATAACAGATATTTTAAGAAACGTCCCTATGGTGTGTGCAACAAAATGCGACAATGATTGAGCATCAAATAAATCATTTTCGTCAACATGACAATTGCGATCGCAACTGCTATAAAATCTATTATTGATAGCAAAACAGAATTAGTCGAACTAGCTCAGGCTGATGTTCCTTGGCAAACCAAAATAAGCCAGGCGGTAATTAAAAGTAGCCAGCCCATATATCTAGTATTTCCTCAGTCTGTAGATATTTTGGCAGCTATAGTCAAACAAGCATCTCAAGAGCAATGGCGGATCTTAATTTGTGGTAATGGTACTAAATTAAATTGGGGTAATTCTGCTAGGGATATTCAATTAGTCATTAGTACCCAAAAATGCGATCGTCTTATCGAACATGCCGTAGGAGACTTGACAGTAACCGCAGAAGCGGGGATGAAATTAAAAGATCTCCAGGTAATATTGCGATGGCACAATCAGTTTTTACCCATCGATCCTAGTTATCCCGACACGGCTACCCTAGGGGGAATAGTTGCTACCGCCGATACGGGTAGTTGGAGAGAACGTTATGGCGGTATTCGGGATTTGTTACTGGGAATATCTTTGGTTCGTGCTGATGGTGCAATTGCCAAGGCAGGAGGAAGGGTAGTCAAAAATGTGGCTGGCTATGACTTAATGAAATTATTTACGGGAGCGTATGGTACTTTAGGCATAATTAGTCAACTGACTTTTCGTACTTTTCCCATAATTGCTACTTCCCAAACTGTATTATTAACAGGAACGGTAGATAGTATTGCCACTGCAACCAAAACCATTCGTAATTCTGGTTTGACTCCTACTGCAATGGATTTGTTATCCAACAATGTAATCGATCGATTAGAGTTAGAGGGAAATGTTGGTTTAATAGCGCGCTGGCAGACAATTCCAGAAAGTATTCAACAACAGATAGAACAAGTAAAAGCGACCGCAATTGAGTTGAATTTAGCTACAAATACTTATCAAGAGCAAGGGGAAATAGACTTGTGGCAAAAATGCACCACCATTACTAGCGTTTCTAATTCAGAACAAGCCGTCATTTGTAAAATAGGGATTTCCCCTACTGCTGCGGTAAATTTCCTACAATTAAAAGAGATTATTGATAATAAGATCGCTATCAGAATTCATGCTAGTAGCGGTATCGGACAATTGCAGTTAAATAATCCAGATCGCCAAATAATTAACCAAATGCGATCGCATTGCCAAGCAAATCACGGCTTTCTCACTATCCTCAATGCGTCAGAAACAACTAAGCAAGAATTAGATATATGGGGATACCAAGGTAATGCCATTAAAACCATGCAAGCCATCAAAAACCAATTCGATCCACAGCATATTCTCAACCCCAACCGCTTTATAGTTTAATCAATTAAAAAAAAATCTTATACATTAAAATCTAGAGCGATCGCAAATGACTAATTTTGATAGCAAAAATCCCCCCCAGCCCGAACTAATAGACAGTTGCGTTCATTGTGGTTTCTGTCTTGCTACTTGTCCTAGTTATCGAGTAATTGGTAAAGAAATGGATTCCCCTAGGGGCAGAATCTATCTTATGGATGCCATTAATAAAGGAGAAGCTACTATAGACGTCGCAACTTCCCAACATTTTGATTCCTGCTTGGGTTGTTTGGCTTGTGTAACAACTTGTCCTTCTGGAGTCCAATACGACAAACTTCTGGCTGCTACTCGCCCTCAGATCGAAAGAAACCAACCTCGAAATCTCAGCGATCGATTAATTAGGACTTTAATTTTTAATTTATTTCCCTATCCCAAGCGCTTGCGCAATTTACTCCCACCTCTATGGCTGTATCAAAATTCAGGTTTGCAAAAACTACTACGCAATACGGGAATATTAAACAAGTTGACTCCCCGTTTAGCAGCAATGGAGTCAATTCTACCTCAAATTACTGCTGATTCTTGGCAAGACAATCTACCCGAAATCATACCTGCTAAAGGAGAAAGACGCTATCGTGTTGGCATGATATTAGGCTGCGTCCAACGATTATTTTTCTCTCCCGTCAACGAAGCTACCGCTAGGGTATTAACTGCAAATGGTTGTGACGTGATCATTCCCTCCAGTCAAGGATGCTGTGCTGCTTTACCCACCCACCAAGGGCAAGAAGTACAAGCACAGACTTTAGCCAAACAGATGATTGATAGTTTTATCGAAGAAGATTTAGACGCAATTATCATCAATGCTGCTGGTTGCGGACATACTCTTAAAGAATACGGTCATATTTTGGCAGAAGATCCTGAATATGCCGAAAAAGCACAATTATTTGCCAGTAAAGTTCGAGATGTTCAAGAATTTTTGTCAGAAATAGAATTTACTGCCGAATTACATCCTTTAACATCTGACGAATTAACCGTAGTTTATCAAGATGCTTGTCATCTATTACACGGTCAAAAAATTAGCTTGCAACCTCGCCAATTATTAAGAAAAATTCCTGGAGTCAAATTACGCGAACCCATCGATGCGCGATTATGTTGTGGTAGTGCGGGAATATATAATATGTTGCAGCCAGAAACCGCAGACGAACTAGGAAAACAAAAAGCAACCAATCTAATTAATACGGGTGCGAGTTTGATTGCTTCCCCTAATCCTGGGTGTTCTCTCCAAATTCAGAAACATTTAGACGATCGAGATTCCAACCTCAAGCTATTACATCCTATCGAATTATTAGATTATTCAATCCAAGGTAAAAAAATAGAAATTTAATTATTGGAAACCAACCATACAAAATAACCATACAAAAAAAGTACTGTCTTAAGTTCAAGATAGTACTTTTTCGATTGTGTAAATAAGGAAAAGAGTTAAATTGAAGCACAATTAATTATCTCTCTTGACTCTTTTCCTCGGACTAAGTTTTTAAAGCTTCAAAATACAAGTAGATTCGTAATCTATGTCTAGCACTCTTATGTCTAACACTCTGTGTTAACAGCTAGATCGTAAATTGTCACCAATACAAGTATGAGAGAAAGAGACAATATTTCCATATATTAGTAACTTTCTGCTGCGTACAACCGTGTAATAAATCACAGTTTATTTATAAATATCATATTAAACTTTCTTATTTAACCTTGTCAATATATCAGCATCAATTTATCTTAAGGGAACAAATAATGAATATCGGCTAGTCTCCTGCTACGGGGATATGTTCTTCATCCAAAGATTCGGGAACATCAAACAGGACAGTAGTCATATAATTTTCTGCCCATTCTTCGCCAAAAGCCTTCTCTAAAACCCGACGAGTTTTATCATTTTGCTGTTGTTTATTGCAATAATATTGTTGCCCTGCTAAATATAACTTTTGTTCTCGATCAGATATGGGAGTAGATTGCACTGCTTGTTGACAATGAATGCGAAGATAATTGGCAGCAACATCTAAAAAATCTTGTTCCTCTTCGATGTTATTGGGACGAACAAATAAACAGTATTCCGAGAAAATATCAGCCCAGGGAGGTAATTCTCTAATTTCGGTAAAATTAGTTTTGGTTAAAGCAGAAAGACGCTGAAGATAACCAGCAGAAAGAGTCTTTTCAGGGCTTGTCGGGGAAAGATCGGCGATCGCAGCACTAATTCCCCCTCTACCTGCTACGATATCGCAACCAAACATAGGTAAAGCATATTCTGGGCGAGGAAACATCACGCAGTGCAGAATATCCAAATTTTTCCCTACCTTGGCTAATTCTAGGTGCATCTTGCGAAATTGGGGAGCTTGGTAACAGCGGTTTTCAATTCTCAGTTTTTCCCCTTCTAGCTTACCCTCAACATAACCCAATCCTTCTGGTAGAGAATAGGGAGATAGTTCCAAATATTTATGCCAATAATTAATAATTCTTTCGGCAAGTCGGTGTATTAAAGGATGTTGCTCTTGACGTAGAGAGGGTTGAGAAGTTTCTAACATTGCAGATTATAAAAAAGCTTTATCTAGGCATATAAATATTAGTAGCCACAGATGTCTATAAATTTAACGATATACTGATGACTGACTTTATAGATATGTTTAGCTATTAATCGTAATAGATTTTAGTGCAGGAGATGTAGTTATGTTTGGTTTAGGCATACCCGAAATGGCAGTAATTGGTTTGGTAGCGGTACTGGTTTTTGGTCCCAAGAAAATACCAGAAATCGGTAGTGCATTAGGTAAGACTATACGAGGTTTTAAAGAAGAAATGGACAATCCATCACTAGATGAGGGAAAAGAAACAGAACAAGACTAAATCGTTGATTAATTGGTAACTGATTTAATATCAAAACCTCAAAAAAATCGTTCGTCATTGTCATTGTTCAATATGCCGAAAATTCAATAATTAATCATTTAGCATTCTGTGGTTGCTGTGGTTAGGTGGATAATTTTTTCAAAACAAAAGTCATCAACTAAAGAAGAGATCGCCAGTACTAAATCGGCATTTTGTTGGGGAACTTGTTCCAATAGACTGTAAATCTCTTTTGTATTAGCCGCTGTTGCATAGTAATTTAACTGTTCAATCCATTCAGATGACATAATCGTCAACATTTTGGGGTCGATCGTTTTGCGTTGAGACTGAGATCCAGTAGAGATAGTGCGAACGGGAGTTTCATAGATATATGCGACTTTTAAATGATGGGCAATTTTGAGCCACAATTCTTCTTCTTGGAAAGGAAGATTTAGTAAATCATCACATCCAGAAGACAAAATAAACTGCTTTTGCTCTTTAAATTGAGAAGCAGTGATAGCAATAATGACTACAGACTTGTCCGTTCTTTTAATATGTTGAATAGCTTCATACCCATCCATAACAGGCATTTGTAAATCCATCAAAATTAGATCTGGCAACCAATCAGACCATATAGCGATCGCTTCGATTCCATCAATTGCTTCTTTGACTTCAAAACCGACTATCTCTAATAACCTGACTAAAAATTGACGATTTTCCCAACGATCTTCCGCTATCAAAATTTTGGGTATAATTTGATTTGGCTGCAAGCCGATTACGCGGAGGAATTCTGAAGACTGAGCAATAGGTTCGCCTATTTCGATTTGAATACTAAAACTAAAGCTCGAACCTCGATCTACCTGACTGGTAACTTTAATTTCTCCCCCCATCAACTTCACGTACTGCTGAGAAATTGATAAGCCCAATCCAGTACCAGAGTGAGATTGACTACCAGTTTTGGTCTGCACGAAAGGAACGAATAAATCGCTTAATTCTTCTGGTGCTATGCCATACCCCGTATCTTCGACTCCAAAGTCTAGTTGATTAGGTTTTTGGGGATTGTAGCCAATTTTAAGACTTACTTGCCCTTTGGGGGTAAATTTGACTGCATTAGCCAACAAGTTGATCAAAACTTGCTGCAATTTTTGGTCGTCGGTTTGAATGTATTGAGGAACGAGATCGTTACGTTGAATCACAAAATTTATATTGTTAGCTTGGGCTTTAATGTTCAACATCTCTTCGATTCCTTTGAGCATTCGATACAAATCAAAGTTGTTTTTTGTTAACACCAATCGTCCTGCTTCTATTTTAGAAACCTCCAATACATCATTGATCAATGCCATCAAATGCTCTCCACTATGGCTAATAATACGGAGTTGTTCTTGGTGTTCCGAATTCAAACTTGAATCTCGCTGCATCAACTGTATAAAGCCCAAAATAGCGTTCATAGGAGTCCGCAATTCATGGGTCATTTGAGAAAAGAAAATATTTTTGACATTATTGGCAGCTTTGGCTTCTTGTAGTGCCGTCGCCAATTCAATTGTCCGAGATACTACTTGGGTTTCTAAGTTTTTTTGTAAATTGCGTAGCTGGAGATGAGTTTTTACCCTAGCTATCACCTCTTTAACTTGAAAAGGTTTGGTGATATAGTCCACACCTCCAACCCGAAAGGCATTAACTTTGTCCCTTGTTTGATCCAAAGCACTCATGAAAATAACTGGAATAGAACTAGTCGTATCTTCTTCTTTCAAAAAACGACAAACTTGATAACCGTCCATCTCTGGCATATTGATATCGAGTAAAATCAGATCTGCCCAACCAGTTTGTGCGATCTCGATCGCTTCTGTTCCATTATCTACCGAGCGTACTGTATATCCCCTTCTGGTGAGTATGCGAGAGAGCAAATCTAAATTGTCTAATACATCATCGACAATCAAGATCTTATCTTGGTTTAGAGGAAGGGGATCGGACATAGATGTCACTCGCCAAAAAAGTTCTGAGGGAACACTATCTTAACTTTGGATTGTGAGATTTTGTATTTTATGGTCATTAATAACTAATTTTTGAAACCAAGCTTCAAAGCGATCGCCTAATGCTTCTAAAGAATATTCTGATTCTGCTTGACGACGACATGCAGCGCGATCGAGCTTATTTATTTGCTTGATCGCTTCTACTAAGCCTGTAATACTATCTGGTTCGACCAAAAACCCCGTGCGATCGTGTTGGACAATCTCAGCCGGTCCTCCGCGACGGTAAGCAATAATGGGAACGCCGCAGGCTAAAGCTTCGATTGCCACATTGCCAAAAGCTTCGATCCAGCGAGGAGTCATTAATAACCCACGACATTGACCCAACTCTTTTTGTAGTTTTTTTGTATCCAAAAATCCTTGATATTCGATAGGTGCATCAGGAAAATCACGACATATTTTTTGCCAATATTCTTCATCTTGTATTTTGCCAAAGATCTTTAAGGGAGTATCGGTAATATTTATAGCAGCTACCGCGTCTTCTAGGGCTTTTTCAGGGGCAATTCGACCGAGCCAAGCCAAACAGTCTTGAGGCGCATTGTTAAACTCATAGAGGGCAATATCAATGGCACTGCTGAGAATTTCGCACTCATCTCCAAACGAAAAAGTATCGGCTTGAGACTTGGTATAAACGCCAAATGTCCCTGGATATTGGTCGATTACTTGTTCCATAATGCGATCGCTAGCAGTTGTCATCGACCCCATACTGATAAAATGAGCGATGGTAGTCTCAAAAAAAGGCGTTAAATAAAACGGCAACCAATCAAAGGCAAAATTAACCACCAGATCGTACTCCAGCTGCACTTGGCGGGCATACTCCCACATATTAGCCAGCACCCCATTATCGGGCATATAAATCGGCATATCACGACTTTGAGTCTGCACGGGTACTTGTAAATTACCACCAATGGTAATCACTTCAACACCGTTCAACCAAGAACCTGCTGGGGCAACTACTTTAATGTGATGTCCTCGACGACACAACTCTTGCGCCAGATTCTGTACTGTTAATTCTACTCCTCCACCCTGTCCCGAACCTAACGAACCGACAGAAGTAGATAAAAGAAGAATTTTGAACATAGTTATAATTTCTTTGCAGCATTAGCATTATAGAGATCTAAGGCAACTTTCATTAACGAGAGGAATAAACTCCCCTGTCTCATTGGGAATAAAGTAGGTAGCGGTAAACTTATCTGGACTGTCTTTGACAATTTCTGTTCGTAATGGCGTAGTTTGTGCTTTTCTGACGATCGTTCCCGACCAAATTAATTTATCGTCTTGCCAGTCTTCGGCGACTAAACTATAAGAAACTATAAGAATTTCCATTACTCACTATTGCAGAGCGAATTAGTTGTTGAGATGCTGCATCATATCCCATAAAATCATGGGAAGTAATCGCTAATTCTAATTGTGCTGGGATTAAAGAAGTTTGCGGAGATTGAGCCTGGGCTATATTGTCAATTAAAGCTAAGTTGATCGGGGGCAATAATAAGAACCAATAAAAAGTCTTGTTGAGCGATCGCCTTAAAGTTTTGAGCATCTATATAGAAGTTGAATCATAGATCTAGTTTACAGGCTTCATATTCTACTAAATTTACCGTTGCTAGAAGCCAAATTGCGATCGCTTGACGAACTAGGAAGAGAGACGCGCTCGAATTGCTGTAATGCCCATCTAGCAGTGTTTCTTACTTCTATATCGTGAGTTTCCGTCATTTCTGACAAACGATCTATCAGAGATATAATAGACTGATATGAAAGATTCAATTGTTGAACCGCATTCTGTCTAGCTTCGGCACTTTCGTTCTCTAGAGACATAGACGAAATGTGATCGATAGTTGCCAAATTACCCTCGGTGATTTGAGTAATGGCATCCAAAATTAAGCTCTTTTCTAAAGAGTCAACTTGAGCAATAATCTGCACCAAAGGCTCTATCGACCTCAAGTCATTGGTCTGACCTAATTGCCAAATTGCCTTCCGTCTCAAGTCTGTTTGTCCGCTTATTCTCTTAGATGTAGAGCTTCGTTGTAAATCTTGGATTAGTTCAAAAACTACATCAATTTCAGTAGTATTGGAAGTAACAATAGTTAGCTTCCCCGTAATATCCGAGTCTATTATAGGGTTTTGTGTCTCAGCCAATTCTTGCGATACTTCCGCTATGGTCATTTCTGGCTCGATCGCTTTCAATAGTTTGATATCAGTTGATTCTGTACTGACTATTGGCTGATAGTCAAATTCTTCATGAAGGCTCATCCCAATCATGGGTAATGTTGACTCGGTAACTAATTCTTCTGTTACAGCCAATTGATTATCTTTTTCTTGAGATTCTATGCTGTTTGCATTTTCCAGGGAAACTAGTTCCTTTGATTGTTCTGGTGGTTCTTCTTCTTTTTTGAAGAGCATTAAAAGAACAAATAAAAACAAGATAGAAGTTACCGCTATACCTATCAAAGACAAACGCTGATTAGTTTTTTCTGCTGGTTGTTCCTGAATACTTTGAACTAACTGTTCTGGTTTTTCAATCGATATCTTAGGGATATTCTCTTTGGTGATTTCGGTGGTTATGTTCAGAGCGACATTATTTGAATTTTCATTCA
This sequence comes from Waterburya agarophytonicola KI4, assembly GCF_020640915.1. GTDB lineage: Bacteria > Cyanobacteriota > Cyanobacteriia > Cyanobacteriales > Xenococcaceae > Waterburya > Waterburya agarophytonicola. The sequence continues at coordinate 20,607 of NZ_JADWDC010000041.1, read as the reverse complement.
TCCCTATAGCAAAGCTATTCAAGTCTAGGCATAAACCGAATAAAGTGACATAAAGAACAAGAAAACGGAAATTAATCATAATAATAAATTGGCAATTTTTAAAATCGATGTTTCAGATCGCAATTAAAATTGCGATCGTCAAAACTATGAATCAAAATCTAACTATCAGGTACTTACCTGCAAAGACCTAAGATTAAACTTTCTATACTAGAAAATCAAATAAATCTAAAGTATTAAGCAAAAAACAGACTGTTACCAAATCTTGTTAATTTAAAATTTCGAAAGGCTTAAAATAGAGTACAGATTAAATTATTGCCCGATCAAAAGCATTAGGAGTATAAGTAAATTGACAGATAAATCAAAGCCATCTCCTCAGTTACCCAAACTACCAACCTCCGCCATTGAAGCCGATCATAGCTTGCAAGCTCAAAGCCAGAGTTGGTTTGAATATCCAGTCAAAGCCCAACCCCATCATACAGATTATGCAGGAATTGTGTGGCATGGTACTTACTTAGCTTGGATGGAAGAAGCAAGAGTAGAATACTTACGTTCAATTGGCATTGAGTTTGCCGATCTTGTTGCTTTAGGTTGCGATTTACCAGTAGTCGAACTTTCTATACGTTATCATTTGCCAGTTCGTTTGGGAGTTTCGGCAATAGTCAAAACCCGTCTGGTGGAAACAAAAGGAGTTCGGATTAATTGGGATTACGAAATTCGCTCCTACGATGGTCAAGAATTGTTTATGACGGGCAAAGTAGTCTTGGTGGGAGTAGATCGGGAAAAAGGCAAAATTATGCGTAAATTACCTCCTGTAGTTCAAAATGCTTTAGTTAAGCATATTACAATCTAATTAACGTCACGGCTATATCACCGCCAAAACAAACATCGACATCAGTACCTGGAGTGCGATCGCGATCGCTATATTTGCCTTGATAGTAGTAATTATCTCCTTCCATCAGAAAATCTACAGGTAAAGGATCGATACTAGGTTGGCACAAAACAATTTTGGGTTCGGGTTGTTCAGGTTCGAGATGGGGTAAATTAACATTCCAAAAACTACCAGGGGGTAAAGGACGAGACAGTAGATCGGTTAATACTCGGCTCGTCCAATTAGTTGCTACTTGCCAATCAATGACTAAAGGTTTTTTAATCCAGTGAGAAATAGCAATCCCAGGAATGCCATGAATAGCTGCTTCTCGCACTGCTGCTACAGTGCCAGAAATATAGACATCTGTTCCTAGATTTCCTCCTGCATTGATTCCCGATAACACTAGTTTGGTATTGGTAGCTATTTGAGTAATTGCCATGCGAGTACAGTCCGCAGGAGTCCCATCTAGAGCATATTCGGTAGTCGATCTTTTCTCTAGTTTAATACCTTTGTGGGTAGTTACTTGATGTCCGCAACCAGAATATTGTTGATTGGGGGCGACAATGATACTTTCTCCTGAAACCGCTTGTTGCAAGGCGCGAATCCCATCCGCATCAATACCATCGTCGTTAGTTAAGATAATTGTCATTTCATTTATGAATGAGAAATTTTACTAAAGAGAAACACATCATCTTGTCGAAAATCTAGCTGAAAATATGGAGATTGCTCTAATCGCAGCAATAAATTATCGATCAGTTCGGGAGATACATTAATACCCAAATGGCGACTATTTATGATGACATATTGAAAGCGATCGAGATCGGGTTCAGGAATACTATTATCGATCGCTTCGATTTCAGGACGGTGGCTTAAATGAGGTACAACGGTTGCGGGAGCTAAAACTGAAGCTTTGGTCGCAATTTTAGAAATAGCGGTTTTAGTAGCCATCCTAGTATCCATAGATTGGAGATATTTACTACCAAAATAGCCGAATTTTGCTAAAGCTAACCAGGTAATTAAAGACCACAGTGCGATCGCTTTTCTACTTTGCAACCAACCATTCTTAGATTGTAAAGTGGCGATCGCAGCCAGTACCAAAAAAGGTAAAATGGGCAAAGAATATTGATGAATCAGGTCTTTTTGTAGTTGGTAATTTGTTAATAAATTTAAGAGCAACAACGGTGTAGCTCCAAATAGGGGATGAAGATTTTTCCAAGATAATCCCCAGCACCAAGGAATTAGCAACAAAAGCAAGTATTCCAGATTGGCAAGAGTGAAGATTTTACTCAATACCAATCCAGGTTTAAAAATCAAATTTCGGGCAATTTCCTGCACCGAATCGCCTAAAAAATCGTATCTGCCTACAGCAGCAGCTTCTTCTCCGCTAAAAGTAGGAATAATTAATTGAGTGGCAATTATAAACCAAACTATGCCAGCAAAAATCGCGATGGCACCATAGATAATTCTTTTTTCTCTAACGATTAACCACATTCCTATTGCCATAACCATTAAAGCTAATACCGCCTTACAACCCAGAATAAAAATAATTGCCGTAACAAACCACCAAAGTTTCTTGGCTCTAGCAGCCCATACCGAGCCTAAAATTAAAGGGATGGCAATTACTTCGGGATGAAAATCAAATAGATTGGCATTAAAAACTACAGGATAAAATAAATAAGCGATCGCCAAGCTATAACCTTGCGCCTGACTCAAATCTGCTTGTCTTGCTAGATACCAGACTGGCAAAACTCCTATTGCTAGAGACAGGGCTTGAATGAAAAATAACCAGTAAACGCTAGGGTAGATTTTATAAGGTATTGCCAAAAAATAAAGAATCCAAGCTGCATGATCTCCCAAAATGTGCAAACCACGAAAGCTAATAATTGGTTCTTTTCCCTGGCTAATCAAATAAATAGCATTATCAAAAATACCCAAATCGAAAGCAGTAGATTGAAATAAAGCGTGTCGTCCACTGCTAGAGATAAATAGAATTAAAGCAGCAATGATAATAATCCAAATTAGGGAAGACTCAATGTCAGTTTCATTTGGATTTTTGCTTTTGGTCATTGCAATCTCTGCTGGAATAAGAAAACATCTTGTTGATGATATACCAGATTGAATTCAGGTGAATTTCCTAATTGGACTTTCAGAGCGATCGCTTTTTCTTCAGGAGTTGCTGCACTTAAATGCTGCATAGCAATCAAAACAGTATCTAAATCTTCTTGTTTTATTCTGGCTAAATCCCAATCCCCTTCTAAGAGTTTAATTATGGGGCGATGGGAAAGATGGGGGGCGACAAAGCCTGTAGTCAATACTTTATCTTCTGGTTTAATTAAAGAGATCGCGCGATCGACTATTCTGGCATTAGGCATCAAGGGTAAATAACGAGTCCAAAAATAACTAAACTTAGCCAAAGTTAAAAAGCCAATAATTGCCCAAATTATTAACAAACGTCGCGATAACCATTGTCTGTAGTCATACCGCTTGAGATAGCCCAAAGAATCAATTAACCAGACAAAAAGAAAAGGAATAATTGGTAAAGAATAATGATGAATTAAATCTCTTTGTCCTGAATAATCAGCCAAGATATTCAATCCCAACATGGGTAAAGCAGGAATCAACGCGCCAATTTTGCGCCAGTGCAAACCGATCGCGATCGGCAACAACAATAACAAATAATAAAATAAGCGATCGGGGGCGATCGATCTAACCAATAACAATTGGGGTTGAACTAAAACTTTCAAAGCAATCTCTGGTAAAGAATCCCCTATCGATTCGTAGTGCCATGTACCTGCCATTTGATGCCCGCCACGAAAATTAGGAATAATGTAAATAGCCGAAAGCAAAAACCAGCCTATACTGCTCAGGATACAAATTAAGCCTGGAATAAATCGTTTGCGCTCCCACCAGAGCCACACTCCCAAACCAACTACAGTAATACTCATAGCTTCTTTTGAAAGCAAAGTCACTATTACAGCGATCGCAGCCCATCCATCGCGATCTGTTTTAAAAGCCCATGTCGCCCACAATAAAGCAGTAACAGCAATAGTTTCCGTACGTAGTTCGGTATAAAAATTGATGTTAAATAACCCAGGATACAAAACATAGCAAACCGCCACAGTTCTAGCTGTAGCAACTGCCAAGCCCGCATTCAAACTAAGAGCATAGATTGGAATTGCTCCGCTAACCAAAGAGATCGCTTGTACCAACAACAACCAATGAACGTCGGGAAAAATAACATAGAGCAAACCAATGGGATAAAGTACAAACGCAGCATGATCGCCGATCAAATGTACCCCTGGCAAAATCGAAGAAACAGGCAGCAACCCTTGACTGAGTAAAAAGACCAGTTGATCGAAAAAAGCCAAATCCGTTCCCGATCTAAATACCCCGTGTCGAAAACTGCTAGCAGCAACAAAAATACCTGTTGCGATTGCTAATAAAATTAGTAAAAAAAACTTTGATTCTCCCTCTGTGATCGATTTTTTGACTGCATTCAACATCATTGCCCCAAATAAGCCTCAAGCACCTCATTATTATTCTGAATTTCGGCTGGCGTACCTTCTGCTAGATTTGTCCCCTCTGCCAAAACCCAAACGCGATCGCAAAGGCTCATAATTACATCCATGTTGTGTTCGATTACCAAAAAAGAAATTCCCTGTTGATTCCAGTCCAGAATATGTTCGCAAATTTGATTGATTAAAGTAGGATTAACCCCTGCTGCGGGTTCGTCTAATAAAATCAATTTCGGATTGGTCATCAAAGTACGAGCCATTTCCAAGAGCTTTCTTTGTCCCCCAGACAATGCTCCTGCATAATCATAAGCCTTAGCCGATAGTCCAACAGACTCCAAAATACTCATTGCTCGTTCTTTATTCGCTCTTTCCTCACTCCGCAATTTACCTTGTTGAAACCAAACCTTAAAAAAGTTTTCTCCCGTTTGATTTGGTGTTGCCAACAACATATTTTCCAAGACAGATAAACGAGACAGAACTCTAGCTACTTGAAAAGTCCGAATAAAACCGCGTTCGGCAATTTTATGAGGGGGTAAACTATGAATTGGCTGATTATCAAAGAGAATACTGCCACTATCGGGTCTAATAAAATTAGAGAGTAAATTAAATAAAGTTGTTTTTCCCGCTCCGTTAGGACCAATTAATCCCGTGATACTACCGCGATCGACCCGAATATGAGCATTATTGACTGCCTTGATACCGCCAAAGCTTTTAGATAATTGGGTGGCATTGAGTAAAGAGTCTGCTTGTTGCACTACTTTAATAAATTTATTTCCTTGAGTGATTTATCTAAAAGTACCAAAAAAATCTCAATCCAGTTTTTAAATCAATCAAAGACTGAATCTAACAGAATGACAACTAACTAAGTGTCCCGTATCAATAACAAATTTTATTCAAGAAAAATTAAGGTGGTAAATAGAATGGATCGAATCTTAGTCCCTTAATGACTCAGCTAAAACCACAGCCCAATTCCCCTAATCTAAATTCCGAACTACCAGATGAGTTAAATTCTCGTATATCCCCTTGGGTGGCAAAAATACTTTATCCCATAGGATGCCATCTAGTTTTACCTCTTTTCTTTGGCAAAATACAAATTAACGGACAGGATAATATTCCTAGTGACGCTCCCGTGATTGTTGCCCCAACTCATCGCTCTCGTTGGGATGCTTTGATAGTTCCTTATGCAGTAGGTAGGCTAGCTAGTGGTAGAGATCTGCGCTTTATGGTTTCTGCCAATGAAGTTAGAGGGTTTCAAGGCTGGGTAATTCGCCGTATGGGAGGATTTCCCGTAAATACAGATCGCCCAAACCTCAATAGTGTCCGCCACAGTATTAAACTATTGAAACAAGATCGAGAAATGTTAGTAATTTTTCCTGAAGGGGGTATCTATTACGATCGCCAAATTCATCCTCTAAAAAGAGGCGTTGCTCTAATTGCTTTACAAGCAGAAACAGACAAATTTAAGAGAAAGGTTAAAATATTACCTGTAGGGATTCGCTACAGCGAACCCGTTCCTAAATGGGGAACAGAAGTTACAGTGGATATTGGTTCGCCTTTAACTGTTGCTGACTATTTTAACGATTCATTGCGCCAAAGCTCTCAAAAGTTAACCGTAGCTTTAGAAGAGAGTTTGCGAAAACTATATGACAGTTGAAAACTATAAATATTCAATAATGATTGAGATAAAAACGAACATATAATAAAATTTCTAATTTACGATAGAGAAATCTTAAACGCTATGAGATTTGACATAATGGACGGATTAAATGAGTTTATAATATCGGCTTAAGACTCGATTAATGTCACTCGTTTCCTGGCCTAAAAAGCTAAGACTTGCGAGTGTCCGCTGTCCCCAGTCAAAATTATGAGGTTGCTCTGGGTTGAAATACCTAATCAAGCAATTCTTGTAGCAAAATGTAACCGAAACTCCCTTTTATAAGGAGTATGCTCAATAGCTTAAAACATCCATGCCACATCCTGAGCCTAGAATTCACTGCTCGAATCCTCACTGCACAGCGTCTAACTCCCTAGAAGCTCATTTTTGTAATCGATGTAATACGCCAACCATCAAACGCTATTTGTGGAGCAACAAAGCGATAGTACCCAACGAGCCAGGAAGTACTATTAGCAGTAGATATCTAGCTTTATCCCCTCAAATATTTCTAGATACTCAACCCAGCAAAGCTCCTGTCACGCCGGAAGAAGTTCCCCCAGAGATTGTGGCTTATCTACAACTTTTTCCTTGTTATCCTCATGTTCCTCAAGTTTATGGTTTGTTGGATAATACAGATGCCTGGTTGCTCGATTATGGTACTGTTCCCAGCAGCCCATCGGGTCAACTAAAATATCCACAGCAACTTATTCCTAAATTTCAAACTCTATGGTCTGATGCTGCTGCGTTTCAACAGCTTAATTGGCTCTGGCAAATGGCTAAGTTGTGGAAACCTTTATCAAGCAAAAAGGTGGCATCTACTTTGCTCAATCCTGACTTGATTAGAATCAACGGTCAGGTATTGCAACTTTTAGAATTAGAGTTCGATCGAGAATATCAGCCCAGCTTGCGAAATTTAGGCAGTACCTGGAAGGAATGGTCGCAAAACGCCCATTTCACTATTAAAGATGTGGTCGAGCAGCTAGGCAGCTTTTTAGAAACGGGCAAAATTGAAGATATTCGTCAGGCGATCGCCGTATTGGATAAAGCGATCGCGAACTGTCGATTAGTCAGCAAATATTCCTATCAAATTTATGCTCTTACTGATTCGGGGCCCAATCGCAGTAATAATGAAGATGCAGTCTATCCTACTGTCGATCCCCAAAATATTCCCCAACTAGAAAAATCCCTAGCTATTGTCTGTGATGGAGTAGGGGGTCATGATGGCGGAGAAATTGCCTCGGGAGAAACCATCAACTATCTAGAGAGCAAAATATCTCAACTAGCTTTAGAGGAACTTTCCCCAGGTAAGATACTAGGTAAATTGACTAAGTATATCAACGGGGCAAACGATATCATCAGCCAACGTAATGATAGCGAACAACGTCAAGAAAGGGAACGAATGGGTACTACCCTAGTTATGGCTCTTTCCTGCGCTCACGAGATGTATTTAGCTCATGTTGGAGACTCTCGCATTTATTGGATTACTCCCGATAGTTGTCATCAAGTGACGACAGATGACGATCTTGCTTCTAGAGAAGTGCGATTGGGCTATGCTATCTATCGCGATTCTCTACAATATCCTTCGGCGGGGGCTTTGATCCAAGCTGTAGGTATGAGAGATTCTACTGCACTCCACCCCAATTTACAACGCTACATGATTGAGAGTGATTGTATATTTTTGCTCTGTACCGATGGTTTGAGTGATTTTGATCGCGTCGAACAACATTGGCAACATCAAATTTTACCAGTACTAGATGGTAAAAAAGATTTACCCAGTGCTGTCAATAGTTTAATTGAAATTGCAAATCAAGAAAATGGACACGATAACGTTACCGTTGCTTTAGTTCACTGCAAGGTAAGTTCCCAGTCTAATATTCCTGAAGAGATCGTTTCTTGGTCGGATGTTGAGTCTGCTCTTAATGAATCTAATTTGTGGGCTGACAATAACTTGGCAGGCTCTTTTGCTGATTCTCTTAATATTGACGATAGTCCTTTAGAAGAGACTAAAATACCAATCTCTACAATGCCTGACATAATTGGAGGAGACGAAAACCTCCCCGCAAGAAAGCAACCAAAGTGGTTGAAGCCTCTAATCTTAGCCTTGATTATTTCAACCATTGCGGGAGTTGTTGCAATCTTTTGCTTAGAAAATATCGATCCAGACCCCGATCAAAATAAATTACCCTCTGTCAGGGAGTCCGATACAGAAATCTCGGAGTAAAATTTATGTTTGAATATTAAGCCGAATTTTAGACAAATAGACAAATAGACAAATATTTATGTATTGGTATGATGGCAAACTCATCGATTCAAAGCAGATACTGCTAGATGCCGATGCTCCAGAATTATGTTACGGTGCTAGTATATTTACCACTATGCGAGTTTATCAGAAATCGTTAGATTGCCACCTAACCTACTGGCAAGCTCATTGCGATCGCCTAAACAATAGTTTAAAAGCTTTTAACTGGCTACAACCCGACTGGGAAAAACTCAAACAAGGTGCGCTGCATTTATCCAGTCATTTTACGATCCTCCGAATGGCGATCTTTCCAGACGGCAAAGAATGGATTACAGGACGCAATTTACCTGAAGATTTAAAACAACGTCAATCTGTAGGAATAACTGCCTGGGTAGCTACAGATAGTTTATATAAACGAGAACTAGCACAACACAAAACTGGCAATTATTTAGGTTCATATTTGGCTCGTCAGGCAGCGTTGAAACTCAACGCCCAAGAAGCAATTTTAATCGATCGCCACGGTAACTGGCTAGAAACTAGCACGGGAAATCTTTGGGGATGGCAGGATGGTTGTTGGTATACTCCCAATCTAGATTCGGGAATTTTATCAGGAATACAGCGTACTCATTTACTAAATTTTCTACGAAATAATAATATTCCAGTTAAAGAAAATATTTGGACGCAAGATTTTGTTTCTACATTGGAAGCCATATCTTATAGCAACTGTGTAGTAGAAACAATTCCGATTAGAAAGGTTTTGTATCTAGATAATTGGATTGACTACCCGATTAATTGTTTAGAGACTAATATCAAGGGTTTAAGATGAAAAACTAAGTTTACTCACGATTTTACCTGCTAATAAGATTGATATAACACTTTATTTAAGCGATCAATTCATCAATAATTCGTTCGATTTCTCCAACAGCCCCAGTAGGATTTTTATCAACATAATCTGCCATCAATTGCTCGATTTCTCCAACTCGATCCTTCAGCGTATCAAGAGTATCTTGTAAAGGCTGTAATTGTTGTTCGTAAAAATCAATTTGAGATTGAACTTTGACAACGCTTACATTAATTTCATTCCATTCTTCCTGTTGCCGAACAATATTTGACTCCAACTCGTTTTTTTGAGTTTTTTGTTGTTCTAGTTCGATTTGTAGATTTTGAATATCTTCTTGTATCTGGGATATTTCCCCAGCCAAATCTTGCTGCTGTTGTTGGAGTTTGTGATGTTGTTCTTCTAATCCTTTTTTAATCGAACTTAAATCAATATCTTGGATTTCCGAATCAAAATCAAAATCAATTACTCCTTGACGGCGTTTTAATACTCTATTGTGTTGTAATAAAACTTGATGTCTTTCCTTTAAAGAACGACGCTGACCGACTAATGTTTGGTCAAGCATTTTTTTCGCTTCTAATTCATCAGCTAATTCTTGCTCTAAAGTAAAACGTTCAAATTCTCCTACCGTGGCAATTTTAGCTTCAATTTCTTCTACTGCTTTACATTGCCAACCCAATTCTTCTTCTTGATCGTTAACAAATCTAGCTACTTTTTCTAAATCTTTTTTGAGACCTTCAACAACAGTTTCTAAATTTGGTAAGGGCATATTCTCTAATTCTTGGAGATTTACTTTCGGTACTCCCGCAAAATCAGATTGAGAACCTGCCAGCATTTCCAACATACTTTCCTGTTCTGTTGACCGAAGCTTAAGAAAACTACTCAACTCTTGCTTGACTTCTAAAGACTTTTGCGCAACCTTAAGCTGCTGCTCTTTTTGGGCAATAGTATCAATTAAAGACTGTATTTGCTGCTTACTGCTAGAGAGTTCTATTGTTTTACTCTCTAATTCTTCACGTTTGGCTTGTATTTTTTCCGAGCAATCAGTTAAATTTTGCCAGTGAGGTTGAAGTAGTTGTTGTTGACTTTCAATTGTGGTTGTGGTTGACTCTAATTTGTCTTTTAAAGAGTCTCCCAAATTGGCAGTATTAGCTAAAACTGTTAATTGCTGTTTAATATTATTAGCTTGAGATTCATCTAGAATTTTTGATTCTCTTAGCTGTTGTTCTAGATTTTGTTGCTGACCTCTTAATTGTTCCCAAGCACCTTGTAATTCGGCACTTTTAGCTTCAAATTCTGCTTGAATTTTACTGGCTTCGGATGCAGCGATCGCAATTTCTTCTTTCTGTTGCTCAAATTGTTTAAACTCTTCTTCCATCTGTTCGACTTGTTCGAGGCGAGTTTCCATCTCAATTTTTTGACGGCTCAACTCTTCACTTTGAATGGTTAAAGACTCTTTCCACTGACCAATTTCTTGCTCTTGATTTTTAGTTTTTTCTAAAAGGCGAGAAAAATTTTTTAAAACACCAACAATTTTTTGAGATGCCGATTCTACATCGCCTTGAACTTGACGATTAACACCTAAGTTTAAAATAACTAAAGCCCCTTCCCCAAAATCGCCAGCGCGATCGGTAGTAGCAAACTCGTTACTAACAAGACTCCAACTTTGATCGTTTCTTTGACAGGCAATGAGTTTTAACTTTGTTTCAACTCCGCCCATAAAACCTTTAGTTTGTTTTTGTATTTCTGCCAGATATAGCACTATGCGTCGTCCTCTTGATTTTTTCTGTGCCCAAACTCAGAAAAATTAAGTTTTTCTAGTCTACTGTCGATTTATTAAAATATCCAGATTAAATGAAATTTCAATTTAAGACATCGCCGATTATATTTAATATATTTAATATACCTAGCATAACCAGCATCAGAATTGGTTGCCAAGGTCTTGTATCGATTAAATATTTCAGTGTCGCTTAAATTAGATTAATATCATAACCTCGTTCATCAATAATTTCTAGAAATAAATTCTAAATCTAGTGGTAAAAATATTTCTCTTTTACCCTGCTATATTTCAATCCTACAAGTAGCGACTATTAAATAATTTAGATAAATAATTTAGATTACTCAGTGGCTAGTTTAATTGAAAACAAAATCTTACATGGTTTATGTTGATTATGACGTGGCGATTGGTTGAAAAGTAGAGTATATTCTGAAGCAGAGAAGTTACTAATTGACTGTGTTTAGAGGTTATCTTCCAATAAAGAATGAAAATATTATGAATTGCACTCTCATTCAACCATTGATTTTGCTTAGTGATGTTCTCATCGATTTATGTAGATTCCAAAATATCATCAAAAGTTAGTCAACTTTTCAATTGTTCATGATTTACAATCGTTTGATAATTGATTGCAAAACACCTGTAAATCCTTTAGTTGAAAACTAACTGCCAACAAACAAATTATGCAGGAGGTTGAATTCTTCCAACAATATTTAAAAAATTAATGAATCGCCAAGTAGACTTAAATTTAAAGTGTGACTTTTCATAGATAGCATGTTATGAGTAAAGTTCTAATCGTAGAAGATAGTTTGGCACAAAGACAAATGATTTCCGACCTTCTCAAAGGTAGTGGTCTTAAAGTGACTGTTGCTTGTGATGGAGTAGAAGCTCTAGAGCATCTAGAATCATTTAATCCTGACATAGTGGTAATGGATATCGTTATGCCTAGAATGAACGGATATGAATTGTGTCGCCGTTTAAAATCAGATCCCAAAACTCAAAATGTTCCAGTAGTAATGTGTTCTTCTAAAGGAGAAGAATTCGACCGTTACTGGGGGATGAAACAGGGTGCAGATGCTTACATTGCCAAGCCATTTCAACCAGTAGAGTTGATTGGCACGGTTAAACAATTGCTTCGAGCCTAAATCAAATTGATATTAAATTGATATTTTGATTTAGTCTTCCAACAATCAGGGAAAAATATACAAAAAGAAAATTCTATGGTTAGTGATGCGGAACTATATACCGAGAGTAGTCTAGATTTAGCTCTAGATATACAGCCATTAGAAAACCCAGAAGGCGAATTGCATCTTCGTTTTTATCTACCTTCAGGAGAAGCCTGTGCTTTTCCCGCTACAGGTATTGCCGAGGTAATGCAACAAACTCCCGATCAAATTGCTCCAATTCCCAATGCTTCCCCTTTATTATTGGGAACAATAAATTTACGAGGAAAAGTAATATGGGTGGCAGATTTAGGTCAATTTCTAGGAGATAAGGCTGTGTTAAAAACAGATCGTCCCACTATTCCTGTAATTGCGATCGAGGAAGAAGAGCAAATCTTGGGTCTAGCAATTAGCAGTATTGGAGATATGGATTGGTTGGACGTAGAACAATTAAGCATTTCTCATCCGCCATCAGGTAGTATGGCTCCTTTTGTTCAGGCACAATGGCAACCTGAGGAAGAAGGTAGTTTACTTGTAAATTTGTTAGATCCTGCGAAAATTTTACGGTCTGCGCGATGGGCAACCTAGAAACATTTAAGGTTTGAGATAGTTACTTACATAATAAGTTCAAACCTATACTTATTTTAAGCAGTATCGCGAAAACATCGTTTTCTTATTTCTTATATAAATTTGCAGCAATTTTCTCAGTCAAAACTTAAGGTAACTATTAATTACTCGTGACTCGCAAGCAACAAAAACTTAGATTAATTTGGCAAAAAGCACATGGCATCAGGAACTAATTATTCACAAGAATACGGACAAGCAGAAAAGGCTTATTTAGAAAGTGACTTTGCTCAAGCAGCAGAAATAATCAATCATTTAGCTACGGAATTTCCCGATAATTCAAATGTCTTGTTGCTGCGGGGTCATATTTATTGTTACGGATTTCAAAACTATGAACTAGCAAGACAAGAATATGAAAGAGTTCTGGAACTTAATGAAGAGAAAGATTTAGTTGATTTTGCCCGCAGTGGTATCGAACAATTAGAACAACTAGAGCAGCAGGCAAAAAACTCAAACTTAAGTTTTGATGAAGGGAATTTTGAACTAACTCAAGTATTCAGTGATGGCGAAGATATTGAAGAAGCAGAAGATTCAATTGGAATAGATTTTCCTGACAAAGAATTAGCAGCAGAATTTGACGATGAAGATTTCGATTTCGGTCAAGATTATACTTCTCAATCTCATCATAAGATGGACGACTCAGAAATTGAAGAAGATTTAGATAATCCTTTTGCTAATGGAATTGAAGCCAATGCAGAAGATTTAGATGAAATCGATCCTTTTGCTGATTTTGACGAAGACTCATTTCCAATATCAAAAGATTTAGTTTCTGTAGCCGAAAAGTCTCAGTCTCAGGTTCATACCAGTTCAACTTTTATGGTAGATTCTGAGGATGATGATGATGATTTACCTCAATACACTGAAGAAGATTTTGCAGTTAGTCAGAACGACTATACCCATGACTATGATGATAGTTCGGAACTAGAAATTGATACAGTTTTGACCGAAGGCTTCTCTCTGTCAGGAGGTGGAAATGAAGATTATAGAACAGAAATCGATGATATTCCAGAAAGCGAAGGTTTAGACTATCAAGATGAGCTAGAATTTGATGAAATTGATAGCAGTTTCTTCGATCTTGAAGAACTAGAACAGGGATTACCCGATACTGGTTTATTTAATGTTGTAGAAGAGCCAAGCAATTCTAGTGTAAGCATTTCAAACGATCTGGGCGAGGATTCAGGTATCGTTAATCCAGACGAAATGGCTCTAAGCGAGGCGAGTTCTACAGCTACTACATCTTTCCCTAGTACAAAAGAAGAGCTTCAAGTAGAAGTTAGTCATGGTGCTTTGGCTGGCTTTATTAATGCTCCCATGCCGAAAAAGCAATTGATTACTGCGGGAGTTACCGGACTGGTTTCAGCGATCGCTGTTTTGGGTATTGGTGTTGTCGGATCGACGGTAATTCTAGAAAAAACTGATAAAGAATTACAGGAGAATATCCTGGGGACTCTGGCAGTTTCATTAGTAGCAGGAGTTACTAGTTTTGGAACAGCAGCAGCAATGGGTAATATTACTGCCAAGCATATAACAAAAGCCAGTCAAGATTTACAAAATCAGTTTGATGATGTCTATCAAGGGAACTTAAACGCCAAAGCTACCGTTTATGCTCAAGACGAGTTTGGACAGTTATCTACTGGCTTCAATCGCATGACTAGAGTTATTTTAACTACTACTCAAGAAGCCCAAAGAAGAGCCGAAGAAACCGAACAGGCAAAGGAAGATTTGCAGCGTCAAGTAATTCGTCTTCTAGATGATGTGGAAGGTGCAGCTAGAGGAGATTTAACAGTACAAGCTACTGTAACGGCTGACGTATTAGGCGCAGTTGCTGATGCCTTTAACTTAACTATCCAGAGTTTGCGCGAAATTGTGCGTCAGGTAAAAGAGGCTGCCGAGCAGGTAAATAAAGGTTCGACCGATAGTGAATTGTTTGCGCGAAACCAGTCTAGCGAAGCATTGCGGATGGCAGAAGAACTAGCCGTCACGTTGAATTCAGTACAGATGATGACGGAATCGATTGAAAGGGTGGCAGACAACGCTCGTGAAGCGGAAGAAGTTGCACGCTCGTCTTCTGTGACAGCTCTTAAAGGAGGTAAAGCAGTAGAACGTACTGTATCGGGAATCTTCCAAATTAGAGAAACAGTATCAGAAACAGCTCGTAAGGTAAAACGTTTAGCCGAAGCATCTCAAGAAATCTCCAAAATTGTCCTATTGATCTCCCAAATTGCTGAAAGAACCAACCAACTAGCCCTTAATGCTTCTATTCAAGCAGCAAAAGCGGGTGAAGCTGGTCGTGGTTTTGCTGTAGTTGCTGATGAGGTCAGACAGTTAGCAGATAGATCGGGTAAATCTTTGAAAGAAATCGAGCAAATCGTACTGCAAATTCAAAGTGAAACTGGGTCTGTAATGACCGCAATGGAAGAAGGTATCCAGGAGGTAATTGACGTGACGGAAAGAGCAGAACAAGCCAAAACTGCCCTAGAGGATATCATTCAGGTATCTAACAGAATTGATACTTTGGTACGTTCGATCACAGCGGATACTGTCGAACAAAGAGAGAACTCTCGTGCTGTGGCTCAGGTAATGCAATCGGTAGAATTGACTGCCCAGGCTACATCCCAAGAATCTCAACGGGTAGGTGGTGCGCTCCAGAATCTTGTGGGTATTGCTCGTGGACTTTTATCTTCTGTGGAAAGATTCCGTATTGACAAAGGGGCAGAATAAATCAACATTTTGGCTCTTTTTATTTTATTCTTCAATCTTCCATTCTTTATTCTGTTACCAATATCTCTTTCGTCTGCTTAATTTTTATGATTCAATAGAAAACTGCGCCTTTATTTAAGAACTACTTTATGTGTGCTGAAAGAACTTTACCCAAATTTGATACTGCTTCGGCAAAGATTACTAAAGAAGAAGGATTGATTCTTTACGAAGATATGGTTTTAGGACGCTTATTTGAAGATAAGTGTGCTGAAATGTATTACCGAGGCAAAATGTTTGGTTTTGTCCACCTTTATAACGGTCAAGAAGCGGTTTCTTCTGGTATAGTCAAGGCTCTACGTCCAAAAGGTGACTATGTTTGTAGTACTTACCGCGATCACGTTCATGCTCTAAGCGCAGGCGTTCCAGCCAAAGAAGTAATGGCAGAGCTATTTGGTAAAGAAACTGGATGTAGTAAAGGTCGCGGAGGTTCAATGCATATGTTTTCTGCCGAACATGGTCTGCTTGGTGGTTACGCTTTTGTTGCTGAGGGAATTCCTGTAGCTACTGGTGCAGCTTTTCAAAGTAAATATCGCCGAGAAGCAATGGGCGATCCTAGCTCTGATAGTGTGGCAGTGTGCTTTTTTGGCGACGGAGCAAGTAATAACGGGCAGTTTTTTGAATGTCTCAATATGGCTGCTCTTTGGAAACTACCAATCATCTACGTAGTGGAAAACAATAAATGGGCAATTGGAATGGCTCATGACAGAGCTACTTCTCAACCCGAAATTTATAAAAAAGCTAGTGTCTTTAATATGGCAGGATACGAAGTCGATGGTATGGATGTGTTAGCTGTTAATACCCTCGCTAAAGAGGCTGTAGCTCGCGCTCGTGCAGGAGAAGGACCAACTTTAATTGAAGCCTTAACCTACCGTTTTCGCGGTCATTCTCTCGCCGATCCTGATGAATTGCGCGATCCTGGGGAAAAAGAATTCTGGGGTAAAAGAGATCCCATTAAAAAATTTGCTGCATATATGACCGAAAAGGGTTTGGCTACAGCAACAGAATTAAAAGAAATCGATCAAAAAATCACCGACTTAGTAGAAGATGCGGTTAAGTTTGCAGAAAGTAGTCCAGAACCTAATCCTAGCGATCTACACCGCTATATTTTTGCCGAAGATTAATTGAATCAATTTATCTGACTTAAATAACTTAAGTTTGACAAGGTAAAAACTAGGAGATATTAAACTAAAAATCACAGTAAGTCGATCTTGCTTACTGTGGATTAATAATTGTCTCTTAGTTTTTTTGACTAAATAACTGAAGAAATAGATAAATGTTTAGTCTAAATATCCCATTAAAACAGCAGTATCATCTGATTCGTTAGATGCTACAGGACGGTTGCCCATGTACGACTCTGTGATTTTGAGAGTGCTAGCTGCAATGGGACGATTGCCAGAAATAACAATCGAACTACTAAAATCAATAGTTCCTTTGGTAACTGGACGATTTGAACCAACAGAAGAATAAGTGTTGACTATTTCTAAATGACTAGGTTCAATTGGTCTGTTTTGAGGCAGCATAGTTTTTGGCTGTACCGACAAAGCTACAGACTGGTTTTCTTTGGCTACAGTAGCCGTAACTTTGGCTTTTGTATCTGCCTGGCTTTTTGTGGTGGTTGTTTTGGCTTTTATATCTTTTGCTGCTTGATTGCTATTAGTAGTATTTCCTTCAGCCATTAGGATTTTCTCCTGAACTTATATTTGATAATTTTGTAGGTTAAGTTGCTAGTTATTTATTAGTCTTATTGTTTTTTAATAACTCTCTTTATTTTTACATTCTATGGATTTGGCGACAAGAGTGGGTCAATCAGAATAAGTTTTAACTATCTTTACAACTCGTTATGATTATGTGATATCTTCTAAACTCAAAGCTTCTGAGCCACCTTCTTTGAGCTGTGTAAACACATCGTTGATCTGATCCCAAACTAATCCTGCCGTAAAAATAGAAATCAAAAGAGCAACACCATAGGAAGGAATGACTCCAAAACTGAATGTTTGTAAGCCTCCTCCCAAAAATATCCATACTCCAAAGCAAGTACTCCAATAGCTAAAAGCTAAAGCAGGGTCCATGATTCTGTCAATTTTGAAAGATGTTTTGTTTTGAGGATCTTTGTATGAGTCTCGCAGTTTTTGTTCCATCATGTTCCAAAATGCAGTACCGCAGGTAACGGCAATAAATAAACCCGCAATAGCTGCGAGAAAAGGCGGTTGAGGTAAGTAATACATGGATTTTATGAATTTTTATTACAAGGAAATATCTTATTACTTTATCTTGAAGTGGTTGCGGAGGGAATAATTGCTGCTACGCTATCGGCAGAGATTTGTCGAAAGGTACTAAAAGCAAAGTCAAATATCTTTTGGGGTTTGATATCGTCTCTAATCAAACTCCAAAGTCTTTGGACTTCATCGGTATGCAAGCGATCGCCTTCTGTCAAAGCAATTAGTAACTGTTGGCGTAAATATTGCCCTTCTTCAGAAAGAATGTATTGTATTCCTAGTTGTGCAGTAGGCAACAGATCGAAGTTGTCATCGGAACTAGCAATTTGAATCATATTTTCTAACCTTTCCCATTGAAATTTGCCGTCTTGAATCAAGACATCTAGCAAACGTCTTCTCAGTTGGGGAGATTCTCCTCTCAACAGCCTCTGAGATACATAAGGATAGGATACCTCTACAATCTTGAAGTTGGGATTTAAACTAAGAGCAAGTCCTTCCTGAGTGATTAGAGAACGAATAATTAAAGCAAATTTTGCAGGTAAACGGAAAGGATATTCATACATCAGCCCCGAAAATTCATCGGTGATGGTTTTGAAATTAAAGTCACTAACGCTTTCTCCCACAGCTTTGCCGAGAACAATTTCTAAAGCTGGAATAATCGGCTTAATATCAGTTTCGGGAGTTAGGAAGCCAAGATTAACAAAATCTTGGGCTAAACCTTGATAGTCTTTATTGATTAGTTCTACTACCGCACTAGCGAGAGTTTCTTTCATCGACTCGCTTAATTGATCCATCATGCCAAAGTCAATATATGCCATGCGACCATCTAAGGTAGCAAATAAATTTCCAGGGTGAGGATCGGCATGGAAAAAGCCGTATTCTAGAAGTTGACGCAATCCTGAAGTGACACCAATTCTGATTAAATTGTCTGCATCCAAACCTGCTGCTGCCAATTTATCTAGATCGGTTAACTTAATTCCGTTAATCCATTCTAGAGTGAGGATTCGGCTACTACTATATTGATTGTAGATGACAGGAACTTTTACTTCAGGATCTCCTGCAAAATTTTCGGCAAACTTGGCTGCGTTTTTGGCTTCATTAAAATAGTCTATTTCTTCAAATAGTTTGATCCCAAACTCATCCACAATTAAGGTCAAGTCATGACCCAGATTTAGGGGTAGCCAGGGTTCTACCCAACCAGCGATACTTCTCATTAAATAAAGATCTAGACTCAATTTAGGACGTAAATTGGGACGTTGAACCTTTACTGCTACTTCTTCGCCATTATGTAGTTTGGCTTTGTATACTTGTCCCAAACTTGCTGCTGCGATGGGATTGGCAGAAAATTCCCGATATACTTCGTCTATAGAACGTCCTAAATCTGATTCAATAATTTCAAAAGCGATTCGATTATCAAAAGGGGGCAATTGATCCTGTAACCTGATTAACTCATCCAGAAAATCTTTGCGAATCAGATCGGGTCTAGTAGAAAGAGCCTGTCCGACCTTGATATAGGTGGGACCTAAGGTGGTTAAAATTTTTCGTAGTTCTTTTGCTCTTTTGGGCTGATTGGTTTGTGATCCATTTGTCCATCTATCTAGTAAAAGATGTATCACAAAATTACCAAATAACCAAATGACGGCGATCGCTCGCCAGATGACCTGCCAGGGTCGCCAACGATATTGGGATGCGATCGCATTTGCATCGTAGCGTAGGGAGTAACCAGGTTCTAGCTGAGAATAATTCATTGTTCCTTGTTGAACGCATTATTAAGGCGTACAGATTAAGTTCTTTTCGTTCTGCTAATTTTTTACTTAATCCAAAAATTAATTGACTTTTTTGGTTGATTTGGACGAAGAAAAACTGTCACTAATTATAATAGTATACAAAAATACATTTTACTTAATCTCTCATTATCTTTTAAATATAAGGTGCGATGCAAGATTACTAAACTTAAGTTTTGAGTTTTGCTTTGCAGTCAACTTAAGAGGCAACCGCCACAGTCAACATTTCTTCAGGGGTGAGATGGGAATGAACTATCTGACCATCTTTAAACCAGACAATTCTCTGGGTCAGTTTGGCTACTTCTGGTTCGTGAGTTACCATTACGACGGTAATTCCACTACTATGCAATTCCCCAAATATGTTTAGTACTTCTTTGGTGGTGTGAGAATCTAGCGCCCCTGTAGGCTCATCTGCCAATAGTAATAATGGTTGGTTCACAATGGCTCGGGCGATCGCCACCCGTTGTTGTTGTCCTCCAGAAAGTTGATTGGGACGGTTATTAATCCTGTTGCTCAAGCCTACTTTATTTAGAGCCTCGATCGCGCGATCGCGCCTTTCATTTTTTGGTACGCCTCCATACACCATTGGTAACATGACATTTTCTAATGCGCTAACTTGGGGCAATAAATGAAATTGCTGAAACACAAACCCAATTTTACGATTGCGAATTTCGGCTAGCTGCTCGTCTGCTAATTCTGCTACTGCCACATTGTCTAGATAGTATTGCCCTGCGGTTGGTCGATCCAAACAGCCGACTATATTCATGGCGGTAGATTTGCCCGAACCCGATGCACCCATAATAGAGCAGTATTCCCCTTGGTTGACTATTAGGTTGATTTTGTCTACAGCTCGAACTTCTGTGTTCCCACTACCATATATTTTGTCTACAGCTTCTAAACGAATGATTGTCGATCTTGTCTCTGAAGACTTATGAGATAAATTCATATCTAAACGCGATCGCCTTAACTAGTAAATTTTTCAGTTTTATTTACCATTGTGGCAATTATCAATTCTTTCTGTAGCCAAGAATTATCGAACAAAACTTCAAATCCTTATAACTTTCGATAGAGATTCTCAAAATTTTTGTTACATTTCTTGACAAAGTACAAATACTTGGCTATATTAATTACATAGAGAGCAGAGACACATTATTTTTATCTCGTTTCTGCAA
>NZ_JADWDC010000040.1:37206-44045 GCF_020640915.1 Waterburya agarophytonicola KI4 | reverse complement strand
CTCTAGTTTAAGCATAGAACAACTTCTTTTTTCTCTTCAAAATGAGAATTGCTGATTTAATGACTAGAGGGAAGAATAAAGTAAGCTTATAGCAAAATAATTATGAACACCACTATATTTGACCAATTCTTCATCGATTGCGTGGGTAATTGGCAATCCGATCGTACTTATCATTATCTAACTCACCGAGAAATAGAGCGATCGCAAACTACCTTTGAAGTCGAACCCCTCACCAGCGATCGCAAGGTAAAAGTATTATCTGACAATAATTATGGCAAGCTAGACAATCTAGAAAGCCTACCAGGATTCAATCTAGGCTTTTATACCATCTCCGAAGCAGGAGAAGAAAAAAGACAAAACCTCAATCTAATGTTTGTTCCCAAATCAGAGAATAGTGCAACTCTAGAAGGAGACTATTTGCGAGATAGTGCTTATGAAGAAAATCGACCTATTGTTTCCCATTTTAGCTTCAATTCCAACACCAGAGAACTATTAATGACTACCAACTACACCCGTGTAGTTTCAGTCGATTCGATTACCCTCACCAACCCTACCTTACGCATTCGTAAGATTCTCAACTATGAAAAACCCCCCGCAGGAAAAACACTGAAAAATGTTCTTTTAGTCGGTTTTGGAGTGGAGCAAAAAATTGTAGTCTAATTTCACAGGAGCGATCGTCTAGATAAGTTACATTTATTCACAATATTCTCATTAAGTTTTACAAAACTTGATGAGAACAACACATTCCGCATTGTATAAATAGACTGTAAATGACTGTGTAATTCTTAATTAGATTAGGATTATGCTCATTTAATGTAAGTGTTACAAAAGATCGATTTGTACTTAATCTGACTTAAGATAAAGCTAGATCGAATATCTTTTTAACAAACTGCACTTTATTTGTGCTGCATCAATATGAGGGAGCTAGAACTCTTTACTAGAGCTATTTAACCCGAAATATTTGTAATTAAATTAATTGGCTTCAGACGATTTTACGTAATTGTTGAGTAGTGAAATATCGAATAAAAACAATTTTATATTTTTCCACTTTGCTTTTGCCCTTCAATCGAACATAGCCAATAATCAAGTTTGTTTCTTTTAAGGAAACAAGACTATGACGAGTATCAGTAATCAAATAGGTAAAAACACCTAGAGATGATTTTACTTGTCGAGTTTGTGTATTTACATAAAGCTCATCATAAAAAGTTTGTATAACACCAAGACAGCCAAGATCTATTTAGATCGAATAACTGTGGTCTGTACATCTTGTAAAAAATTAATTCCTAATTAGGGAGATTTATTAAATGACATTTGGACCAGCATCCGAATTAGGTGTCGGCTTATTTGAAGATACCTCTCCTTTTGAATACGTACCTGGTCGTTCAGAAGAAGAAGTAGAAAGCATCATTCGTGCAGTCTACAGACAGGTACTAGGTAACGCTTATATCATGGAAAGCGAGAGAGCAACTGTTCCCGAGTCTCAATTTAGACTGGGACAATTGAGCGTGCGTGAATTCGTACGGGAAATTGGTAAATCGAATGCTTACATTTCTCGTTTCTTTGAAACTTGTCCTCGTTACCGTTTCATCGAATTGAACTTCAAGCATTTCCTCGGTCGCGCGCCCAATAGCTATGACGAAATGAAAGCTCACAGTGCCATTCTTGACGAAGGTGGTTGGGAAGCAGAGATCGATTCTTATCTTGATAGTGACGAATATCAAGAAGCCTATGGCGAAAACTTTGTACCTTTTTATCGTGGATATAAAAGTCGTCCTGGTCAAACTATGGTGGAATTTACTCATATGTTTGCTTTGGCGCGGGGTGCTTCTTCCAGCGACTTCAAAGGAAGTTTAGCAGGGAAAACTCCCGTATTAAACAAAAACGTAATTCAAGGTACTCCTATTTCCATCATTCCCCCTTCTGGCGGTGCTGCTGGCGATGGTTGGTCTTTCCAAGAACCTGCTTTGGGTTCGCGTACTCGTCAGGGTTCTGGTTCGGGAGAAAACGGCAAAATTTACCGTATCGAAGTCACTGGTTATGGTTCTCGTGCTGTGAATCGCGTATCTAAATTCCGTCGTAGCAATAAAGTGTACCTAGTACCTTACGACAAGCTATCCCAAGAATACCAACGCATTCACAAGCAAGGTGGAAAAATAGCTAGTATTACCCCTGTTAATTAGAGTTATAGATCCATCCATGACCGCTAATTAATTTTTGAGAACAGAGAAGATTTACGATGATTTTCTGTTCTCAATTTGACAAATAAATATTAATTCAGGAGAAATAAAACATGACCGCAGTAATAGATGCACCTGTGGAAAATCGTTACAATGGCACTGCTGATGATAAGGCGATCGCAATTCGCGCCGTATACAAGCAAGTGTTGGGCAATCCTCACGTAATGGAAAGCGAACGCCTAGTCAGTGCAGAATCTCAATTCTGTAACGGCAACATCAGCCTCAGAGAGTTTGTTCGTTCCGTGGCAAAATCCAGTTTTTATCGCGCTCGTTACTTTGAAACTTGTGCGCCTTATCGTTTTGTAGAACTTAACTTTAAGCATCTTTTAGGACGTGCCCCTGCCGACCAAGCCGAGCTTTCCGAGCATATTCAACGTTGCGTTAATGAGGGCTACGATGCAGAAATCGATTCCTACATTGATAGTATAGAGTATTCCGAGAAATTTGGCGAAAACCTCGTCCCTTACTACACTGGAGCAACCAGTACAGTAGGTCAAAAACAAGTCAACTACAATCGCACCCTTTCCTTACTCCAAGGTATTGCTGGTGTAGATAGTGCTACTAAAAATTCGCGCTTGGTAGATAGCGTAGCAACTAATAGTGCTATTGCTGCTAAAGCTCCTGCTGCTAACGGACGCCTATCTCCTTCGACCGATGTTACTAGCAAACGATTCAAAATTGTCGTTAAAGGCTCTAAATTCGACGCTCCTCGTCGTACCAGTACTACTAAGTATATCGTACCTGGCGATCGTATGACGCCTCAGATTCAGCGCATCAACCGCACTGGAGCAACAATAGTTAGTATCACTGAGATTTAATTATCTAGACTGACGAGCAATTTTAAAATTCAGGAGAAACTTATTATGTCATTTTGGGTTACAGATTTAGATCCAATCGAACTCCAGGAACGTCAACCAAATCAGGACTTTAATATCATTATCCGCCAAGCTTACAAACAAGTCTTGGGCAATGCTTATTTACTAGATGGGGAAAGCTTAGAAACGGCAGAATCCATGTTTAGAAATGGTGATATTACCGTCAGAGGATTTGTTAGAGCGATCGGTCAATCCGAGTTATATCGTTCTTTATTTTTTGAAACTTGCTCTCAGTATCGTTTCATTGAAATGAACTGCAAGCATTTTTTAGGACGCGCTCCTTTAGATCAGGCGGAAGTATCCAAGCACGTACAAATTTATAACAATTTAGGCTACGAAGCAGAAATCGATTCTTATATCGATAGCGATGAATATATCAACGCTTATGGCGAAAATGTTGTTCCCTGTCCTCGTACAGAAAGCAACCAACGCACTTTGCTTAATGTAGGTTATAACCGTACCTATGCTTTGTATAGTGGTGGCTACGCTAGCAGCGATAACATTACCAATAAAGCCAAGCTAATTGCTGATTTAGCCAGTAACAAACCTACCGCTATTACTTTCCCTAAAAATAGTTCTAGTGGAACTCCTGGTAGTAATAAAAAGCGTTTCCGCGTCAAAGCTACCAAAGCGAGTGTTGGTTCTATTAACCGTCTTAGCAACCAAACTTATGAAGTTAATTACGACCAGTTAAACGCCAAAATTAAAAATTTACATCGTACTGGAGCAAAAATTCTCAGTATTACTGAAGTTTAAATCCCACGGTGATTAACTTTAAGCTGTAAAAGTTGTAAGAAGTTCATAGTGGGGTGCAATTCCTCACTATGAAGCTAGCGGAAAAAATTTAATAAAAACTTTGATACTATAAAATCAATGAACATCGATGAATTTGTAGAAAGCTCTCTGGGGACATGGCGATCGCAACGTAGCGCACACCACATGGCTTTTCATCACTTTGAAGAAGTAACTTCCGAAATCGAAATTAGTCTTCTCGAACATGGTGACGAGCGAGTGATAAAGCTATGCAAGACCAACAAAGTAGATCCTCACCTTGCCACTAGTCCTTTTTTTATGAAGTGGGAAGGTGAATCAGATTGGGACGAAGATGAAGTACTAGCAGGCTCTACTGTCTTAGTTCCCGTACCAGACTTAGACAATCCTAGCAAAGGAAGACTTTTAAGAGAACAAGGATATGCCGAAACTGTACCAGCGATCGGTTACTATCATTTGATAGAAGACGGATCTTTTGTTTTGACCACTCAATACGAACGAGCAAGTGCAGAAGAGAAAATTTGGTTTGCTACGCCAAATTTACGCCTCAGAGTTTCTTTAATCAAGACGGGTGATGGAAAAGGAGTTACTACTGCCTCTTTTTCTTCGGAAATTCGTGCTTTGAATCTAGATTGATTTGCCAAAAAAGCACGAGCATAGTTATTTTTTTAATCTTTTTTAATTATTTACTGTTTTAAAATCCTTATATATTAAAAATAATGTTGACTAGAGAAAATCATTCGACAAAGCAAGAGGAAGGCGGTTTGATTCGCGAGCTATCTCGTTTGATGGCGGGGGACTTTTGCAATCGCCAACAATCTGATGCCGATCCTAAAGATTACGCTCATATTAGAATTTTTTTTCGCCCCCTACCCTGGGATTTTTTTGCGGGAATAGGTTTTTATTCCGAGCAAGTTTATGACTACGATCTTTGGAATCCCTATCGCCAGGGAATTCATCGTTTAGTAGATAAGGGCGATCGCGTCTATATTGAGAATTATAGTCTCAAAGAGGCTGAAAATTACGCTGGTTCTGGTCACAATCGTGATATTCTCTTGACAATTCCCCCAGATGGGATAGAACGCCGTTATAACTGTTCTATGGTATTTGTTAAAGAAGATGGAATGTTTCGCGGTAGCGTTGAACCGGGGAACAAATGCTTTGTTCATCGCAAGGGAGTAAAGACATACCTTGTAAGTCAGGTTGAGCTTACCGAGACTACCTGGATCAGCTGGGATAGGGGGATGGATCTCACTACTGGCGAGCATATCTGGGGTTCTGCCAAAGGCCCATTAAAATTTAAGAAAAGAACTAGTTTTGCCGAAGAATTGCCTCTGTTGTAGTCTCAATTTTTGGGCATTAGCCATTGTTTGGAAACAAATATCGCCATTAATACAAAATTAAATAGATACAAAAGATGATAACCTCGGAGCTAACAACGAAAAGTATGTTGCCACCAGTAGCTAGCAAAAAAATGCAAGCTTGGATTAGAAGTCGCCATTTAATTTGTTCGGGTAACTTTTTTATTTTTGAAACTTTAGAATATTCTACGGTTGAAAGATTTGAAGAATGCGTTCGCGGATTGGGTGGGACGTTTATTTCTGTAGAACCTGTGCGTAAGGTTTGGATTGGAAATCATCGTCAGGTTATTTTATATCAAGCTAAGGCAAGTTTGCATACTCCTCATCACGATTTAAAACAATATTGGATTAAATATGGTGGTTTTTATACTAGGTTTGACGAGCGTTCTTGTTGATCGGAAATAATTAATTTTTATAGAAGTAAAGGAAATAAAGATCTTGAAACTCGATTTTAAAAGCGTATTTTATGAAGAATAAATACAAAGATCTAGATATTAGCGATTAATAATCAACAATTAATAATAAGCTAATTTATAACCCTAAGTACGCCGAGAAGATCGAGGGCAAAAATCTAGGATATATGATAAAAATAAGCTTGAGTTAAATATCGGAGATAGAAAAAAGTATGCCTCGCAAAAAATCCAAGTCTAGTAGCAAATCTCGTAATACAAGCAGTTTTTTGGAAAAGTCTCAGGTAGGAATTTCATTAACTTCTCAAGCTTTTAGGAATTTGAATGAGATTGTAGCCGAGACTGGTTTATCCAAGTCAAAAGTTGTTGAAGGCTTAGTTACAGGGAATATTGCGATCGCTAGTCAAATGGCAGAAAAAACTATCTCTATTGAATCAGATCGAGATGAAACTTCTTCGGATAATTCTACTACTAAAATCCAAATTGTGGATGGAGTCTTAGAAGAAAATGAGACAAACCCTAGGGATATTGCAAGTAATGCCAAACAATTCAAAGAATCACAAAATCTAGAAGAATTAAAAAATAATCTCAAAGAGCATAAAGCTAATTATCAAGCATTAAAGCAATCTACTAAGGAAAAAGATGCTTTAATCGAACAACTACAGCAACAGTTAGAACAGCAAAAAACAGCAACATCAGACGAAAATGCTCAACAACCCGATTTGATAGCAGAAATAGATCGGCTAAAACAGCAACTCTCTGAACAAGAAACAGATAACGCAGCCAAAGAAGAAATTATTGAAACTAATGTAGTTAAAATTCAGGATCTAGAGCAACAGTTATCTGCACGCCAACAAGATAAGATCGACTGGGAAAAGCAAGTAGCAGAAAAAGAAGAGGCATTAAATCAACTCCAACAACAGTTAGATGATGCTCATAGCGATCGCGAGAATGCCCAACAGCAAGTAGCAGCAAAAGAAGAGGCATTAAGTCAACTCCAGCAACAGTTAAATGATGTCAATGGCGATCGCGAGAATGCCCAACAACAAGTAGCAGAAAAAGAAGAAGCATTAAATCAACTCCAACAACAGTTAAATGATGCCAATGGCGATCGCGAGAATGCTCAACAGCAAGTAGCAGAAAAAGAAGAAGCATTAAATCAACTCCAACAACAGTTAAATGATG
>NZ_JADWDC010000040.1:0-37106 GCF_020640915.1 Waterburya agarophytonicola KI4 | reverse complement strand
AGAAGAAGCATTAAATCAACTCCAACAACAGTTAAATGATGCCAATGGCGATCGCAAGAATGCCCAACAGCAAGTAGCCGAAAAAGAAGAGATATTAAGTCAACTTCAGCAACAGTTAAATGATGCAGAAAAAAACAAGCAAAATCTTCAGGTACAAGTAACAGATGCTCAACAGCAATTGAGTGTATTAAGAGAAGAGATTCAGCAGCGACAACGGGATCTAGATCGCCTTCAAGCAGAAAGTCGGACAAATAATAGCCAGCTATCCAAGCAGAAAGGACAAATAACTAATTTAGAACAGCAAATCCAACAGCAGAAAGTTCAAATAAAAGAACAAAACCAAATCACTCAAGACTTAGAACAACAGATAACACAATTAAATCAAAAAATAACCGACAAAGAACAAACAATAGATCGAGCCAATAGACAATTAGAACAAGTAAAATCAGAAAAAGAACAAAAAATCAATCAATTAGAACAAGAGAATGCTAAAAATAGCGATTTAAGTCGCAAAATTAGTGAAAACTCGATCTTAATTGAACAACTAAATCAGCAATTAGACAAAGAAAAGCAAAACAATAACTTATTAGATCTCCAGAGTAACGAACAAAATAGCCTGATTGAAAGCTTGCGATCGCAACTAGAAGAACAAATATCATTAGTCACTAAAACCAGTACTTCGGGTACTTATAAAAACTGGACGATAATTTTTTTGGGAATTTTGTTAACAATAACCTCCGCAATATCAGCCAAATTTTATTTGTTCTAATTTCTTCAGAATATTGATCGGCGATCGCTCACTTGTTCAAGGTGAGTGATTTTCTTGTGTTCAACGATAAATGATACCGATATAAAGCCACTGGTCGATCGCCTGCGGTAAAATAGTCTGGATCTTGAGGGGAAAGATAGATAGCCGTAATCTGTTCTGCTTCTATATTGCCCGAATCTAATAGATGATAATCAGAAGTAGTTTCAACTTCATTAAGATAAAGCCTCTCGGGAGATCTAAATAATTGCTGAGTAACTTCGGTAGCAATAAACTCTTTATCGCTAGGCATTTCTCTACTCCGCCCTGTTACTTTAGAAATCAGCTTTCTTTCACCGCGTAAAAAAGTAATCTGTTGATTGGGGTTATCGGGGTCAGTTTTTACTCGATAAACATTATCTTCTCCCAAATATGTTTCTGCAATATTCTGACCGTTAAATCCTCGATCTGCTACCACAATAGGTTGAGATGACTTAAATACTGATAATAATCCAGTCGGAGGAGTAAAATATTCTTTGCCAAATCTTACCTGAAAAGCGATCGCTTTATCGATATAATCATCATTATCTTCAAACCCAGGACTAACTATATCGGGTGCCAAAGGGGCTATTTTCTCGATTAAAGTACTTTCTACATTCCACGTTCCCGCCATCCATTCAGGATATTCTAAGTCTCCTTGGGCAAGCTGTACCGATGGTTTACTATTCCACTGAGGATATTGCTGAATACGTTCTTGTATGGTTGCTGCAACTGCGGAAGAGGAAAAACTAAACAGTATCAAGAAAACTAGCAAAACCTGAGATAGTTTGTCTTTGATAGTTGATGGTTGATAATTAAGAGTTACTTTTTCCCTCATTCTTCAATATGGCTCAATATACTATAAGCATTATTATCCCAGTTCTGAACGAAGCTGAAATTATTCAACCAACTTTAGCTAAGCTTTTATCTCATGGCGATCTGGAAATAATTGTGGTTGATGGAGGAAGTAAAGATAACACTGTTTCGATCGCGCGATCGATGGGTGCGAACACCATGACTGTTTCGGGAGGAAGATCGGCGCAGATGAATGCAGGAGCAAAAATTGCTGGCGGGGATATACTATTGTTTCTCCATATCGATACTAAATTACCCGATCGCTTTATGGAGTCGATCGTTGAAACCTTACAACAGCCAAAAGTGATTGCAGGGGCATTTGAATTGGCTATTGAAGGAGAAGATAGATCTCTGCGTTGGGTTGAGATGTTAGTCAAGGTGCGATCGCATTTATTATCTCTTCCCTATGGCGATCAAGCAATTTTTATTACCAAACAAACTTTTATCGATCTTGGTGGATTTCGGGATCTGCCAATTATGGAAGACTTTGAATTGATTCAACGACTCAAACGCCAAGGAAAAATTGCGATCGCATCCGATAAGGTTATTACTTCGGGTAGGCGTTGGCAAAAACTAGGAGTTTGGCGCACTACTTTGATCAATCAATTAATTATCATTGGTTATCATTTAGGAATTTCTCTTCACAAATTAAATCATTTTTATCGCAGTAGGGGAAAATAAATAAGAAATAGTTTTGTAGATTTGATTTTCTTTACTTCATGGGTTGGAATGTTCATCTGTACCTAGTAAAACATCTGTCAACTGTAAGACAACATTTAGATGGGCTATTGGAAAAAGGGCGACGAACTAAATAACGGCAAATATTTAGTCGAGCAGTTGTTGGGAAGCGGTGGTTTTGGCGTGACCTATAAAGTCAAACAAACTAGAACTAAGAAATTATATGCCCTGAAAACCCTCAACGAAATAGCCAAAAATAAACCAGATTTTCCTCAGTTACAAAGTAAGTTTATTAATGAAGCGATCGCTTATTGCATCAATTTGCTGCTGGCTTAGTTTATCTGTGTCGCTTTAACAGACTAAGTTCAAAAACTAAGTTTATCAAAAAAATTATAATAATGTTTCTGAGTAAGTTAATCCCATAATCGATTAAGCGACACCTAGTTTTTCTTTAATTTCTTCTTCCTTAGCTCGAAAACCGACTAATATCGCTTTGTCATCTTTCACAAACAAAGGGCGTTTGAGCAACATTGCATCTTCGCTAAAAGCTTTCACCCATTGTTCGTCACTCCAAGTTTTCTTCTCCTCGCCGATCGCCCGATAAGATTTACCTGATGTATTCCGCAGGGGCTTATTACCCAAAGCTGCTACCCAAGATGCGATCGCTTTTTCTTGAGGAGGATTATCTTTGGTATTAATAAATTCATAGTCAACATTATTCTCTTCCAACCATTTAATTGCTTTTTTGCAAGTTCCACAATTAGGTATTCCGTATAGAGCGATCGACATCATCTTTTTCTTATTTGTTGTTTATTTAATTAAACCAATTTCTCGTAACCGCAGACTTAAAAATTCTCCTGCGGTAATATCTTCAAACTGTTTGGGATTCTCCTCATCTATACAAGAAGGCAAACAAGTTAAATCCATCTCCGAAATAGGGTGCATAAAAAAAGGAATAGAATAACGGGGAGTACCCAATAATTCCTTTGATGGGTTAATCACTCGATGAACGGTAGATTTTAATTTTTTATTAGTCAACCTCTCCAGCATATCCCCGACATTAACGACAATTTTATCTTGCAGGGCGGTTACGGGTATCCACGCACCATCTTGACGCAAAATTTGCAACCCTTCAGCACTTGCACCCATCAGTAAAGTAATCAAGTTAATATCTCCGTGTGCAGCAGCCCGCACCGCACCATCAGGAATATCTTGAGGATTATCCAAAGGAAAATAATGAATAGCCCGCAGAATACTATTACCCTTATTTACTTTGTTGTCAAAAAAAAATTCATCCAACCCCAAATATAAAGCGATCGCTCTTAAAATTTGCATTCCCGTTGCTTCTAAAGTGCGAAAAGCTTCTACGGTAGCGGTGGCAAATTCTGGTACTTCCTGGGGAAAAATATTGCCAGGATACTCCAAAAGCGATCGCTCTGTTGGAGATAATTCTTGTCCTACATGATAAAATTCTTTAAGATCGCCCACACTTCTACCTTTGGCGTGTTCTTTCCCCCTTGCCGTATAGCCTCGTTGTCCTCCCAAATTGTTTATTTCATAGTTTAATTTGGTGGCTTCTGGCAGAGCAAAAAACTGCTTCACCGCACTGTATAAATTAGCAGTTAGATCGTCAGATAAACCATGATTTTTCACTGCTACAAAACCTATATTTTGATAAGCTTGCCCGATATTTTGGACAAAGTTATGTTTGCGTTTGGGATTGTGAGAAACAAAGTCACTTAAGTCGACAGAAGGTATTTCGTTATATAGAATATCTTTCATTTTAGGTACTTAGTAACATTAATTGGCTTGACTCTCCAGTCGGCTAGAGAGTCTAAGATGGAAATCTAAAAATATCATCGCTAAATTTAACGAACAATGCCAAAACTCCTTTCAAAAACAACTATTGCTTCAATTGCGATCGCTGCCACGGCGATCGGAACTATTTATCTCACTTCCGCTTCCAGAGGGAACAATATAGTCAACAGCAGTAATTCTATCCTTGCCAAGGACAATTCTAGTCCAGCCACTTTAGTCAGTATTTGGGACAAAGAAACCGAACCAAATTACTCAGGAACAACAGAAATGACTGTGTATCGCAGTCCTAACTGTGGTTGTTGTAGTGTTTGGGTAGAACACGCCCAAAAGCATGGCTTCAAAATCGAAGACATTAAAACCGACGAGATGGAAGCGTTGAAGCAAAAGCATAATATTCCCCCAGAACTAGCATCTTGTCACACTACTATTATTGATGGCTATGTCATGGAAGGACATATTCCCGTTGATGATATCAAACGTTTCCTCGCTGAAAAACCCGACATGGTTGGTTTAGCCGTCCCAGGAATGCCCATCGGTACGCCAGGAATGGAAGCCAAAGATATTAAACAACCATTTCAAATCCTGGCGTTTAACGACAAGGGAGAAGTAGAAGTATACAAAGAATATCAATCATACTAATCATCATGGTTAAACTAAATCGTCGCCAGTTTATTGCATTAGGCACTGCTAGTATGGGAACAGCTTTGGTAGGCAATTGGTTATATCAAGAAAAAAAATCAAGTCAGCCCAAACCACTATCCTCTGCTAATCTTACTCCCGTTTATCAAAGCAGCAATGGACTATTAGAATTAGATTTAGAAGCCAGGGAAAGTCTTGTAAATTTAGGAGGACAACAAGCATCCCTTTTAACCTACAACGGGCAAATTCCTGCCCCTCGCTTAGAAGCCAAACCAGGGGACACAGTTCGCATTCACTTTACCAATAATCTCGAACAACCCACCAATATTCACTATCACGGGTTACACATTCCCCTAGTAGGTAATGCGGATAACGTTTTTCTCAAAATTGAACCAGGAAAACAACTCACCTACGAATTTCAAATAGCCTCCAATCATCCATCAGGAACATTCTGGTATCATCCCCATCTACATGGTTTGGTAGCAGAACAATTATTTGGTGGCTTGGCGGGGATGTTTATTGTGCGGGGTGAATTAGACGAAATTCCCGAACTTAAAGCAGCCCAGGAAGAATTCTTGGTATTGCAAGACTTTTCTCTTGATAATCGAGGAAAACGTGCGGATTCAGCCCATATGTCCCTGATGATGGGCAGAGAAGGAGATATCATCGCGGTAAATGGACAAGCAAACCCTAGCATTAATTTACTAAAAGGCGGGTTATTACGTCTGCGTATTCTCAATGCTTCTCCTTCCCGTTTTTATAGATTGGCTTTAGAAGATAGTGCTTTCTATCAAATTGCTACCGATGGTAATAGTTTCAGCGAACCAATAGAAGTTAATGAACTACTATTAACACCAGGACAACGAACAGATGTTTTAGTTAAAGCAAGTCAAGAATCAGGACAATATCGTTTACTCAATTTACCCTACGATCGCGGTAGCATAGGTATGATGGGCGGTGGCATGATGGGCAGAAGAAACAACAGCGATACACCTATAGTTTTAGCAAAGATTAACTACAAATCTACTGTTGAATCTCTGACTCTACCTACTAAACTTGCACCCATCGAACCATTACCAGAACCCCAGACAGTAAGACGATTTGAACTAAATCATGGTATGAATCCTGCGGTGGGTATGGCTTTTCTAATTAATGGCGAACCTTACGATCGCGATCGCCTTCATACTCAAGTTCAACTTAACACTATTGAAGATTGGGAGCTAATCAATATAGGAGTGATGGATCACCCCTTTCACATACACGGCAATGCTTTTCAAGTTATCAGTCGCAACGGAATACCAGAATTACTATTAGCTTGGCGAGATACAGTGCTAGTCAAGAGAGGGGAAAGGGTTCGCATCCGTATGCCTTTCCGCGATTTTGCAGGAAAGACTGTCTATCACTGTCATGTTTTGGATCATGAAGATCTAGGCATGATGGGTAATTTGATGATTTCTGCTTAATTTTAAAATGGCAAAAGTTTTGTCAAAAATATTGGTATTCTGGTGGTGCAGAATTTAAAGACACGCTAGAAATTAGAGGACAAACTTCTTGAGAATTTGATTCGGGATTAGGATTCTTTATCCAAGCAAAACGATATTCTTCTAATTCCGCCTTAAATAAAGTCATGCGCCTAATTTGGATTTGAAGCTGCTCGATTTTGCTGTCTAGTAGGCTTTGCACTAAGCTACAAGGTTTTTCACCGCGATCGCGTACATCAAGAATTTGCTTAATTTCCTCCAGAGTAAATCCCAAAGTTTGAGCTTTCTTAATAAAATCTACTTGCTGACTGGCATCCTGACTGTAGTAGCGATAGCCATTGTCTCCTCTTTGTGCAGGTTGTAGCAGTCCTAAATCGCTGTAATAGCGTAATGTTCCTACTGCTAACCCCGTTTGTTTTGCTAGTTCTCCAATTCTCAGATGAGTTGGTTTACCCATGATGATTTGACTAATTATGGCATATCTTTTTAGTTTAAACTCTACAGTCAGGTAGAGAGTCAAGTTTGTATTTTCAATCTGTTTTTGGCGATCTAATTTCACTACAATAATAAACTGCACGAAAAAAATAATTAATTTTAGATAAGAGGTATTTTGTGAGCGTTAGAGTAAGAATTGCTCCTTCACCAACTGGAAATTTACATATTGGTACGGCACGCACGGCAGTATTTAACTGGCTATATGCTCGTGGCAATGAAGGAACTTTTGTTTTAAGAATAGAAGATACAGACGAAGCGCGATCGCGTCCTGAATATACTGATAATATTAAATCAGGATTAGAATGGTTGGGCTTAACTTGGGATGAAGGGCCATTTTTTCAAACTCAGCGTTTAGATAAGTATCAAGCAGCAGTGCAAACTCTGATTGACAAAGGTTTGGCTTATCCTTGTTATTGTACTCCCGAAGAATTGGACGAGTTGCGCGAAACTCAAAAGGCTCAAGGCAAAGCACCAGGATATGATAATCGCCACCGTAATTTATCCGATCAAGCAAGGCAAGCATTTGAAGCGGAAGGAAGAAAGCCTGTAATTCGTTTTAAAATAGATCGCGATCGCACTATTTCTTGGCAAGATTCTATTCGAGATACGGTTAGCTGGCAAGGTGAAGATCTTGGTGGAGACATGGTAATTGCCCGTGCAGCAGAAGGTGACGAACCCTACGGACAGGCTTTATACAACCTGGCGGTGGTTGTGGATGATATAGACATGAATATCTCCCATGTTATTCGCGGAGAAGACCATATTGCCAACACAGCCAAGCAAATCTTGCTTTACGAAGCATTAGACGCAAAAATCCCTACTTTTGCCCACAGCCCTCTAATTCTCAACACAGATGGCAAAAAATTGTCTAAAAGAGATGGGGTAACTTCTATTGATGACTTCCGTAAAATGGGATTTCTTCCCGAAGCATTAGTTAACTACATGACTTTATTGGGTTGGACTTTCCCTGACTCTACTAAAGAGATTTTTACCCTCGATGAAGCAGCAAAGGAATTCGATTTAGAGCGAGTTAATAAAGCTGGTGCAAAATTTGACTGGGATAAATTGGATTGGATCAACAGCCAATATCTGCATCAAATGCCCGCAGATAAACTTACCGATCTTCTAATTCCTTATTGGCAAGAAGCTGGTTATGAAGTAGATAAAATGGATCGTAGTTGGTTAGAACAACTAACTGCTTTAACCGCACCTACTTTAAATCGTTTAACCGATGTAATTCAAGAAACTAGCATCTTTTTCGACGATAGTTTTGACTATAAAGAAGAAGCAATGGACTTACTCAAACAAGAAGGCGTTACTGCGGTAATAGCTGAAATTATTGAAGGGGTTAACAATGCTGCAAGTATGACGGAAGAAGATGCCAAGGCATTAATTAAGCAAGTTACTAAAAGCCAAAAAGTTAAAAAAGGCTTGGTAATGCGATCGCTCCGCGCTAGTCTGACAGGAGAATTACACGGTCCCGATCTGATTCAAACTTGGTTACTCTTGAATAAACTAGGTTCGGATACAACTCGCTTGCAACAAACTTTAAACAAAATATCTGGTTAGTAGGACTTGGAGACTTGGGAAAAGCGTGGCTCATCCTGTCAACGGTCCAAGTAACTCTCTTCTGTCATTCCAGGCAGAAGAGCAGTAAAACTCATCCCAATAATAGTACAAATAAACTATTTTACTGATATAATATATGGGCTGTTGATTTTTACGTCTCTTATCAAAGAGTTAAGTAAACCGAGTGTTGTAAGGCATAAACTATAAAATGAAGGGAATTCTAATACCATTCAGCCCAACAAGTCTCCGTATGCCGTCAAAAATCCAAACTCTACCAGACGAGGTAATTGACCTCATTGCAGCGGGAGAGGTGATAGATTCTTTGGCAGCAGTAGTAAGAGAATTAGTCGAAAATGCCTTAGATGCAGGTGCAACCAGAATTGCGATCGCTTTAGATCTAGAGTCTTGGCAAGTTCAGGTTAGTGACAATGGAAGGGGAATGTCTCTAGAAGATTTGAGAATTTGCATTCAACCCCATAGTACGAGTAAGATTCGTACCTGCCAAGATTTGTGGCATATTACTAGCTTGGGTTTTCGGGGGGAGGCTTTACACAGTATCGTTCAAGTAGCAGATCTGACTATCTGTAGCCGTACTAAAGCTGGATTAGAACCTGTTGGTTGGAAAGTTAGTTATCAAGAAGGCAAGGCGATTGAAGAATCGGCGATCGCCATTGCTTCTGGGACAATTGTCACCGTATCTAACTTATTTGCTAGAATTCCCGTCCGTCGTCGTGGATTACCATCTTTACCTCGACAATTAAAAGCAATTCAAAAATTAATTCATCAGATAGCTTTGTGTCATCCTCAAACTACTTGGCAAATTAAGCAAAATAACAATTCCTGGTTTAATATTAGTCCTGGCACAACCGCTAGAGATATTTTGCCCCAGTTTCTCAGAAACGTTAACAGCAGTGATTTTGAATATGTGAAACGAGAAATTGCCACCCCTTCAGATGATGATGTTGTTGCTTCAACCATTGAATTAATTATCGGTTTGCCAGATCGCTGTCATCGCCATCGTGCAGATTGGGTTAAAGTATCGGTCAATAATCGATTAGTGCGATCGCCTGAACTAGAACAGACTATTTTAAATAGTATGGCAAAAACCCTACCTCGCGATCGCTATCCGATTTGTTTTTTGCATCTCCATACTTGTCCCAGTCAAATTGATTGGAATCGTCACCCCGCTAAAACCGAGATATATCTTCATTCTCTTCCCTATTGGCAAGCAGAAGTAGATAAAGCGATCTCGATCGCTTTAAAGTTGAACAATCATCATCTTCCCGATGGAGTAGGCGATCGTCGTATCGGTAAAATACTAAAGGTGGCAGAATCTTCGGGTAAATATCAAATCGATCGCGATCTTGCGGGAGATCTGGCACAGAAGCCACTTCCTACCTTTCAAAATAATCCCTTAAAACTAAAAGCGGTAGCTCAAGTTAGTAAAACTTATATAGTTGCCGAACACTCCTCTGGAGTATGGTTAGTAGAACAACATATAGCTCACGAGCGAATATTATACGAACAACTACAAGACTGTTGGGATTTAGTAGCCTTAAGTACCCCCATAACTCTAGAATATCTTAGACCAAAACAAGTAGAGCAATTACAAAATTTAGAGATTGATATCGAGCTATTTGGGGATAATATTTGGGCTGTGCGTACGGCACCCAAAGCCTTAGCCCAAAGAAATGATTGTGCTGCTGCTTTAATAGAATTAAGTTGGGGTGGAGACTTACGATCTGCTCAAGTAGCTACCGCCTGTCGCAGTGCAATTCGTAACGGTACGGTTCTAGATTTACTCCAGATGCAGAATCTCTTAGATCTTTGGCTGGCTACTCGTAACCCTCGCACTTGTCCCCATGGTAGACCGATTTATCTTTCTTTAGAAGAGTCTTCTTTGTCTCGATTCTTTCGTCGTCATTGGGTAATAGGAAAAAGTCACGGGATTTAATTCTGAATTTAACCAAATCTGCTGGTTTAGGGCGATCGCTTTAGCCAAATACCCTCATCTAATATAATAGATACTAAGCTTTTAAACAAAATGTTCTATTATTTTTATGTTGATTAATTCAATTTAAGCGATCGCTATTTAGACTAAAATCAATTTTGAAAAATATTGTTTCAAAGAGCAGGTTTATGAGTTTATTCAAAGATATTTGGGCAAAACAAGATGAACTTGAGGTCAGTTATTGGGAACAAAAACTTGAAGATATTGCACCCTTATTAGATTTTCCTACAGATCGAGCTAGACCGAATATCGATACTCCCGAAGCTCAAGTTGATTTTCAAGAGATTACCAAGCAGAATTCATTTATTCTCGATCGAGATTTGACCCAAACTTTGGCAAAAATTGCTCAACAGGAAAATGTTTCTGTTCCGATTCTTTTACTTAGTGCTTTTCAAGTATTGCTTCACCGTTATACCAAACAACAAGATATTGTAGTTGGTTGTTTGGATTGGGGCGAGGGAGAAAAACTAATAGACTTGTTGCCCGTCAGGGTGACAATCGAAGAACAGGAAAAATTTAATAATTTAATCACAATTGTCCAAGAGCAAATTTTAGAAGCAAGTAACTATTTAGATAGCTTCAGCAAAAATTCAATCAACCATTACTTTCAAGTTTTATTCAGATTTAACAATCTATCAACAGTCTTTCACCCTAAATCTGAAATCTTTAGGCAAAAGATGTCTCAAAGAGAATTGTTTTTAGATATCATTGAGAAATCTCAACACTTAATTTTTAGACTTGAATATAATTATCATCTGTTTGATGCAGACACTATTCAACGCATCTGCGATAACTATCAGGTACTATTAGAGTCAATTGTTGCTAATCCCCAAACCACCATCGATTCCCTAGCTTTAATCTCTGCAAAAGAAAGGCAGCAGGTTTTATATGACCTGAATCAAACTGAAGCTGAATCTATACCACAATCCATTCATCAACTATTTGAAGCGCGAGTCGAGCAAAATCCATCAGCTATAGCAATTATTTGTCAGGGACAACAGTTAACCTATGGTGAATTAAATCAACAAGCCAATCAGCTAGCTCATTACTTACGAGCAAAAGGAGTTGCCCCAGGATCTTTAGTCGGTTTGTGTATAGAGCGATCGCTCTTCATGGTAGTGGGGGTGTTGGCAATTCTTAAAGCAGGTGGTGCTTATGTACCCTTAGATATTAGTAATCCGACTGCTAGAATAGCTTACATCTTGGAAGATGCTGATATAAAAATATTACTTACTCAAGAAAGTCTGTTAAATAAACTACCCGCAAAGGTCGAGCAGATTATTTGTGGCGATCGCGATCACCCTTCGGGTACGCTTCGCGATTACCCTTTGAGTACGCTTCACGATTACCCTTTGGGTACGCTTCGCGATTACCCTTTGGGTACGCTTCGCGATCGCCATTTAATTGCCGACTGTTCTAAAGACAACTTAAACCTAGATATAACCATCTCAGATTTAGCTCACATTGTTTACACATCAGGCTCTACAGGTAAACCCAAAGGAGTAATGCTAACTCACGGTAACTTGAGTCATTATGCCCAATCTCTACAGCAAGCTTTCAACATAACTCCTGCCGATGTATATCTCCATCGTGGTTCAATTGCCCTAATTGTTTCCGCACGACAGCTATTGATGCCTCTGGCACAGGGTGCAACCGCATTGATTGTAACTACCAAAGAAACGAGAAACCCAATAGAGTTTTTTGAACTCATCAAACGTCACGGGGTAACTATTGTCGATCATGTTCCCTCTTTTTGGCGTAACTTTTGGGGTATCTTAAATCAACAGGAAGATAGTAAACGCAAGGCTTTACTAGACAATCAGGTGCGTTTAGTTGCAGCAGGGGGCGAACAGGTAACGCCAGAAATCTATCAATGCTGGCGCGAGACTTTCAAGTCAGATGTTCAACTAGCCAACATCTACGGTCAAACCGAAGGTACGGGAGTAGTTACGGTATATCAAATTCCCGAACAAATCGATCAGCAATTTAAGTCTCTTCCTGTAGGTAGTCCTATTCCCAACATGAGAGTCTACCTATTAGACGAACATCTACAGCCAGTACCTATTGGAGTTGCAGCCGAAATTCATATTAGCGGTGCGGGAGTAGCCCAAGGCTATCTTAACCGACCCGAACTCACCGCCGAAAAGTTTGTCCCTAATCCTTATCTAGAAGGGGCGAGATTATATAAGACAGGGGATTTAGGACGTTACTTAAATAACGGCACGATCCAGTTTTTAGGACGGATAGATCGCCAAGTCAATATCCAAGGATTGCGCATTGAATTAGGGGAAATAGAGGCTGTATTGTCCCAAAGTGAATTAGTAGTTGAGGCTGCGGTAATCGTGCGCGAAAACAACTTGGGTGAAACTCTCTGCGCTTATATAGTGCCAGGTAAACAAGAGCTTACGGTAAAGATGCTGCGGAGTTACCTAGAGCAAAAACTACCAGCCTATATGATTCCGAATACATTTCTCTTTGTAGATACTTTTCCTCTAACTACTAGTGGTAAGGTAGATCGTCGTGCTTTGGCTGCATTAGATATTCAAGAATCATCGACGATTATTGCCCCGCGCGATCGCCTTGAGGCAGAAATAGTCCAGATGGTGCAAGATCTTTTAGGCATTAAAACTATTAGCGTTCAAGACAATTTTATTGAACTAGGGGGTAATTCTTTACTCGCTGCGCGGTTAGTTACAGAAATAGCCAATAAATATAACCAGACAATTCCGATCTCTAGAGTTTTTCAAGCACCTACTCCAGAAGCCTTAGCGAGCTTTATTCGTCAAGAAGAGCAAGTAAGTTATCCCAAAACTTTTGTGCCGATTAAACTAGGTAATTCTCAACCTGCCGTTTACTGTATTCACTATTTAGGCTTTGGTTTAGAATACTACCGTCCTTTAATCGAACATCTCAACGCAGACATCACTTTGTATGGTCTATCGGTAGATTTTACCGACGATCCTAATAGTCCCCATCCTAGAGATATTAAAGGTTTAGCCGCATATTATGTTCGCGATCTACAGCAATTTCAACCTAGTGGTGCGTATTATCTAATGGGAGTATCTTTTGGTGGAGTGGTTGCTTATGAAATGGCTCAAATACTCCTATCTCAAGGACACGAAGTTAAATTTCTCGGCTTATTAGATTCTCGTTGTCCAGATGGCAATTCAATCTATCAAATTCCTTCTTTTGAGGAGCGTGTTGCCGATCATTTTAGTAACTTAAAAACCCAAGGAATGGCTTATGTTATGGACAAAGCCAAAAGACGCTGGACAGTAACTAGAGATGAATTACGCTGTAATTTATACAATATTAGCTGGATTAGAAAATATTTAATAGACGACACCAAAAGAGAATTTGCCCAGGCTAAATATAGCAAGTTAAGAAAAGAACATTATGAAGTAAATAAAAATTACGTCATGCAGCCTTATGAGGGTGACATTACTTTGTTCAGAGCGACAAAAGATACAGATCCAAAATTAAATTGGCAGCAGTTTGCTTTAGCTAAATTAAATGTTATCGATCTAGATGGGGATCATTTAGAAATTCTTCAAGAGCCTTTGGTTCGAGTATTAGCTGAAAAAATAAAGATGGCTTTGCAGCAATTAACCAAAGAAAATATTGAAAAAATAAATTGAAAAATGCTCACCCAAAGGCGCGAAGACGCAAAGAGACTCAGAGGTGTCTTAACCTGTAGTTCGATGGCTATACTAGTGCCTGCCCCAAATACGACGATTTAAGTTGAGATCGTCAACGATACCAATCATTAATTGTAAGTCGAAAAAGTATTCTCGCAATGGAGTAAAGGATGTCATCTTTTGAAAAAGCTTTGGTTCAAATAGATTATGACGATAGGGAATAGCAATATAGAGAAATCCATCCACAAAAGAAAGGTATACTTGCCGTTTTGCTTTTTTTCTAAATTCTACTAAACGATTCATTAAATTAGTAGAAAGAATATAACGAGATTCTACTTGATTGTCTCCATAGACTTTAAACATTTGCTTGAACTCTGGATCTTCTAAATCTACATTTTGACCCCGCCAATTGTTTAAAACTGATACTTTATTTTTAAAAGTATTTGGTAAAATAAATGTACGACTAAGGAACTTCTTGGAAAATTCTGCTTCAAAAAATAAACCTCGAAAGAAAATAGATTTTCCTCGAAACTCCGACATTTCAAATTCGTTTAGATATCCTTCTTTGATATTTTCTACCATGATTTCGGCAAAGAAAATATCAGTGTTACCTATTGTTCCATATACACAATCTTCTTGTTCTAAATTATCTGGCTCTTGCAATTCATCCCTAAATATTTGACTGCGAGTAAAACCTAAAATAGTTTGGCGTTTGTCTTCTAAGAACAATTGATTGGCATAACTAAGCGTTCCTGGTTCGTCAATAAAATCAATTATTTTTTCAATAATATTCCGCTTAAAACCCAAACCATATACTTGAATACATCCCCGACAAAAAATCAGCCAAACTGGAATTGCAAAGCTCAAACAAATCAAATAAAAAATAAAGATATTATTGTTTAACCGTAAAAAACCAAAGATAAATTGGGCAAAGCCCCAAGTGGCTATCAAACAAATAATTCCTGAGATAAAGATAGTAGCGAGAGTTTGTATTCTTTTTTTCTCTAACTCCTTCAGCTTATCTAATAAATGTTCCTGGCAATATTGTTTGAACTGAGATAATGTCTTAAATTTAATGGGAGTATTAGGAGTATCGATCTTTAACTGATTTACTTCTAAATCCTTTGCTTCTATAGCAACTTCTGGCTTAAATTGAGGATCTAGATGCGCCATAAACTTTGTTCCCCAAAAAGAAAAAGTATTATTTTCACTATCGATCGCTAATTGACAAAGAGCGATCGCTTTTTCGATTTGTTGGTTTTTTTGATAAGCTTTAATCAGATTACGTCGGACGTGAAAATATTTTTCGTGATTTGGTTCTAAAATCTTAGATAATTGTTCAAAAATATCAATCGCTGCGGGGAAATTACCTTGGTATAAATTGCGATCGCCTGCGATAAAAAGGCGATCTATTTC
The DNA here is from genome assembly GCF_020640915.1 of Waterburya agarophytonicola KI4. Taxonomy (GTDB): domain Bacteria; phylum Cyanobacteriota; class Cyanobacteriia; order Cyanobacteriales; family Xenococcaceae; genus Waterburya; species Waterburya agarophytonicola. Next base: position 21,722 of record NZ_JADWDC010000040.1, on the reverse strand, counting down.
TTGAGATGATAGTGATTTATCCACATTTATCAATAATAGCTATACCAACAATTAATTTAATAATTCCCCAACATTAACATTGGCTCTTTCTTCTGCGGGAGTAACAAATAATTCTTTGGCTGCATATTTCATATATCCAGCTACAAGATTGCTAGGAAACATTTCGATCGCATTATTATAATCCGTGACCGCACTGTTATAAAAACGTCTGGCAGCAGAAATTTGTTCTTCCGTCTCATTTAATGATTCTAATAATTGAGTTACGTGATTATTAGATTTTAAGTCGGGATAGTTTTCAATCAGTGCCATAATACTACCCATAGTCCGAGTAATTTGATTCTCCACATTCAATCTTTGTTCGGGACTAATTTCCCCACTCATAGCTCGCGATCGCAATCTAGTAATTTCAGCTAAAGTTTGTTGCTCAAATTCCATATGATTTTTAACCACCGCTACCAAATTAGGAATTAAATCCCATCTTTTTTTTAATAAAACATCAACACTAGCAAAAGATTTACTAACCTGATTTTTCTTAACGATCAAACTATTATAAATTTGAATTCCAATCATCAAGAGAATAAAACTTAGTAATGAAAATACAATTGCTGTAGACAATAAAACATAAATAAACGGTTGCATTTGCTCAAACCCATAATCAAAATAAATCGTTCCTCTTATTTGTATCATTCCCCAAATACCAGAAAAATTATCTTGAATTTACAAAATCATTAAAAGAAACTCAATCTGTTATTGGGTAGCACTATTACTCATTATTTGCTCTCTTTCGACTGCCTCAAACAGTGCTTTAAAATTCCCTTTGCCAAAACCTTGAGCTTGTTGTCTGCGCTCGATAAACTCTAGAAAGAAAGTGGGTTGTTCAAAAATAGGTTGAGTGAAAATTTGCATTAATAAAGATCGCGGGTTGTTGCGATCGCAATCTACTAAAATCTGCTCTCGTGCGATCGCTTGCCACTCTTGGGGACTCAAGTTAATCCCTCGATCTAATTGGTTGTAATAAATTTGCGGAATAGTTAAAAAAGCCAGATCTTTGTCTTGCATCCGTTGGACATCGGCAATCAAGTTTTGCGATCGCAATGCTAGATGTTGAATGCCCGATCCATGGTTGAGATCGATAAATTCTTGGATTTGGGAAGTATTAGAAGTAGGCTCGTTAATATTAAACTGCACCGCACCACTATCATCTATTAAAGCCTGACTGTATAGTCCCGATGTTGGGGTTTGAATATTAAAACTCTGTTGAATCTTAAATCCAAATAAATCTTGATATAGTTTTACTGCCGAGTTGAGTTTTCCCGCAGCAACATTCAGCACCACATGATCGATGTCGGTAATTTGAGAGGAGGAGTTACTAATAGCTTGTTGTGACTCTAAATTGAGAGTAGAAAAACAGTAATCTAAATTATTGTCGGTTTCTTCAATTAGAGTATGGCGCAAAGATTTCCAACCTTGAATTTGAGCCGCTCTAAATATACCCCGATCCGATTTATAAGTTTGAGGATCTTGCAGAATATTTAATCCGAGATCGTAGGCGCGATCGACGATCGATTGAATATCTTTGACCCTAAAAGTAATATCCCCAACCCCTGAAGGATGAGAGTTAAGATACGATGCGACAGGACTATTTTTAGTTAGAGGGGAAGAAAAAACCAAGCAAGCAGAGTTAAGAGAAATTACTTCGGTATGGGTATGTTGATTATTACTGTTGCCGATCACATTAAAACCGACATTACGAGTAAACCAATCCTTTATCTTTGCTGCATCTCTAGTATAGAAATGAATGCGATCGATCTTCATATAAAATTCTGTCTGACATAACAATTGAGCCTATTTATTTAGTAGCAGTAATCAAACCAAAGCGAATCAACCCTCGGTCATAACCGCGACTCATCAAATTAAGAGATAATGCTCCTTGGATAGTCTGCCAACCCGCTTGTACTAAACCAATAACCGCTTGAGGCGTGATAGCTGAATCAATCACCACATCCCAAAAAGGTGCCACCGCAGTCGACCAATCATCAGCTTTTAGATCCGTGAAGCCACATTCATAGGCGATCGCTCTATATTCGGATAAAGAGATCACATAGGGCAAACAATACACTCGATAAATCTCCTTGAGGTGGGCAATTTCCCTGGAAGTTAAATCTCCCGCCCAAGAATTAGTCTCTCGATGACACCAAGTAGCAAAAATAATCTTGCCGCCTGGTTTTAAAACGCGATAGCATTCAGCCAGAAACTTAGCTTTATCTGGCATATGTTCGCCACTTTCTAACGACCATACCAAATCGAAAGTGTCGTTGGCAAAAGGCATCTCTAAGGCATTTGCTACTTCAAACCTCACTCCACTATCTAAACCCGCTTCCCTAGCTCTTTCTGTGGCTCTAGAGGCCTGTACGGGGGACAAAGTAATTCCTGTAGCGTTGCAACCAAATTTTTCGGCTAAATGTAATGTGCTGCCACCAATACCACAGCCAACATCAATTACATTTTCTGGAGGATTATTGATATGACAATCACTCCATAACAATAATTCTTCAATCAATTCTATTTGAGCTTGACGGCGATCGATCTTATAGTTACCATTTTTGCCATAGTAACCATGGTGCATATGTTCGCCCCAGATCTGCTCCCATAATCCGCTAGAAGCATCATAAAATTCTCGAATATCTTGATATAGATTGCTGCTCATTAAGTTCTTAGTTTAAACGATTTAGTTTAAAAGATAAAGCTGATAGTAATAGAGACTTTATTGTTACTGTAGCGAACCCGCTTTCTTTTCGCCGATCGCTATAGCAATACTTCAAAGATATTAATAATCAATTTCAAATATAGTTGGATTGCCTTTGGCTACGCCATCGTAGACGACCAAAATTCTATAGCTAGAAGCTGTTTCTGCTAGGATTGTCAATCCTTCTGCTTTAGTATTTTTCTTCGCGGGAATCTCCCTTAAAAGTTTAGCTGCCGATCTATTGTCTGGTTTTGGTAAGTCATCATTACCATCCCAGAAATAAACCCGATAATCGCTTCCCTTAGTTCCTGTCTCATCAGTCAAAATTAAAAAACCGTCATTTACTGCGACTAGATCTCTAATTCCATTCCCATCTAGATTGACGTAACGTAGCTCGTATCGATCGCTAGGATTGATCTGTTCAAATTCAACTACTACGATAGGGATATAATCATCATGCAAAACTGGAGTACGAAATCCAAAATACAAGCGATCGCTTTTTAGGGCAATTCCTTCTATATCTACTCCATTTTCATTGTAGGGAATATTAGCAAATTGACTGAGAATTTTATCTCGTTCTAAGATTGTTTGCAGACTCGCTTTTTCTATGGAAGATTCTAATTTACCAGTTTCGGGATTTAGCTGAAAACGAAAAACGTTTTTACGATTATTCTCATCTATTATAGTTTTATAATTTGAGGAATGAGAACCCGTTACATATACAGTATTATTTATAACTGCCATCCCTTCAAGATCAATCTCTGCTTTCGATTCCTTGCCCAAAAGTTCTATATTTCCAGCTACTCGATATTTAGAGCGTTTTTTATTGGGTTCTAAAACCTGAATTGTGTTACCTTCATCCGCACCAATCAGAATATATTTACCAACTATCCCAACCGCACTAATATCTTCATCTTCAATAATTTTTCCTTGGAATTTAATTTTATTTTTGGGTAATAAATCAACTTGACTAAAGACTCGATCTGGAATAAAAAACAAAGCGATCGCCATCAAACAAATCACCAAAGCGATCGCCTTAAACTGAATTTTTTTGTGCCATAACTCCATAACTAACTATCAAGCGTTGTAGATATAATTGAGCCACTTTGCAGCCAAAGGAATATCGGTGAAAGGAATTTTTACGGTCGGTTTATCGTGGAAAGTAAGTTCTAGAAATGGCTTTCCCTTGTGCGGAAGATTATCTAGATCCACCGCTTCATCTCCTACCAATAAATTAATTTCTTCCACATCATCCAAAGAAAAACTATCCAATTCCACCATTCCCTTGCGAGTTGGCTTACCCCAAGTAAGTTCGCGTCCTTTTTTGCCCAACACCGCATAAATATCAAATTTGGCGTTATCAAAATTTTCCGCCCAAACTTTATAAGCTTCTAGCTTTTGATATTCATTCCAGCCACTCCAGGCTAACCAAATAAAAGCTATCAACAAAGGTAGCCAGAATAATCCTCTTTCCATAATCAATTAGCAACTATTCAGATTTATTTTCCACTTCAATAATTCCCCCTCCAAGTACCATATCTCCGCTATATAATACTGCCGCTTGACCAGGAGTAACGCCAAATTGATGGTCTTCAAAGACTATTTTGATGCGGGAATTTCCTAGAGGAATTATTTGGGCAGTAACGGGTTTAGAACGATAGCGAATTTTAACTTCTGCGCGAATAGGAGCGGTTGGTTCGGCAATAGAAACCCAATTCATGCGCGACACAGTGCATTCCAAACGTCCCCCAGCATTGCGATCGCCTACTATAACCCGATTCATCACCGCATCTAATTTAACCACATATAGTGGTTCTGGTGCAGCAATACCCAAACCTCTTCGTTGTCCGATAGTGTAGTGGTGAATACCTGTATGTTGACCCAAGATATTCCCCGCCATATCTACGATATCCCCTTCTTTTTGGTCGATAAAACGATCTAGAAAAGTTTGCATGTTACCGTGGGCTTCTACCAAGCACAAATCTTGGCTTTCAGGTTTTTCGGCGGTGGCTAAATTAAATTCCGCAGCAATGCGACGGGTTTCTTCTTTAGTTTGATTTCCCAAAGGAAATACCGAACCCGCTAGCAATTCTTGAGTCAGATCGTAGAGGAAATAGGATTGATCTTTATTGGGATCTACCGCTTTTAAAAGTTGATAGCGATCGCTTTGTTGGTCGTAGTTAATACGAGCATAATGACCTGTAGCTATTTTATCCGTACCCAGTTCTTGTTGAGCATAGGCCAACATCGGTGCGAATTTTACCGCACGGTTACATTGGGAACAAGGAAGGGGGGTAACTCCTGCTTCATAGCCACTAACCAAATAATCAATAATATTTTCTTTAAAGACATCACGGCTGTCTACAATGTGGTGAGGGATCGCTAATTCTTCACACAACCGCCCTGCATCCACCATTCCTTCAGAACAACATTGACCTTTCCCTTTCATTAACCAGAGGGTAAGACCAATAACTTCGTAACCTTGATGATGTAATACCGCAGCAGCGACAGAACTGTCTACGCCACCAGATAAGCCGACAACGACCTTATTCATGGATCAATTTTGTAAATAAATGCTAACTTTCGTAAAAACTAGGGGTACTTTCTAAGATATATGGTTTGGCATCTTGTTTAATATGCGATCGCATAACTTAGGGAAGATAATTTTATTAATATCCCCGAAATTACGCCAACTACCTTTATCTAGATTATCGTATTTTATTTTCAATCTGCACTTTAGATAGATGTTGCCCAATTAACCAACTTCTGACACAAACTCTTGTTGTCGGAAGCTTAAAGGAAAAATAGCTAAATTAGGCTTATTTTAGGCTTATTTTTAAAGTGAATATGAAGTTTTAAAATACGAACTTTTACAGGGTAGACAAAAATAATAATTAATACTATTAGTAGAAGATAAATTTGTGTCAGATTAAACTGTTATTTCAAACAGCCAAATAAAACTTATTACTCTCAGCAAGAATTTAATTTTATGACTTTTACTTACTATAAATACAGTCTATTGTTACTTGGCAGTGTTTTCTTGACGGGCAATCTATCCATCTCGGTTAATGCTTTAGAAAATAATAATTTCAGCACTGCAACTAGTTCTGTCCCCTACCTTGCTCAGGAGATTAAATCTAACAACAAGACCGACTCTAGAGAATATACTTATAAAGCACCCGATAGCAAAATTATTTCTAATACTAAACAGTTGATCGAGGCTCAAGGTTATCGGGTAGAAGTCTTCGGTAGCGAGCAAGTATTATTACAACAAGTCAAAGATATCGAACCTTCTGCTTTTATCAAAGGCGATACGATTCAGGTAGGCATATTCAGTCAACAGGCTAATGCTGAAAATATGGTACGTAAGCTTGCCGTAAAAGGATTTTGGGCAAGAATCAAAGTTCAATAAATCATCGATTTCATTTAAAAATCGATAATCAAGAGGTCGAGAATTCGCGGTACTGGTTACTTTACAATATAAGACTGGAGAAAATATAGCAGAAATAGCCATGAGCGATTTTGATTACGATTTAATTATAATAGGTGCTGGTGTAGGCGGACACGGCGCAGCATTACACGCAGTTAAAAGCGGTTTGAAGACAGCAATTATTGAAGCAGGGGATATGGGAGGAACTTGTGTAAACCGAGGTTGTATCCCCTCTAAAGCATTGCTAGCTGCTTCTGGTAGAGTAAGAGAATTTGCCGATTCTAGCCATTTGCAAGACATGGGGATTCAACTAGGAGGAATCCAATTCGATCGTAGCGCGATCGCCGACCACGCGACTAATTTGGTTAATAAAATTCAAGGAGATCTAACCAATAGCCTCAAACGTCTTAAGGTAGATATTATTCGCGGTTGGGGAGAAATTGCAGGGACGCAAAAAGTTAAGGTATCTAGCGATGGTGGAGACAAAACCTATACAGCAAAAGAAATTATGCTTTGCCCTGGATCTGTGCCTTTTGTTCCGAGAGGGATCGAAATTGATGGCAAAACTGTTTTCACTAGCGATAATGCAGTCAAGCTTGAATCCCTTCCTGATTGGATAGCAATTATTGGTAGCGGTTATATTGGCTTAGAATTCTCTGATGTCTATACCGCTTTAGGTTGCGAAGTAACCATGATCGAAGCATTAGATACATTAATGCCTGGATTCGATCCCGATATTGCCAAAATCGCCAAAAAAGTATTGTTAGATCAGCGAGATATTGAAACCTATAAAGGTGTATTTGCGACTAAAATCACTCCAGGCACGCCCGTACAAATCGAACTAACCGATGCTAAAACAAAAGAAGTCGTTGAAGTATTAGAAGTAGATGCTTGTTTGGTGGCTACTGGAAGAATTCCTGCTACCAAAAAACTTGGTTTAGAAACCTTAGCAATTGAAATCGATAAACGTGGCTTTATTCCCGTCAACGATAAAATGCAAGTCTTGCGCGACGGGAAGCCCGTACCCCATCTTTGGGCGGTAGGGGATGCCACGGGTAAAATGATGCTGGCTCATGCTGCTTCGGGACAAGGTGTGATAGCAGTAGAAAATATCTGCGGAGAAGATAAAGAAATAGACTATCGTTGTATTCCTGCTGCTGCTTTTACCCATCCTGAAATTAGCTATGTTGGTTTAACCGAAGCACAAGCTAAAGAAGAAGGGGAGAAAGAAGGCTTCAAAGTAGCCACCGTCAAATCTTTCTATAAAGGTAATTCCAAAGCCTTGGCTGAAGGAGAAACTGAAGGTATTGCTAAGATTATTTATCGTCAGGATACGGGAGAATTATTAGGAGTACACATTATTGGTATTCACGCCTCCGATCTCATTCAAGAAGCAGCTAATGCGATCGCCAAACGGGAATCAGTACAAAATCTTTCCTTTAATATTCATACTCATCCTACCCTTTCTGAAGTTTTAGACGAAGCCTACAAACGCGCTCAAGTAGTTGGCGTGTAAGTGTATTTAGAGGGGAAATTTTCCTCTCTAATATATATTGTTTGTAAAATTTAAAAATCTTTTGTTTACTGCAATAGTAAATATGTTTTACTAATAAATAACCCTAGAAAACTTTGGAATGGTTCTAACTCAAATAGAGTTTGATGAAATGTTGTCAAACCAAACCAAGAAGATTAATGAAAATATAGCTTGGGTAGGAGATAAGAAAAATTCTGAAACAGTTAAATTTAGAGTTCCAGTAGTTTCGGATCGAGACTATCCTATATTCGTTGATGGAAGCTATAACCGTTATCTAGATAGACTATCTTATAAAATTATTCATAAAGAAATTGGCAGGAGAATTTATGGTTTAGACATGGGTAAAAATCACCGCAATCCTGATGGAAAATTAGTTGGTGAAAATCACATACATAAATGGACTGAAGAATATGAAGATCGAAAAGCATATTCTGCTCAAGAATCTATATCTTCTCCTGCAAATCAGCCAAGAGAAGTGTGGCAAGAATTTTGTTATGAGGCAAATATTGATTTTCAAGGAGTAATGGAAGAAATCCCTCCTGCACAACTTGAAGCTGACTTTGATTTAGGGGGAATAATTATATGAATAGTCCCTGTCAACGATTATCGCAAAATATTGGAACTTTGTTTACCTGTTCGGAGTTCAAAGATTTTATTAAAATTACTACTCCTTTTATATATCCAGATGGAGATGTAATAGATATTTTTTATCGAAAGGTAAATCAGGGATTTATCTTAACAGATCTTGGCGAAACCATTCGATGGATCGAATCTCAGTCCGTATCGGGAATGAGAAGTGAAAAACAAAAAGAATTGATAGAAACTATACGTCTTATTCACAATTTGGAAGTGAAAAGAGATATGTTTATTGCGCGAGTTGATTCAAGCGCAGATTCTATCAAGCTAGCTGCATCTGTACTGGAATTAGGACAAGCTTTGGTAAGGCTTTCAGATTTATGGATTTTGCAAACAGGAAGAAAAACCAGGACTGTATTAGACTCCGTAGAAGACTTTATTAAAAAAAACAATATAGTAAATTATCAAAGAGAAAAAGTTCTGACAGGAAGATCGACAGGTATAGATTGGAGACCTCATTTTTATACCACTGTTAAGGGAAATAACGTTCTAACTCATGTTCTTACTGCCAGTGATAAATCAAATGCGAAAGCTATCATGTGCAAGGTTAATACACAGTGGCAAGATCTTGAAAGTTTTAAGACAGAAAGCAATTATAGATTTATATCTTTAATAGTAGATCCAGAAGAAAGAAATAAAATTTGGACAGAGGGAAATAAAAAGATACTAAGTAAAAACTCAAAAGTTATAGACTGGTCTAATAAAAATGATTTCAAAGAAGCTCTTTTCGCCGCTTGAAAAATATTAATAACTAGGGCGTGTAATTGATTTTTTGATGGGGAGAGCAAATGCTCTCCTCACGCTTGTTACGGTGAATAAAATTTCTAGCTTAATCTTCTATAGAAAAGATTCGATCGCTGGCAAACGAGATAACAAAGAAAAGATTCCAAATCCCAATAACAAAGATCCGCTTAGGGGATTAATCCAACTCGACCAACGGCGCAATTCTAAGATATTTTTAATGGATGCGGTGAAAGTACCTGCAATCACTAATGGGGTAACATAGCCGATCGCGTAGGCGATTAATAAACCACCTCCCACTACCATATTTTGAGTGGTGGCTACCCAAGTTAATAAAGTAGCTAAAACAGGAGTGCTGCAAGGAGAAGCGATTAAACCAAACGTCAGACCTAATAAGTAAGAACGTACTCCACGAGGTAAATCTTCTGCGATCCAATCTGTTGCACCCAAACTAGGAAAATTCAGGGGTAAAATTTCCAGTAAATTGAGTCCCATCGCGATCGCAACTAAACTAACAAAAATCGGCAATCCCACCCCAATTTGACCGTATACTTTGCCGACAGTGGTAGCTATAATACCCAATGCAGCTAGAGTCGTCGCCAAACCCAAAGCAAACCAGCTAGATTGAGCAGCAGCCTGTAACTTTCCCTGAGACTCGTATCCACCAATGTACCCCACTGTAATCGGCAACATGGAGAGCATACAGGGAGTTAGGCTAGTTACCAGTCCAGCTAGAAATATTATGCCCAAACTCACTATACTGAGATGAGTGAGTTGAGTAGAAACTACCCCATCGGCAAATCGCTCTAGTAGAAAAAATTGTGTTTGTAAAAATTCCAGCATTAAAATAAATATATTCAAGTTAGGAAGCTTGTCCTGATTGAATTCTATCAATATAACGATCTGACCTGCCTAATTTATTGCGCCATATCTGACTATATTGAACGGATCGTCAGCTTAAAAATCAAACTAATTAAGAAAAAAGCAGTATTAAACTCATATGTTAGGAAATTTCCAGCAAAGCAACTTACGAATTGAAGTCAATGCCCCAGAGCATAAAATCAGAGATAGTCTGCTAGAAAGCGATCTCCTAAAACAGTGGATGTGGCCTCAAAGCTTTGCTTCCTTATCAGGTAGACTAAATCAAGGAAATACTTTTGTTAGCTCTCTTGGGTTGGTTGAAATCGAGCATCGAGTCGAACGAGTTGAAGACAACTGTTTACGTTTGCTATTGAGTAAAGGAATTGATGGCTACCATGAATGGCATTGGGGGGATGGCTGGCTACAGTCTCGTTTGGAAGGAGTTTCTCTATTGCCCCTAAATTTGGGACAAACTTTTAGTCTGTTTCGCCTGCGTCAATATCTCAGTCTGCCTGAAGGAAATTAGTGAAATTATTTTTTTGTCCTGAAACATTTCTAAAAAGATAGTTATATCTTCTTTTTATCCTTTGAGATACATCTAAAATATTGGGCAATCAACCACGAGCGAGATCCACAAGTAATGAATCATATCGACGGTCAAAAGCTACAAAATGGCTCGGATATACGCGGTGTTGCCCTAGAAGGTGTCCCCGATGAAACGGTAAATTTGACTCCTGAAGTAGTTCAAACTTTGGGCAATGCTTTTGTCAATTGGCTGGCACAAAAAACAGGCAAACCGACTACGGAATTAAGTGTCGGTATTGGTAGGGATAGTCGGCTATCGGGGGAAACTCTGAGCCAGGCAGTGATAGAAGGAATTGCGATCGCAGGATCGCAAGTACATAACTTTGATATTGCCTCTACTCCCGCTATGTTTATGTGTACGGTGACAGATGGGTTTAATTGTGATGGGGCAATTATGCTTACCGCCAGTCACTTACCTTTTAACCGTAATGGTTTGAAGTTTTTTACTCCCCAAGGAGGTTTGGGGAAAACAGATATAAGCGAAATTTTAGCGATCGCCGAATCCGCTCAAGTAATTAAAGAGGATACCAAAGGCAAGATTACTCGCGATGATTTTATTTCTGTTTATGCAGCCAAATTAGTTGAAACTGTCCGTCAGGGTGTTAACCATCCCCATAATTACGAGCAACCTTTAACGGGATTAAAAATAGTAGTTGATGCGGGAAATGGTGCGGGGGGTTTTTATGTTGATAAAGTATTAAAACCTTTAGGTGCGGATACTACGGGAAGTCAATTTCTCGATCCTGATGGTATGTTTCCCAATCATATTCCCAACCCAGAAAATAAGGAAGCAATGGCTGCAATTTGCCAGGCAGTTGTTAATAATCAAGCAGATTTTGGCATTATTTTTGATACGGATGTCGATCGCGTTGCAGCGGTAGATGCTAAAGGAAATGAAATTAATCGCAACCGCGCGATCGCTTTGATTTCCGCAGTAGTTTTACAAGAACATCCTGGTTCTACTATTGTGACAGATTCTATTACTTCTGATGGCTTGACTAAGTTTATCGAACAGCTAGGAGGCAAACATCACCGCTTCAAACGGGGTTATAAAAATGTGATTAATGAATCAATTAAGTTAAATAATTCTGGCACAGAATCTTGGCTGGCGATCGAAACTTCTGGACACGGGGCAATGAAGGAAAATTATTTCCTCGATGATGGTGCATATTTGGCTACTAAGTTGTTAGTTGAATTAGCCAAAAGTAAATTACAAAATAAATCTTTAACGGATTTAATTGACGATCTAGAAGAACCTTTAGAAAGCGAAGAATTCAGATTGAAAATAAAAATTGATAACTTCAAAGCTTACGGTAATAATGTTATTAATCGGCTACAAAAATTTGCTAATATCCAAGATGATTGGTTGATCGTACCAAACAATTATGAAGGTGTAAGAATAGCCTGTAATTCTCCTACAGAGAAAGGTTGGTTTCTCTTGCGTTTATCTCTCCACGATCCTGTAATTCCTTTGAACATCGAATCTAATGTTGCCGAAGGAACAAACAAAATAGCTACTAGACTATTAGAGTTTTTTCAAGACTTTGACGAGCTAGATTTATCCTCTTTATCTAGAAGTTAGATCGTTTAGTTTGTCGAGGATCTCTTTTCCGCGATCGCTCTCATAACCCCACTGAAGAATTACATCTTAAGTGCCAGATTTCAGTTCGAGTTGCGATCGTCGATCGCAGAAAAATTTATAACACTCTAATAATGCTAGGAATACTATCGATGGCATCGAGGTTTTTAATTTCTTCTAATGCTTGACGAAAGTTTCCTTCTTGTACGTTGTGAGTCACAACCACAATCTCGGCTAACTCGTCTTGAAAACCAATTTGTACTACTGATTCTAGGCTAACATTATGTTTGCCAAAACTCATACCCAAGTGACCAATTACCCCAGAAACATCTTGACAGAGAAAACGGGCGTAAAAACGAGTCTCGACCTCGGTAATAGGAGTTAATTCGCTAAAATGGTCGTGAGAACAACTTAATAAAGGATCGAGTTTTTGGCTGGTACTGTTGGTCTGTAAAATTCCCACAATAGTAGCAATGTCCGATACTACCGCACTAGCTGTTGCCCCTTTCCCCGCGCCAGGGCCAAACAACATTACTCGACCTAAAGGATCTCCTTCTACCAAGATAGCGTTATAAACACCATTAACGTTGGCTAAAGGATGATCTTTAGGCACTAAGGTAGGATGAACCCTTACCTGAAGAGAATCCTTATCTGAATTGGCCTTCGCGATCGCCAATAATTTAATTACAAACCCCAGATCGTCGGCATAGCTAATATCCGTCGCATTAATCTGACGAATACCCTCACAGGGAATATCATCCCGTTTAATTCTTCCACCAAAAGCGATTGCAGCTAGAATGGCAATTTTATCCGCAGCATCGTAACCATCTACATCGGCGGAGGGATCTGCTTCGGCGTAGCCCAATTTTTGCGCTTCAGCTAAAACCTCGTCAAAGTCTGCACCCTCCTCAGTCATCTGAGTCAAGATATAGTTTGTCGTGCCGTTAATGATGCCAATCACAGTTTGAATGCGGTTTACACCCAAAGACTGTTTCAAGGGCTTGATTACGGGAATTCCACCCCCGACAGCAGCTTCTAAAAGGACGTATACCCCAGCATCGTTGGCTGCATTGTATATTTCTGCACCATGACGGGCAATTACAGCTTTATTCGCCGTGACAATATGTTTGCCATTGGCTATAGCCGTCAGAATTAGCGATCGCGAAGGTTCTAATCCCCCTAGCAACTCCACCACAATCTCAATCTCAGGATCGTTGACAATTGCTTCCAAGTCCGTAGTCAAAACTCCTGCTGGTAATTCTGGCGATCGCGGTTTATCCAGCGATCGAACTCCTACCTTAGCAATTTCAATTTTTTGTAGCAGTTTATTTCTCCCTAATGGATCGAGAATAATTTCTGCCGTACCCGTACCGACTGTACCGTATCCTAATAGACCTATTTTAAAAGTCACAACTTTTGTCCTGACTGTAATACTTTATCTAGATTAACGGTAATGGGGAATCTTGGCGAAAGTTTTTCGATCGCTGTTGATTTTAAAAAAGAGAAAGATAAATAATTACCTCCCCGTAATTTTAATTTTATAGTTGTTATTAGAATTTGCTCGATAAGAACCGACCCAAACTTGATAAACCCCTGGTTGCCATTGTCCTTCTATCACTGGATTGGCACTTCCCGCATCGTCATTACACCATACTCCCCCCGCACCTCGAACTAATATAGTGGTATCAGCAGAACTATCAACTTCCAAACGTAGATAATCAAAAAAAGTATCTATTTTGAGGATATGATTGGGCTGCTGACTAGCAAATCCATCACAATAACCCGTGCCAGTATTTTTAGTTTGAGTAATTTCTAAGGCTGTAATCGCGCCACCACTTATTCCTTGAACAATTAATGGTTTATTAATAATATTTTTATCAATAGCAATATTACTATTTGTTTGAGCATAGCTGGGATTAATATTGATATTAATATTAAAATTTATAATTATTCCCAATAATAGCAACCAGTAAGTTTTTTTGCAGATTAAATCATATTTTATTGCAGGAAAATTTACTCTTTTAATGAGATCTTGTAACACTTAATTTATTGCCTTAATTATTAAAATAAATCATATGTTTCAGAGGACGCTTCTACTAGTTGGTTTGTTCCAGTTTTGATTGTGATTTATCTTACTCCAGGCGATTGCCACACTCACAACAGTACATTGTGCTGTGGATTTGTACTACTTCGTCAGCATTTTATCGGCGAAAAACATTTACGTAACTTATATTTTAGAGATCCCCAAGTTTGACCAAGGCTCGGCTATTTTGGGACGATGGCGAATAAAGTATCATGCTGTAAGACAGCATGATAAAAAAATAAAAATCAGATTTACGATTTGTGGCAAAACTTTAACCGCTTAAAGGAAAGTGAATTACTACGACTGAAACATTATCGTGAGAACGTGCGATCGCTTCAGGAATAGTGCCAACAGCGGAACGATTGCGGAGTCTTGCTTCTAAAGTTTTGACAGGTAAAAGCAACAAATCATTTTTATAAATCTTCTGAGAGACTTCTTTGATAAAATTGCCCTGTAGTTGACCAATAACGATATCTGCACTTAGTTTGGTTAATTCGGAGGCAGATAGTTGAGTCTGCTTGTTAGTTACTACCAGCAATACTTCCAGGCTAGTTTTAAGTTCGTTAGATAGCATTTTAGCGATGCTAAGAGTCTGAGGAAATTCTTCTGAAAGTGCCTGTCTTTTTGTAACAGCTAAAAATACCCTAGCAGTATTAGCAATTGGTTTGACAAAGCGGGCGATCAATACGGGAATAGGCAGTTGTAGAGCTACATTATCAATCATGCTGCCAAAAAAACTATCTTGATAGGTAGAATAACCCTTCCAACCACAGACTACTAAGCTAGCATCTCGTTCGATCGCCGTGCGGACAATACCGCGATCTATTCCATCATCTACCCTACCGATGGTTTCCACCGTAGCATTAGCAGCGTGGGCTAAGGTTTCGGCGGTGTCCAATAGCTGTCGCTGCTGTATTCTTCCTTCTGAGGACACTTTTCCTTCGCGATCGCTTAAAACATTGAGGGGTAAGACAGTGCCATCGGCTGTTTTAGCTAAAATAATCGCTAAATTTAATAAATTATCTTCGTTGTTGGGATTGGCTACAGGTACTAAAACCCTTTGCGCTAGAACTTTATTTTGGTTATCTGATTGGGGATTTTTTTCAGCAGTAGTTACCTGTCGTCCCCATCTTTCCGTAACCAAAGGAGAAGCAATACAAGTAAAGAGAATCATTGCCACAATGCCATTAACCGTAGTGCGATCGACTAGTTCAATTTCGTATGCCACCGTTATCGCAGCCAAGGTAGATGCAGCCTGGGCAATAGATAAGCCAAACATGACCATCGTACTAGGAAATTTAAAGCCAAACCATTTTCCTGTAACCCAAGCAGCTATAAATTTACTAATTAGTTCGGCAACGATCATTACCACTGCCACCACCAAAGATTTGGGTTCGCGAATTAATACCAAAGGATCGATCAACATCCCGACCGAAATTAGAAAGAATGGTACAAATAAAGTATTGCCAATAAACTGAATGCGGTTCATTAGAGGACTTAATTGAGGAATCAAAGGCGTTAAAGCAATACCTGCCAAAAACGCGCCAATGATCGGCTCGACCTCGATTAAACCAGCAATGTATGAAACCACAAACAAAGTTGCTAGGACAAAAATAAATTCAGCACTTTCATCATGTCCGAACTTGTGAAAAAACCACCGTCCAATTTTAGGTACGCCCCAAAGAGTTGTAAAAGTATAGATTGTTAAAGCGGGAATCAAAAACAGCCAAAAGCCTAAAGTTAGTTCCCCTTCAAAAGCTTTCACTACCACTGCTAATACCAATAAAGCTAAGACGTTGGTAATTAGAGTTCCCCCCAAGGTAACATTTACCGCTGAAGAACGCATAATTCCTAACTTGCCCAAAACAGGTAAAGCCAACAAAGTGTGAGAAGCAAAACAAGAGGCTACTAATACTGCTGCTAACCAACCATATCCCAATAGCATCATGGCACTCGTACCTACTACCATCGGGGCAATAAAAGTGGCTAAACCAAAAACAACTGCTTTGTCTCCATTATCTTTGAGGTCGTCGAGGCTGGTTTCCAGACCCGCCATAAACATCAAAAACAACAGACCAATCGTACTGAGCAAGATAATATTGCTGCCCCTTTCTAACAATCCCAACCCTTCTGGCCCCACTATTACCCCTGCTAAGATCAAGCCCACAATGCCAGGTAATTTGAACTTTTCAAATATTAGAGGGGCAACCAGCATGATTGCCAAAATCACCAGAAAGACGGCTACAGGATCGCGAATTGGTTTTAAACTCAGAGACAAAGCCGCAAGTAACATCATAGATAAAATTTAGTTTGAGTTATACAGTTAGTGGCAAAAATCAAGCAGATGTTCGGCAAAAAGATCAACCAGTTAAACTTATGCTAATAACAAATGACTATTCTGATTCGACAAAATTAATTACTAGCGCACAAAAAAGCAGTCAGACCTTGCTGGCTGCCACTTAAACTAACGGATTCTTAATAAATTATTTTTTATCTCCTCAAAAGTCTAGATCGCAAAATTAACAATGCAGCTAACTACTGCTTAGTCAATTAAAAATTGACGGGTAACTAGCACTGAGAGATGTTTTTTATTCGTACAACCCTAATTCAAAGATCTATCAATAATGTGTCTTTCATGTGTCAATTTTGACAAATACTTAGTGTAATCAATCGACTATCATCAGACTTAACTTTCGATTATTAATTGTCTCTAAGGATAGAAAAAATATTGATCGAGCTATTGAAGATAAAACGTGGGTTGATGATTTTTAGCTTGATGGGATTGATAATTATGGCTCTGGCGATCAAAGGTAATCTAGCAAAGGCTCAAGCTACACCAAATATTTTGTTTATCTTGACTGATGACCTCGATGCTGCTGCTGTTGAATATATGCCTCAGGTAAAATCTTTAATTGCCGACCAGGGAATCAGCTTTAGTAATTATTTTGTTAATATTTCTCTCTGTTGTCCTTCCAGAGCCAGTATTCTCAGGGGACAATATGCCCATAACACAGGAGTTTTTACCAATAATAAAGCCGATGGCAGCTTTATTTATCTCTATCAGCAAGGTTTGGAAAAGTCTACTATAGCTACCTGGCTAAAAGATCGAGACTATCTCACTGCCTTTATGGGTAAATATCTCAATGGTTATCCCCGTCATGCCCCAGAAGACTACGTTCCTCCTGGTTGGGATGAGTGGTATAGCCCGATCTACGATAGTGGTTATGTAGGTTATAACTATCGGCTGAATGAAAACGGTAAATTGGTTCGCTATGGTAGACGACCAAAAGACTATAGCACCGATGTTTACACTGAGAAGGCTAGACAGTTTATCGATCGCGCTGCTCAAGCTAACCAGCCATTTTTTGCCTATGTTTCTTACTTTGCTCCCCACCAACCTGCTATACCTGCACCTCGTCATAGTAAGTTGTTTAAAGATAAACAAGCTCCCCGCACTGCCTCATTTAATGAAGCCGATGTGAGGGACAAACCTACATACATTCGTCATTTACCCCTGTTGAATTCCGAGGCACAAGCTGAAATCGACCAACTGTATCAACGCAGATTGAAGTCACTCCAGGCGGTAGACGAAGGAGTAGCCAGTTTAATCGCCACTTTAAAAGCTAACGGTCAGTTAGATAATACTTATATTGTCTTCTCTTCCGATAATGGCTTTCGCCTCGGACAGCACCGTTTGCCCCCTGCCAAGGAAACTGCCTACGAAGAGGATATTCATTTGCCCCTATATATTCGAGGCCCTGGGGTTGCTGCGGGTCGAGTAATTAAAGATATTGTGAGTAATGTTGACCTCGCCCCAACCTTTGCCGAATTAGCAGAAATCAAAACACCCAAATTTGTAGATGGTCGTTCTTTAGTAGGCTTGATGCGATCGCAATTCAGATTGCCTTGGCGACAGGTATTTTTATTAGAGCATCGGCGGGATAAACCAGCAGCATTGATTCCTAGCTATACAGGATTGAGAACTAAAAACTGCACCTATGTAAAATATGGCAACGGGGAACAAGAACTATATAATGTGGTTCAAGATCCCCAACAGTTAGAAAATATTGCCTCTCGCGCTGCTCGGATAATTAAACAGTATAGTCAGCGTTTAGCAAAACTCCGTAAGTGTAAACGGGATAAGTGTCGACAATTAGAGCTTGAACCTTTGCCCGACTGTAATCAAGCACTCTAAGGTAAAACAAGATGAAACTTAGACAAAAAATTCTCTGGGGATATGGCATTGCTTTAGGTTTGATTCTCTTTGTGGGTGGTTGGGGAATCTTTAATCTACGTCGTTTGGGTCGTGCTAGTAATGCGATCGTCGAGGAAAACTATCGCAGTATTATTGCTGCTGAAAAAAAGATCGATGCCCTAGAAAGACAGGATAGTGCGATTTTGCTGGCTCTTTTGGGTAATGAGGAACAGGCTAGGGGACAATTTCGCGAGGCGGAGTTTCGTTTTTTACAGGCATTTGCTAACTCTAAAAGCAATGTGACCATTGAAGGGGAAGCGGAAATTATTGAAGCTTTGGAAGCAACCTATAATGATTATCTCAAAGCAGTTCGTTTTTCCACTATTACCATTCAAAGTTATGACGAGGAAGTTTTTCCCTTATTTGAATCGGTACGAGATCTCTGTGTCGATCTGCGGGAGTTAAATAGCGAAACTATGCTGGATGCTGCCGATCGCACTCGCTGGCTTTCGATACAGGCTACTTGGTCGATGGCGATCGCAGGGGGAGGTGCTGCGGGATTGGGTCTGATTTTTAGTCTTTTATTGAGCGATCGTCTGGTAAAACCCCTACGAAAAATGACCGAGGCTACCGAAAGTATTGCCGATGGTAATTATAATGTCGCCTTACCCGTTACTTCTCAAGATGAGTTGGGTATCCTCGCGACTGCCATCAACTCTATGAGTGAAAAACTACAATCGTTTCGCGATCTTAACGTGGGTAAAATTATTAACGAGCAGCAGCGTAGTGAAGCGATTATTTCTAGCATTGCCGACGGTATTATTGTCGTCGACGATCAATTAAAGGTCATTGCCCTCAACCCCGCAGCAGGAGAGATCGTTAAAGTCAAACCTATATTGGCAGTAGACAATCATTTTTTGGATGTCTTCAATAATCAAAAATTTTATCAATATCTTCAGGAAACTATTACTACGGGCAAGGCTTTAAACCTCAAAGAGTCGGAAAATGTGCTGACCTTAAATCGGGGAGAAACAACCCAGTATTATCAGTTTCAGATTAATCCCGTAATTAATAAGAATAAGCAAACTTTGGGGGGCATTGTCTTACTCCAAGACATCACTAAGCTGAGAGAGTTAGATCGTCTTAAGAGCGATTTTGTCGATACCGCTTCCCACGAATTACGTACTCCCTTAACGGGCATGGCAATGAGTTTGAGTATGCTGCAAGAAATGGCTGAGTCTAAATTATCTGACTCGGAAATGGAGTTAGTCACTACCGCTAACGAGGATGTAGCCAGACTGAGTAGTCTAGTTAACGATCTTTTAGATTTATCTAAAATCGAATCAGGAAGAATCGACCTAGACTTTGTACCGCTAGATGTAGAATTTTTATTCTCTAAGGCGATCGCTACTTTAAAAGTTCAGGCAGAAGATAAACAGATATCTCTCCATAGCAAACTGCCTAATCCCGTCAAGGTACGAGCCGATCCCAATAAGATTCTTTGGGTGTTAACTAACCTGATCGCCAACGCTATCCGCTATACCCAAACAGGAGGGGAAATCAACTTAAGAGCAAAACAGCATCAAGAGCAGCTTTATATCTCTGTCCAGGACAACGGTGCGGGTATTCCCAGGGAATATACCAGCAAAATCTTTGACAAATTTGTCCAGGTAGAAAACCAAGAAAGTCTCGGTGGTAGTGGCTTGGGTTTAGCAATTTGTAAAGAAATCGTCAAAGCCCACGGAGGCACAATTTGGGTGGATTCCATCTTTGGAGAGGGTAGTACTTTTACCTTTACCTTACCTATTGTGAACGAACAATTAATTAACAACTAACAATTAAACATCATGGTTAAAGCAAAAATTTTAGTAGTTGACGACGAAAAAAATATCAGACGCACCGTAACGATGGCGTTAGAATCTCTCGATTACTTTGTCCATACTGCCCTCGATGGCAAGGATGCCATGTTCCAGTTAACGGGAGAAGAGTACGATTTAATTATTACCGATTTAAAAATGCCCAAGATGAATGGGTTGGAGGTATTGCAACAGGCGATCGCTAAATATCCTGATATAAAAGTGATTTTAATTTCAGCCTACAGTACGGTAGATAATATTGTAGAGGCTACTAAATTAGGGGCAATTGATTTTTTACCCAAACCCTTTACTGCCAAACAGTTACGAGATGTGGTTTACAAAGTATTAGAACGAGAAACGATTAGTAAACAACAAGAATCAGAATTTGACAAAGCTTTAGAATTAGCGAAATATTACGCCAGTAAACGCCAGTTCAACCATGCTATCAATGCAGCTAAACAGGCGATCGGTCACGATCCTGCTCGTCCAGAAGCCTTTGATTTTTTGGGTCAATTGCAAGAAGCTTCTGGAGATACGGAAGCTGCCATTAAAAATTATCGTATTGCTCTCAGTCTCGATCCTACTTATCAGACGGCTAAAGATAATTTAAGAGGGGCGGAAAACCAGCAGAATTAGTTTAATTGTTTAAGGCGATCGCCTTCCAGAGCCTTTGTTTGTCTTGATTTAATATTGATAAAATTCACTATTTGACAAAACTGACATAAGAAAAACACACTCTTGAAACATCAGTTAATTACTATACAAATAACAAATTGAAGAAACAGTATTTTTATATTGTTTTGATCACCATCCTTAGTTACTAACTGCTCTCTATAATTACCTGCTAAATTGCGATCGCTTTTTCATTATCGGGACTTAAACAATTCTCAAAGTCCAAATAAGATAAGATGCTTATACTAGTTAGTTTTCACATCGTTCTTGTTGGCGATCGCTAAATATGAGAGAAACAACTCCTACAGCCACGCCTCCCTGTTTCGATAAATGGTATAAATGGTGTAAACACTTCGATGATTTATTGAGAACCAAAGCGCAAAAAGTCGGCAAAACAGATAATAGCTTGGATTTTCTAGAACAATATCAGTCACTCACCTAGCGAGATCGATTAAAGCAGTAATTGGGATATAAACAAGTGTTTTGATAGAAATTCTAGTATTACCAGATTTGTGACCCAATGGCCCACTAAAATCCATGTCTCTCCAGTTTTCCCAGGATATAAAGCTTTTACTGACAAAACTGGCTACTACGCCTATAACTGTTGCTGAAATGTTGCAAGAGACTGGAGAACGTGGTTTCAGTTTAATTATTGCTTTGTTGACACTACCCTTTCTGTTTCCCATGCCACCTGGGTTATCTGGAGTAATGGGGGTTGGTAGCTTTATCTTGGGATCTCAAATGGCATTCAATACTTCTCGGTTAAGCCAAAAATAGTTTAAAGTAACTAAGGTTAACCATTAT
>NZ_JADWDC010000039.1 GCF_020640915.1 Waterburya agarophytonicola KI4 | reverse complement strand
TCTCAACCGCGCATTTACCAATATAGGGAACTTGAATCAGAAAGTCAACCCCTTTTTTGCAAGTTTTTGAAAACAGTTTTTCTCTTTCTTCTCAAATGCAGTCGTGATATGGTGTTTGGGCAGATATTTTTTTTGAGATTTTTCTATGTCTTTATCTTTTCAAGAAGTCATTGCCACTTTAAATAGTTTTTGGAACGATCGCGGTTGCTTGATTGTTCAGCCTTATGACACAGAAAAAGGCGCGGGAACTAAAAATCCCAGTACATTTTTGAGAGCATTAGGACCAGAACCTTGGTCAGTTGCTTATGTAGAGCCTTGTAGAAGACCAACAGATGGTAGATATGGAGAAAATCCCAATCGCTTTCAACACTATTATCAGTATCAAGTGTTGATCAAACCTTCTCCCGACAATATTCAAGAGATATATTTAGATTCGTTGAGAGCTTTGAGTATTAATCCTGAAGATCATGACATTCGTTTTGTGGAAGATAATTGGGAAGATGCTGCAGTAGGTGCTTGGGGTGCTGGTTGGGAAGTATGGCTGGATGGAATGGAAGTAACACAATTTACTTATTTTCAGCAGTGTGGCGGAATTGATTGTCGTCCTGTGTCGATTGAAATTACCTATGGTTTGGAAAGATTAGCGATGTACCTACAAAATGTGGATGCCATTACTAAGATTCAATGGAACGATCGTCTTAATTACGGAGATATTTTCTTACAGGGAGAAATCGAACAGTGTACTTATAATTTTGAAGCTTCCGATCCCGACTTGTTATTTAGTTTATTTAGTCTTTATGAGCAAGAAGCCAAACAGTTAATCGATCGCGGTTTAGTTCTTCCTAGCCTGGATTATATCCTCAAATGTTCCCATAGTTTTAATTTATTGGATGCTAGAGGTGTAATTGCCGTTACTGAAAGGACTCGTTATATTGCTCGCATTCGTAGTATGGCTCGACAAGTGGCTCAATTATATTTGGAGCAAAGAGAAAGTTTGGGTTTTCCTCTGCAAAAGGCTAAGTAATTCTAGTTTGCTATTTTTTCTATAACCTTGATAGCTCAAGAGTTTAGAGTTCAATAGCTGTAGCTTATTGAGAATTAATAGCAAAAACTGTATGATAGAAGTCTTAAAATGTTTTGATAACCAGACAATTCTATTGCGTGAGTTTTTATGAGTAACCATATAAATAAGTTTTCTCGCCGTTTTTTTATCAGTATGACTACTGCTGCTTTGGTTGTTGCCTGTAACCAAACTCAAGGAGAACAACAGACGCAAGATACAGGGGGAAAAATAGGCGGACAAGTTAATATTTATTCTGCTCGTCATTACAATACTGATGACGAACTGTATGAGGGATTCACAGAACAAACAGGAATCAAAGTTAATTTAATTGAAGGGAAAGATGACGAACTAATTGAGAGAATCAAAAGTGAAGGCACAAATAGCCCCGCTGATATTTTGATTACTGTAGATGGAGGAAGATTGTGGCGTGCAGATCAAGCTGGCATCTTTGCTCCTGTGAAATCTGCAATTTTGACGGAAAAAATTCCCGAGCATCTACATCATCCAGGAAATCTTTGGTTTGGTTATAGTAAGCGAGCAAGAGTGATTATGTATAACAAAGACAAAGTTAATCCTACGGATATCTCTAGTTACGAAGATTTAGCCGATCCTAAATGGAAGGGTAAGATTTTAGTACGTTCTTCTAGCAATATATACAATCAATCTTTGGTAGCGGGAATGATCGAAGAAAAAGGAGAGGAAGCCACGGCAGAATGGATTAAAGGATTGATAGCAAACCTAGCTCGTCCCCCACAAAGCAACGATACGGGGAATATTGAAGCGGTAGCGGCGGGATTAGGAGATGTCACGATCGCAAATACCTATTATTTAGCTAGATACGAAGATAACCCAGAAGTATTTAGCAAAATTGGGGTAATATTTCCCAATCAATCAGATCGAGGAACCCACGTTAATATAAGTGGTGCGGGAATGCTAGCCAATGCTCCTCACCAAGAACAGGCGATCGCTTTTCTGGAATATTTAGCTACCCCTAAAGCTCAAGAATTTTTTGCCTTGGGGAATAATGAATATCCTGTAGTAGAGGGAACTCCTTCCAATTCTGTACTCCAGAGCTTTGGCGAGTTTAAAGAAGATACTAATAATGTTTCTGCATACGGGAAAAATAATGCAGATGCAGTTAAGATTATGGATCGTTCGGGGTGGAAATAATCTCATCGCTCAAATAAATCAATGAAACAATTGCTCGGTTTAACAGTTTTAACGGATATTTTGTCGATCGCTAGTATGGTCACAATTTCCTTACCCGCTCAAGCAAAATCCCCTTTATCGATTGTTTATCCACCTCCAGAACATCAAACTGTTGCCGAGAAAATATTTTTTATTGGTACAGCACCACCTCAAGCATCGGTTTTCATTAATGGAAAAAAAATTGAAAATCGTAGTGTTTCAGGACATTTTGCCCCGAGCTTGCCTCTTAAAATAGGAGAAAATATTTTTAAAATTCGTTACGAAGACGAAGAAACAGAAATCAAAGTTACTCGTAATAGTAGTCAGCCAGAAATTCCTGAAGATTTGGCTTTCGGTCAAGATTCTTTAATACCCGATGTAGATATAGCTCGTTTGCCCAACGAGCCAATTTGTTTGAGCGCAGTAGCTCCGAAGGATGCCAAGGTTTCTGCCAGGATAGGTAAAAGCAAAATAGTATTATTGCCTCAGGTAAATTCTATTGAATTGCCTCCCAACTCTGCGGTATTGACTATGGAGAATCAACCGATAAATAACTCTAGTATAAGCAGATACCAAGGATGTACTACCTTAGATTTTCCTTACAATTATGGCAAGCCTATATTTGAATTAGAACAAGACGGAGAAATTGTAACTCAGAAGGGTAGAGGAAAGATCCAGATACTTTCCCCCAAAGATATCAAAGTAGTAGAAGTTATTGCTGACGCGGGAGTATCTAGAACAGGGGCAAGTAATAATTATTCTCGCTTAACGCCCTTACCCAAAGGCAGTAGAGCTAGGGTGACAGGAAAAGAAGGAGAATGGTTGAGACTCGATTATGGTGCTTGGATTAAAGCAGCAGAAACCGAACCCGTACCTGGAAATATTCCCCCGCAGTCAACGATCAGAGGTATTATTGCTAGACAAAAAGAATCAGCGACAGAAATTATATTTCCCTTGCAACTACCCGTACCCGTAGAAATAGAACAAAAAGAAGATAGTATAACTTTATCTCTACATAACACTATCGCTCAAACCGATACGATTCTTTTAGATTCAGATCCACTAATTAAACGTCTTGATTGGCAACAGGTATCGCCGACTCAGATTGACTATACTTTTGAACTGAATAGCGATCGCCAATGGGGTTACGATCTCCATTATGAAGGGACTAGTTTGATTTTTTCTTTACGTCATCCACCTAAAATAGAACCATTGTTGAATATGGATCGCTCGGTTAAAGATCCAACAGATGCACCTCTAATTCAGCAACCCTTAAATAATATTTTTATATTGCTAGATCCAGGACATGGAGGGAAAGAGTCGGGTTCAAAAGGACATACAGGTTATCCTGAGAAAGATGTTAATTTATTGATGGCTAAATTAGTCGAACAAGAATTAATTAAATTGGGTGCAAAAGTTTATTTAACCAGAGAAGAAGATGTTGATGTTTCTCTAGAAGACAGAGTAAAGGCGATCGATCAAGTTAAACCAGATCTGGCTATTTCCATTCATTACAATGCTTTACCCGATAGTGGAGATGCGGAGAATACTCAAGGAATAAGTACTTTTTGGTATAACACTCAAGCTCATGCTCCTGCTATATTCTTACACGATTATTTAGTTAATAAATTAAATCGTCCTGATGCTGGCACTTTCTGGAATAATTTAGCTTTGACTCGTCCCCATACAGCACCATCTATATTATTAGAGTTAGGCTTTATGATTAATCCTCAAGAATTTGAATGGATTACTAATAGTGTCGAGCAAAGAAAGTTGAGTAAAGCGATCGCCCAAGGAATAAAAGAATGGTTTGCCTCTGTAGAATAAATTCGATTAGGAAATCGCTAAATTAATAATTATGGACTGGTTGATTTTAGCGATCGCTGGTATATTTTCGGGAGTATTATCGGGATTATTAGGTATTGGGGGCGGATTTATTATCGTTTCCTTATTAGTAGCATTGGGCTATACTCCTATTCAAGCTGTAGCTACCAGTAGCTTAGTAATCGTTTTGAGTTCTAGTACTGGCAGTTTCTATAATTGGCGCAATGGCTATCTCGATCTAAAGCGAGTTATGTATATTGCTATTCCAGCTATTATTGCAGCGCAATTAGGGGTGTACTTAGCGGTAAAAATACCCGACTATCTTTTATTAGGTATTTTCAGTCTTTTCTTAATCACAAATATATTTTTAATTCAGTTACGAAAAAAAATAGTAACTCAAAATAAGCAGTCTAATAGTTTTTTAAATCCTGTTATCTCTAAAATTACTACTGGTAGTATTGCTGGTTTTCTTGCGGGTTTGTTAGGTGTAGGTGGTGGTGCGATTATGGTACCTTTACAAATGCTCCTACTCAACGAAGATATCAAGGTAGCCATTCGAACCAGTCTGGGGGTCATTGTTGCTGCAACTATTTCTTCTTGTATAGTCCATGCAACTCAAGGAAACGTTCTTTACTTTGAAGGTTTAATCTTAGGTATTGGTGGAATGATTGGTTCTCAATTGGGAACGAGAGTATTACCCAAATTACCAGATTCTCTAGTCAGTAGAATTTTTGTTTTATTTTTGGCATCTATGGCAGTATTAAATTTATGGCAGGCTTGGAAAAGCTATCAACTCTAAAGTCAAAAAAATCTAAACATAGAAGTTACGCACTGTACAAATCAACTATTATGTGAGTTAACGTAAATAGTTGATTTCAAGATTTTAAATCTAATGTTTTAGGATTTGCGATCGCAAATTAAACTGTCAAAAACCAAACTCGATCACCTGAAAACTCATACTGATAAAGACAGCCAGTAATTTCAGTAGATACGAAGAAAAAAGAATTGATAGGAAAATATTATAATAAAGGACAAGAATGGCAGCGGAAAAAAGAGCCAATTGTGCTTAAGACCCATGATTTTCCCAATCAAGAACTAGGAAAAGTTATCCCCTATGGAATTATTGGACAAAAAATTAGTGATGAAGAGCTAGAGAAAGTAAATCTTCAGCGAGATCGGTTTCAAGAAAGTTGGAATTATTCAATTCTGCCTAATTTAAACTAATAAGGGGAATTTATTTCTGCGCGATGCCTAATGTACAACATTTGAATTTGGATGTTAAAATCCTAATCGATCTTTAGCTCTAGAATCTTGAAACCTAAATTATTGAGCAACAAATCTATTCATACTAATATCAGTAAGTAGTTGAGACCAATAAATATCTTCTCCAGACTGGTAAAGCTCAAAAGCATCATTTAAAGAGTCGTACCAAATGTGAGAATTAGATCGGAAGTCATTGTGACTCATCTCAGAAATAATCTCTTTGACCCTAGTTATGCTGGCACTAATGAGAGGATCTTCAGGTTTTAAATCAGCATTACATTGAATTCGCAAAAACCAAGTATAGTCTTGACCTATTTCTAATGGAGGTGCATCTTCAGCAAGGGTCATTTTGACAATACCACCCGATGCTGGAAGACTTAATTGCTGGGAATAGTAATAATCTTCTGTTCGATCTTTAACAATAAATGTAGCTAATTTATCTCCATTCATAGGAGAAACATAAGCAAAAAAGCTGGGATGAGATTGTAAAGTCAAACTTTGCTCTTTTTCAGGAACTAGTGCTGTAATTTCATTTCTATCTTTTCGATCGACAGCACAGGTATCTCCTCTTGTTGCTCCTCCGACTGTATATTGAGGTTGACTTTTATTAGGAGGTTTAAAACTAGTAAAAGAATTATTGGTTGTTTTAGTTTTTTGTTCTGGTTGTGAATTTGAGTTTTGTGGAGACTTCTTTTGGGGAGAAGCATGGACAATGTCAGAAGAAAGAATAGTAATAAAACCAAATGCGATTAATAATACTTTATAAAACATGATTTGCTTGGAAAATAATTTAATTTATTATCTCAATTATTATAATTTTAAAGTCTATCTAGTATTGGATTTTTCATCAAATATTTTTATAAGCAAAATAATATTCATCTAATTTTTTTAAATTCAAGAAACAATATTTTTAACTCATTAAATACACGCAATAAAGTTTGAATTATAATATTTTTATAAGTAGAAATACATAGGATAGAAATATGCAAAAAATTAGATTTACCTTGCTTCTATAACTTAATTAACTAAAGCCATTAGGACATTAAATCCAATTTCCAACTAAAACAAAGGGAGCCCAATAGTAAGGATGATTGAATTGTTCTGATTGAATTAACTCTAATTGTGCTTGTCTAAGGATTTGGGCTTTATTTTGAGGAGCGATAACTTCGTTAGGCTTCGCTAAAGCGATTTGCTTGTATACCCGATCTATCAATAAAGCGGTAGATTCATCGGCAACTGACCACAATGTACCAATTGTACTTCTGGCACCTGATTTAAGGGCAATTCCAGCAATACCTAATGCTGCTTTATCATCACCTTGGGCAGTTTGACAGGCACTTAATACTAATAGTTCAATAGGGATTAGTTTGGGTGTTTCTTCTCGCACTTTTAATAGTTGTTCGAGTTCGTTAATATCAATGCGATCGTCCCAAGTTAAGATAAAAGTCTCTTCTGCTTTGGAGCTAAATTGACCGTGGGTTGCTAAATGTAAGATTGGTGCTTCGGTAGTGGCTTTTAATGTTTGACGGAGGCGATCGTTAGTAAATTCTTGATCGAGTAGTAGTTTGGAGTCAATATTGGCAGCAATCTCTTGTACTTCTGTTTTAACTCCTGGCAGAGCAACAAATCCTTGGTTAGCTTCACTTAAACCTGCCACTACTGCTTCCAGTTTTTTATTTTCCAAAGTACTAGAAGGTAGTAATTGTAGCCCTGGAGTTAAAGCGATCGCATAATTTTCGATTAGATATTGTTCGCCATCATAAAGAGCGGAGACAGGAAGATTGCGCAAACTACTATCAAGGACAAAGACTAAAGTTTCAATTTTTGCTGTTTGGAAATCCTTAAGACTAGGTTCAACTAACCAGCTATAAAATTTTTGGGAATTAGCTTTTCTTCTTTTATTAGAGGCTGCGGGATTAAATTGCCCGACTAACTCTTTAATTTGGCTTTCAATTTCATCAGAATTGATGTCTTGAGTATGTAACTTAATGGATTGACCAGGAATAGAAGTCAAGACTGCCAATTTTTCTGGAGTAACGATCGGGTAAATTGTGGCAGCAGCAGGATCTATATTATCTATTTTTTCTGGCGTGGCTTGGAGACAGGCTTGGCGGAAATAGTTTTCTAGTTCAGCCATCTGTAAAGATTCAATAGTATCTCTGGCTTGAATTAAATTATCTTGGGTAGGCTGAGAAATCAGTAATTCTACTAACTGTCGATAGACGGGTTCGACACTTTCTCGGAAAGAGTATTGAGATTCTGGATTGAAAGCCACTAAATCTTCACGAATTTGACCTAAGTTATTTACTGCTTGCTCATAAGAGGCGATCGCTCTAGTAGTTTCTCCCTGAGTTTTAAAAATTCTGCCTAACTGCCACTGCCATTGATAAGCTATATCTTCCGCGACAATTTTTTCGGCTAAATCCAAGGCATATTGATTGAGAGCGATCGCTTTGGTTAGATTTCCCTGTTGTTCTTCGAGATAGGCTAAAGTTCCCATTGCATAGGATTCTGTCCGAACTATACCTTTAGACTGGGCAGATTGAGCAATTTGTTCTAATAGCTGCTTGTGACTCTGGTTGATTAAAGTATCTGGTTTACTAGCGAGAAGCTTCAGAGAACTCAGCCAAGATTGATGAGGAGGGACAGATGATACAGAAACTAAATGAGATTCTATCAGTGCCATTTTCTCGATTAGATCGATTTTGGCAAAATCGTGGTGGGGTAAATTGAGAATTAAATCTTGGCTATTAAGGGCAATTTCCTTTGCTTTTGTCCAGTCTTCAGCCTCAATATAAATCTTGATGGAGTTTAGTAAAGCGATCGCTTTTGTTTCGCCATTTTGAGAACTTGATCCTACTTTTTGCAGTAATTTGATCGCGGTTTCAGGTTCGGAAAACCCGATTGCAGCAGCCAAGTCAATTTTAGTTTTTGCCGTTGCTTCCAAGTCTTTATCTTGAGTTAAGGCAATACTAGCCTCTAGTTTTTCTTTAGCTGCCTTAAAGTCACCGATAGTTGCATAGGTAGTTCCCAAAGCTTTATATCCTGCTGCTTGGAGGTTTTTGGGCAGAGAGGTTAATTTGAGTTCGGCTTTTTCGAGGATTTTTTGGGCAGTGCGATATTGACCGAGTTGTTGAAAAGCGATCGCTTCGTTAATTGCTGCCCCTACTTCTCCTTCTGGATCTTTATTTTTGATGTATAGTTCCTTGGCTGCGCGAAAATTCAAGGCTGCTGCTTGAGGATTATCTTGCTTGAGGTTGAGATTTGCTTGGGTATTGTGAACCTTCGCTACTAAATCCCTATTTAATTCTTGTTTTTCTAATAGTTTAGTCGCTGAGGCGATCGCTGTTTCTGCCTTTTCTAAATCCCCTATTTCTTGATAACCAAGGGAAAGAAAATTATCGATTAAGATTGCTGTTTCTAAATCTACTGTTTCGGTGTTGCGACGACTAGTCAAACCTTGTTTAGCTTGTTCCCAACTTGCGATCGCCGTTGCATAATCCCCTTGTATCATGGCTTCTCTACCGCGATCAATTTCTTTTTGGACTGTGACTGAAACACTAAGGGCAATTTTTACAGGAGCAATAACAATCCCTAATCCAAGACAGATAGCTAAAATAGAGTTACGCATAGATACGGCTGAATTTAAAAACACAAACTACTTGTGCTTAGATTGCCCATTTGTCAAGGAAAACTATCACGAGACTTCGGTGAAATTTCCACAGTTTACGGTTAATTTGAGCAACTAGACCCAATCCAACGATGAGTCAATAAAGGAGTCAAAGCGACCAGTTCCAATTCTCCATGGGCATCAATCATCGTAGCGGTAGCTTCTTCTTTGGTATTAGGATTTCACTTGATGGTCGTAAAGCGCGATCGCATTTTTAATATCTGAGAGTCATTGTCTCACATTGATATCCAAACAGCTGCATATAAATTACTATTAAAATTACTATTAATCTAACTTATTAAATATAAAACCAAGTAACACCATAGCAGTAAAAAATGAATTGTCAAGAAATATCGGGTAATTGGGTTTATCTACCTCGTAAAAAAATAATTGGAATTATACACTTTTTAGGAGGGGCATTTGTTGCTACTGTACCTCAAATATCTTATCGTGACATATTAGAACAAATTACAAGAGAGGGTTATGCCGTCATTGCCACCCCTTTTGTCAATACTTTTAATCATTTTACGATCGCTCGTGAAGTTTTAAATGGTTTTGAAACAGTTGTAGAAAGATTAAAAAGAACTAATATGTTGACTCAAGGATATCTACCAATCTATGGTCTTGGTCACAGCATGGGCTGTAAATTACATCTTTTGATAGGAAGTTTGTACGAAGTAGAACGAGCTGGAAATATTTTAATTTCTTTCAACAACTTTCCCGCTAGCCAGGCAGTACCCTTTTTAGAACAATTTAATATTTCTCCTGTATTTGGTGTTGAATTCGCTCCTTCTCCACTGGAAACAGAAAAAATAATTGTGGACAATTATAATACCCGTCGTAATCTTTTAATCAAATTCGATCAAGATAATTTAGATCAAACCAATATGCTCAATCATCTTCTACAAAATCGCTTCCCAGATCTGACAACGGTAAGAAAGTTAGTTGGAAACCACTTAACGCCTCTAAACCAAACAATTCAGTGGAAAACGGGAGAATTTTATACTCCACTTGATGCGATTGGACAATGGTTCAATCAAGGAATGTCTCAAAATGTCAACCAGTTAAAGCGAGAACTTTTGACTTGGTTGAACCCAATGTCGGCTTTTTGAAGTTTTTTAAAATTGTTCTATTTTTATTGTGTGAGATAGAACACTCTAGACTTTACCAAAACTTTAAATCAAAACACTCTTTTTATATTTACAATTAATCTAATCAAAAAGCTAATCTTTGATTAAATTAATTACTTAGCTTATCAATCAAATCAGATAATTTTGTTTAAGCCTCATACGCTTAAAGTGGGAAAAAAATATGAAAGTAGCCTTTCTTGCTGGTGGTCTAGGTACTAGAATTTCGGAAGAAACAGAAAATAAACCGAAACCGATGGTAGAAATTGGAGGACAACCAATTTTATGGCATATTATGATGCACTATCATCAATATGGCTTTAAAGATTTTACTATCGCCTTGGGTTATAAAGGTGCAGTAATCAAGAAATATATGGTAGACTACTGCGCTCTTAATAGTAATCTAACTGTAGATTTACGCAATGGTGGAGTGAAAACTCACGGAGGTTATCAATTAGATTGGAATGTAGATTTGATTGATACTGGCTTAATGACTAATACTGGAGGGCGTATTAAGCGTCTTGCTCCTTATGTTGGTCGGGAAACATTCATGCTAACTTGGGGGGATGGCGTTTCTGATGTAAACCTACACGATTTACTTGCTTTCCATCGTTCTCATGGAAAATTAGCCACTCTTACTGCCGTCCGTCCTCCAGCACGTTTTGGTCATTTAGACTTGGATGGAGATCAAATATCCGAGTTTTCTGAAAAACCTCAAACTAAAGAAGGTTGGATCAATGGTGCTTTCTTTGTTCTAGAACCAGAAATTTTCGATTATATAGATGGCGATCAAACTCAGTGGGAAAAAGCTCCTTTAGAGAAACTAGCTAGAGATGGTCAACTAATGGCATATAAGCATGATGGCTTCTGGCAGTGTATGGATACTTTAAGAGATAAAAACCGTCTAGAAGCTCTGTGGGCTAGCGGAAATGCACCTTGGAAAACTTGGGAGACTCAAAAAAATGAAAATACTGGTGACTGGTCACAAGGGTTACATCGGAACCTTAATGGTGCCGATGCTGCTCGACAAAGGGTATGATGTTGTCGGTTTAGATACGGATTTATATGCCAGGAGTACTTTTGGAGAAGGCATTGTTGAAATTCCTGAACTCAAAAAAGATATTCGCGACGTAGAATTGTCAGATGTAGAGGGATTTAATGCAGTATTACACTTAGCAGGTCTTTCTAACGATCCTTTAGGTAATTTGAACCCTAAGCTGACAGAAGAAATAAACTATCAAGCCTCTGTTGAAATTGCCAAACTTGCCAAACAAGCGGGTGTCGAAAGATTTATCTTTTCTTCTTCTTGTAGTAATTATGGAGCAGGAGGAGAAGATTGGCTAAATGAAAAGTCTGCATTTAATCCTGTTACTCCTTATGGTGTTTCTAAAGTCAAAGTAGAACAAGATGTAAGTCAGTTGGCTGATGATAATTTTAGTCCTACTTTCTTGAGGAATGCCACTGCCTACGGTGTTTCACCAAGACTGCGATTTGATTTAGTTTTAAATAACTTGGTTGCTTGGGCATACACTAAGGGTTTAGTATATATCAAAAGCGATGGTACTCCTTGGCGACCGATTGTCCATATTGAAGATATTTCTAGGGCTTTTATTGCTGTATTAGAAGCTCCTAGAGAATCGATTCACAACGAAGCTTTCAATGTTGGTCGCAATGAAGACAACTACCAGATTCGCGATTTAGCGGAAATTGTTAAGGATACCGTCCCTAACTGTCGTATTGAATATGCCCCTGGTGCTGGACCAGATAAACGTTGTTATCGGGTTGACTGTAGCAAAATTGCTAATGTATTGCCCAACTTTAAACCTAAGTGGAATGCTAAAAAAGGCGCAGTCGAACTATATGAGATATATCAGAAAGTTGGCTTGACTTTAGAAGAGTTTGAAGGAAGTAAATATCAGAGAATAGCTCATATCAAATATTTAATAAGTAACGATCTATTAAATGGAGAGCTACGTTGGCAGACTGAAGAATTAAAAGTTGTTGAATAAACTCAGCAGTAAAAATGTTTAATTAATTTGCTAGCTAATAAACCAGAAATAAATTTATTTCTAGTTTATTGGAAAAAAAATGAGGGCAATCAATACTGATTGCCCCTGTTGATATAATCAACAATTAACTTATTTATATATAAGAAGTTCGTAGTATGAATAGTCATAGATCAACTTGTCTCTCTTGTGGAGGATCTGCTTTAGAGGGAATAATATCTTTTGGATATACCGCTTTAGCTGATAATCTTCTTACTAAAGAGCAGATAGATTTACCCGAATATACTGCTCCTTTAGATCTGGCTTTTTGCACTGAATGTGCTTTGGTACAGATTACGGAAATAGTTCCTCCTGAAATATTATTCTGCCAAGATTATCCCTATTTTTCTTCAGTCTCGGCATCTCTATTAAAGCATTTTGGAGACAGTGCTAAAAATATTATTAAAACTAGAAATCTAAATAGCAATAGCTTGGTGATTGAAGCAGCTAGTAATGATGGCTATCTGCTGAAAAATTTTGTCGAACAGGATATTCCTGTATTGGGCATAGACCCCGCTTCAGGACCAGTAGAGGCTGCGATCGCATCTGGAGTAAATTCTATTTGTACCTTTTTTGGTCGAGAATTAGCGCAAAAACTAAGAGATGAAGGAAAACAGGCTGATGTCTTTCTAGCTAATAATGTTTTGGCTCATGTTCCCGACGTAAATGGTTTTGTTGCAGGAATATCTATCTTATTAAAAAATACTGGGGTAGCAGTAATTGAAGCACCTTATGTAGTTGATCTAGTAGAACATTGTGAATTTGATACAATTTATCATCAACATCTCTGTTATTATTCTGTTACAGCTTTAGACAAGCTATTTAGAAGACACTCTTTATATTTGAACAATATCGAACGCACTAAAATACATGGTGGCTCTTTGCGCTTATATATCGAGCCGAAAGAAGCGGTACAAGAATCGGTAACATCTTTACTAAAATCGGAAAGAGAATCCCAAGTAGATAACTTAAGCTATTATCGCGATTTTGCCGATCGCGTCATGGCATTCAAATATTCTTTGTTAGATATTTTGTGGGATCTTAAAAAACAAGGCAAAAAAATTGCTGGCTATGGTGCTGCTGCTAAAGCAACAACTATGTTGAACTATTTAGGAATTGATAAGACTTTACTTGATTATGTAGTAGATCTCAATTCGTTTAAACACGGTCGCTATATGGGTATTAATCACCTACCGATTTTTCCTCCCTCCAAGTTATTGGAGGATAAACCAGACTATGTTTTAATTCTTGCTTGGAATTTTGCCGAAGAAATTATGCAACAACAACAAGAGTATAAAATGTCTGGAGGTAAATTTATTATTCCTATCCCCGAACCTAAAATTATTTAGCTTATTTAAGGAAACTTATTATTTAATATTGCTTAATATTAATAAAAAACTTATTTTAGAAATTTCTGGAGAATTGCTGAGTCATGGTACAAAATTTGATTTCCAACACCAGTGAGTATTCAATAGACTCGAACAGAATCGAGCATTCGTGTCCCAATTGCGGTCATCATGAGCTTGCTGTTTTTTATGAAGTTAGAGATGTTCCCGTACACAGTTGCTTGATGATGTCTAGCCAACAACAAGCGGTTGATTTCCCTTGTGGAGATGTCGTCTTAGGTTTTTGCGATCGCTGTGGCTTTATTACTAATACAGAATTCGATCCTAAGTGGTCGGCTTATGCTCCTAACTATGAAGATCAGCAGAGTTATTCCCCTACTTTTAATAAATTTTCTCTCAAACTAGCCAATCATTTAATTGATAAATACGATTTACACAACAAAGATATTATTGAAATTGGTTGTAGTAAAGGTGATTTTCTACTATTACTGTGCGAATTGGGCAATAATCGGGGTGTTGGAATCGATCCTAGTGTAGTGCCAGGTAGGGTAGAAAGCGAAGCAGCCGATCGCGTTACCTTTATTCAAGATTACTATTCAGAAAAACACTCAGAATACGTCGGTGACTTTATCTGCTGTCGCCATACCCTAGAACATATTCAACCCACATCTGAATTTATTAAAACCGTCCGCAAATCAATTGGCGATCGCGATACTGTAGTAGTTTTTGAAATCCCTGACAATACTAGAGTATTGAAAGAACAGGCTTTTGAAGATATTTACTACGAACACTGTTCTTATTTTAGTCCTGGAACATTAGCCCGTTTGTTCCGCGATAGTGGTTTTGAAGTTACCGATCTATATTGCGACTATGGAGATCAGTATCTTTTAATCGAAGCAAAACCCGTTGCTATGCCTTCAGAGAAAGTTCATCTTTTTGAAGAAAGCGTAGAAAATGTCGCTCAAGATGTCGAGCTATTTAAAGAGAAAATTGCAGGGAAGCTGGATTACTGGAAAAAGTATCTTGAAGATGCCCAGGCAAAACAAGAAAAAGTAGTTGTCTGGGGTTCTGGATCTAAGTGCGTAGCATTTTTAACCACCCTAAAAACCGTTGATAAAATCGAATACGCTGTGGATATTAACCCCCATCGTCATGGCAAGTATATTCCTGGAGTGGGTAAAGAAATTATGTCCCCTGAATTTCTTAAATCCTATCAACCAGATAAAGTAATTGTGATGAATGCTATCTACACCGAAGAGATTAGCCAAATGTTGAATAATATGGGAGTTACAACGGAGGTTGTAGCACTTTAACTAAAGAACAAAGAATTAAGAAATAAGGAAAGAGGAGTGAGGATCGGAAAATTTAATCTGTCTTCCTCCTCTTTTTGATCGAACCTATAACTTATAACTATTATTGAAAAATGTATAACTATATTATTATCGGCGGGGGAATTGTGGGGCTATCTACAGCAATGACCCTTAGTCAGCGTTTCCCGAAGGCTAAGATTGCTGTGTTAGAAAAAGAAGCGTCTTGGGCTGCTCATCAGACAGGACATAATAGCGGTATTATTCATTCTGGAATTTACTACAAGCCTGGTAGTTATAAAGCAAAACTATGTCGCGATGGTAATCAGTCGATGGTGGCTTTTTGTGAAGAACATAATATTGATTACAAAATATGTGGCAAAGTCATCGTAGCGACGGAAGAACATGAATTACCTTTGCTAGATAATCTCTATCAAAGAGGATTAGAAAATAATCTCGATATTACCAAGATCGAATCAGAGCAAGTCAAAGAAATTGAACCCTACGTAAGTTGCTTGGCGGGAATTAAAGTTAAATCAACGGGAATAGTTAACTACAAACAGGTTTGTGAAAAGTATGCTGCGATCGCAATTGGACAAGGGGTGGATTTGCATCTCAATACTTGCGTTACAGACATTAAATCCACGTCTGAAGGTCATGTAATTGAGACAAACGATCTGGAATACAAAACAGACTTTTTAATCAACTGTGGGGGATTATATAGCGATCGCCTGACAGAACTGGCTAAATCAAAAGCACCAGCAAAAATAGTACCTTTTCGAGGAGAATACTACCAATTAACTCCCGAAAAAAATTATTTAGTTAATGGTGCAATTTATCCCGTACCCAATCCTAATTTTCCCTTTTTAGGAGTACATTTCCACCCCAGTATAGATGGAAGAGTTCATGCGGGTCCAAATGCAGTACTCGGCTTTAAACGAGAAGCCTACAATAAATTCGACTTCGATCTAAAAGAATTTATGGAAACTATAACCTATCCTGGTTTTTGGAAACTAGCCTCGAAATATCCCAAGGATGGCATAGCCGAGATGATTCGCTCCTACAGTAAAACAGTTTTTGTTCGTAGTCTGCAAAGATTAATTCCCGAAGTTGAAGCCAAAGACATAGTACCAACTCCCGCAGGAGTGAGAGCGCAAGCACTAAAAATTGATGGTTCGATGGTAGACGACTTTTTAATCGTCAATGGAGACAAAGCACTGCACGTCTGTAATGCCCCATCTCCCGCTGCTACTGCTTCAGTTGAAATTGGTAAGTATATTGTTTCTCAAATTCCTAAATAGTTTGGAACTATCAGAAAGCTGCCCGATATGGCTAAAATTTTAACATTTGATATAAAATTACCCAACAAGCAAAATTACTTTTAGCTTCAATCGATCGCACGCCCTCATATAAATTTTCAAAAGGGTTAAATATAAAGGAAAAAAGAGATCTCTTTTTTCCTTAAAAATATTATCGATCTACTAAATAAAGAGAAAACCTTTAAACTTTAGCTATATCTTTAAAACTAATTTTCAAATAATCATCCTCCATCTTTGCCCCTGATGGTTGAAGTGCAGCCAAAGCTTGTGGTAAAACTAAATTACGACGATGATTGCCAATTCTAACATTTAGTTCGTCACCAGTTTTATTAAGCTGAATTTGCTCTTTAGGAATTCCTGGCAGATATAAATGCAAACTGTAATTGCCTTGTTCTTGAATTATCTTAATCGTATTTTCTTTATAGTAAACCTGGGTGGGATCTTCATCTTTATACAAAATTTCTTTTAACCTCTCCAATGCTTCCATGCCACACATTTCTGTCGGAAATAAGGGAGCTTCTTTTATAGGTAAAGGATGGAAATTATCATAGATTTCCTTTTTATAAATGTCTTGATTTTCTTTCCAACGCTTAAAAAAAGGATCTTGAACTTCGTCAGGAATGACTCGATTAGCTACCACCATATCTGTAGCCACATTATACAAACTCAAGTAAGCATGGGCGCGCAGAGATTCCTTGATCACCATTTTTTCGGGATTCATCACCAAACGTACCGAAGTTTTGGTATTATCAGTCAAAACTTTTTCCAAAGCTTCAATTTGCTCGTAAAACTCATAAGGAGCATCCATTACTTCATTGTCAGGTAGGGAAAAACCAGCAATGGGTTTAAAAAATGGCTCGACTAAGGGGCGCAATGCAGCAGACATACCCTGCAAGGGCTTATAAAAACGTCTCATATACCAACCTCCAACTTCAGGTAGACTCAATAGTCTTAAAGCTGTACCTGTAGGTGCAGAGTCAATAATCAAAATATCAAAATCACCTTCATCGTAGTGACGTTTCATACGCACTAAACCAAAGATTTCGTCCATTCCTGGTAAAATTGCTAATTCTTCAGCTTGTACTCCATCTAAACCTCTAGCCTGTAAAACCTGAGTTATATAACGCTTTACCG
Organism: Waterburya agarophytonicola KI4; assembly: GCF_020640915.1. Taxonomy (GTDB): domain Bacteria; phylum Cyanobacteriota; class Cyanobacteriia; order Cyanobacteriales; family Xenococcaceae; genus Waterburya; species Waterburya agarophytonicola. The sequence goes on along the minus strand of NZ_JADWDC010000039.1, from coordinate 27,743 downwards.
CACCCCAATTACCTTCCAATTCCCTCAAAGCATCGAGTTCTGCACCCCAAAGATTGGGACGTACCTGTACGGGATCGTGTCCTAATTCTAGGTCAAAACTATCTGCTAGAGAGTGTGCGGGATCGGTACTGAGTACCAAAGTTTTATAACCCAACTCCGCACAGCGCAAACCAGTTGCAGCAGCGACGGAAGTTTTACCGACACCACCCTTACCAGTCATTAAAATTACACGCATAAAAAATTTAGATCCTAAATAGAGTATCTTTACATTACTTAACTTATTATTGTGACGCTTTTTGACGAGAAAAGAATCCCCTAATTTATCTTAAATTATCCCCAACTTTGTAAACTTTAGCGATAAACGAGACTAAATCTTTTATTCATCACTTGTAAACGACGTTCATTTATTTGTTGGGCTGACTACGTTGCTTCAGTTAAAAAATGGTGTAATTTATGATAAGTTACGCCCACTGAGAGGGAAGACATAGATCTTCTATATTCCATCAAGCAACTATCAATAATGACCAATACCATCAATCAGCCAGCCGACAGCCAGACATCATATAGTATCGCAGAATGGAAACGGGGTTACGATTCCCAACCCAACGAATATGAATATGAAATTACCGAAATAGAAGGTGCAATCCCGACCGAATTATCTGGTACGCTATTTCGTAATGGGCCTGGTTTGCTAGATATTGGTGGTTCTGCGATTCATCATCCCTTTGATGGCGACGGTATGATTAGTGCTTTTTCTTTCCAAGATGGCAAGGCATTCTATCGCAATCGTTTTGTACAAACCGAGGCTTATCTCCAAGAACAAGAAGCGGGAAAAATCCTCTACAGGGGAGTATTTGGCACCCAAAAGCCTGGAGGATTTTTTAAGAATGTTTTCGATCTCAAGCTCAAAAATATTGCCAACACGGGAGTAATTTATTGGGGAGGTAAATTGCTCGCTCTTTGGGAAGCAGCCGAACCCCACCGCCTAGATCCAGAGACTTTAGATACTTTGGGTATAGACTATCTTGACGGCGTTTTACAACCTGGAGATGCCTTTTCTGCTCACCCTTGGGTAGATCCTAGCTGCGTTATGGATGATGGCGCACCTTGCTTGGTTAACTTCCGAGTAGATCCAGGGCTTTCGAGCAAAATCACCTTGTTTGAATTTGCTCCTGATGGCAAATTACTCCGCCGTCATTCTCATAGTATTCCTGGGTTTTCTTTTATTCACGACTTCATCATTACTCCCCAGTACGCCATCTTTTTCCAGAATCCTGTAAATTTCAACCCTTTACCCTTCTTATTCGGAATGCGCGGTGCGGGGGAATGCGTGCAGTTTCAGCCAGAAAAACCAACCAATGTAATTTTGATTCCTCGCGATTCTAATAACCGAGAAATCAAAACTTTTAGCGTCGAATCTGGTTTCGTTTTCCACCACGCGAATGCTTTTGAAAGAGAGAAAGAAATTTGTATTGATTCAATCGCCTATCAAACTTTACCCCAAGTACAGCCCAATTCAGACTACAAAGAAGTTGATTTTGATCCCCTCGATCCTGGTCAACTATGGCGATTCACTTTAAATTTAGAAGATGGTAGGGTTGAAAGAGAAATGTTAGAAGGTCGTTGTTGTGAATTTCCTACTCACAACCCCAACAAGGTAGGTAGGGATTATCGCTATTTATATCTTGGCGCAGCAGCAGACACTCAAAGTAATGCACCACTCCAAGCAATCTTAAAATTGGATCTCGAAACAAACGAGGGTCAAATACATTCTTTTGCCCCTCGTGGTTTTGTCAGCGAACCAATTTTTGTTTCCAAACCTAATAGTGAAAGGGAAGATTCTGGGTGGATTCTTACTCTAGTTTATGACGGAAAAGAACATCGTTCCACCCTAGCAATTTTGGATGGTGAGAATTTAGCAGGAGATGCTGTCGCCCTACTCCATTTAAAACATCATATTCCTTATGGATTACACGGTAGCTGGTGCGATGAAGTATTTGTTAAAGCAAATTAGTCACTTACTTCAGTAGCTTCACCCAGGATCGCTAAAAGCCCTAGTCGATACTTATTAATTAGCTTGAGGGGAATATTGCTGCTTCTAAAAGAGCGATCGCTTGTTCCAAATCATCGTTAACTATCTGCAAATCGAATTCATCCCTAGCAGCAATTTCTTTTTGAGCAATTTCTAACCTGTTGGCGATGGATTCTTCTGTATTTGTGCCTCTGTTTCTAATTCTTTGTTCTAATTCTTCGATGGAGGGAGGTAATATAAAAATTCGCAGGGCTTCGGGAAAGAGATCCGCAACAGATCTAGCCCCTGCCAATTCTATTTCTAGAATAATATAATTACCTTGCTTGATTTCTTCAATTACTCCAGCTTTCGGCGTACCGTAATAATTGCCAGCATATTCTGCCCATTCCAAAAGTTCTTGGTTGAGAATTGCTGTCTCGAAGTCTTTTTTGTTTAAAAAGAAATAATTAACCCCCTCCACTTCTCCTGGGCGGGGTTGTCGAGTGGTAGCTGAAATAGATAGTTTTAGCTGGGGATGGCGTTGCAACAGAAAATTTACCAGTGTCCCCTTCCCCACACCACTTGGTCCTGTAATGACGATGAGCTTACCTAGTTGATTTGCTGGCATTAATGATACTCTAGTTAGGCTAAGAATCTTTGCTATCTTTGTTAACCACAAAGCGATGAGCTACTGTTTCTGGCTGTATTGCTGAGAGTACCACGTGGGAGGAATCTGTAATAATTACTGCCCTCGTGCGACGACCATAGGTTGCATCTATGAGCAGGCTTTTTTCTCTGGCTTCAGTAATGATCCTTTTGATAGGTGCGGACTCGGGGCTAACAATAGCAATAATACGATTAGCGGAAACAATATTACCAAAACCGATATTTATTAATTGAATATCCATAATTATTTATCTGGTGAATTGCGATTTTTAGAGCGATTATCGCCAAGTTTAGAAATATAGTTTTAATACTATAGTTAAAAACTTTGATTTACAAGCAAAATTAAGGATCTATAGGTGTTATTTAAGGAAATTTTAGCTTTTACTACCAAATATAAACATTCTGTAGCCTAAAACACAGAAATTTAATTAATAACTTATATTTCTATTCTTTATTATTATGCAACCAGTTGATTACACAACCCTAATGGCAGCTTGCACCGAACTAAATCGAGATTGGATTCCCGCCCGTATCGAACAAATATATCAGCGCGATCGCTTTACGATTTCTTTGGCACTGCGCACCTTAAAAGCAAAACCTTGGTTGACTATCTGTTGGCATCCCGAAGCAGCCAGAATTAATCTTGGCGATCCCCCACCTCGTATTAAAGATACTTTCACCTTTAGCGATCAGTTACGTCATCAGTTTAAGGGATTGGCATTGACTGGGATTAAAGCGATCGCACCGTGGGAAAGAGTATTGGATTTGCAGTTTGCCAACCGCCCAGGGGAAGATCCCTTATGGCACTTGTATGTGGAGATTATGGGCAAATATAGCAATGTTATTTTAACCGATGCCGACCTGCAAATTATTACCCCCGCCCGTCAAATAAGTTCCGCACAATCGAGTGTCCGCCCGATCCAGACGGGACAGCGTTACGAAGTCCCTCCTGTTTTGACTGGTACTACTCCTAAACTAGAAGAATCCTTTTCCAGATGGCACGAACGAGTAAGTTTAATCCCAGGTCAACTCAAGGGTCAATTATTAAAGTCTTATCGGGGTTTGAGTCCGAGGGTAGCAGAAGAAATTGCGATCGCTGCAAATTTATCTCCTGTAGTTCAAACTAACACTCTAGAGGCGCGAGATTGGCAGGAATTATTTAAGTATTGGCAAAAGTGGTTAACAGCATTAGATCAAAAGCAATTCGATCCTGGTTGGTTGAAGAATGGTTATACAGTGCTGGGTTGGAATAAAACCGAATCTGTAAAGCAAGTACAAACATTGTTGAATGAATACTATACTCAAGAATTTAATCATCAACAGTTTCAACAACTACATCACCAACTCAATCAAAAGTTAAACAACTTACTCAAAAAGCTCAATATTAAAGCCAAAACATTTCGCGATCGCCTATCACAATCTGCGGATGCGGAAAGTTATCGCCACCAGGGGGATTTATTAATGGCACATCTCCACGAAATACAGCCAGGAATGAAATCGATCGTGATCGAAGACTTTGAAACAGGTAAACCAGTCAAGATTAAGCTGAATGTCGAGAAAAACCCCGCCCAAAATGCCCAAGCTATTTATAAAACCAGTCAAAAATTAAAAAGAGCCAAAGATGCAGTCATCCCCTTATTGGCAGAAGTAGATGCAGAAATAAATTACCTATCTCAAGTCCAAACCTCTCTCAATCAATTGCAAAATGAAAAGCAGACTGCCGATGATTTACAGGCGTTAGCCGAAATTAAAGATGAATTAATTCAACAAAACTATCTTACCTCCGAACGCCAGGGGGATAATCGAAAAATAGATAAAGACTCTCAACCCTATCGCTATCTTGCCCCTTCGGGATGTGAAATCTGGGTTGGTCGCAATAATCGTCAAAACGATATCTTAACCTTTCGCACTGCGGTAGAATACGACCTTTGGTTTCATACCCAAGAAATACCAGGAAGTCATGTATTGTTGCGCCTCGATCCTGGTGCAGTGGCTAGCGAAGCCGACTTACAGTTCACTGCGGATCTAACGGCATACTACAGCCAAGCTCGCGAAAGCGAACAAGTCCCCGTAACCTACACCAAACCAAAAGATGTTTATAAACCCAAAGGTGCAAAACCAGGAATGGTTATTTATAAGAAGGAAACGGTTATCTGGGGTAGACCACAGGTAGGGAAGGAGTTTGTGGAAAATAATATTGCGATCGCCTAAATATTTAAATTTTTAATATCCACCAGGTTTTGCCAAACTTTCAAACTTAGTTAATTCCGCATTAAATAATAATTTAATTGTCCCTACAGGACCATTACGGTGTTTAACAATACTAACCTCGGTAATCCCTCGATCTGGTGTATCGGGGTTATAGTATTCGTCTCGATAAATCATCATTACTAAATCCGCATCTTGTTCTATACTGCCACTTTCTCTTAAATCTGACAGCATAGGGCGTTTATTGGTTCTTTGTTCTACTCCTCGACTCAACTGAGACAAAGCTACTATAGGAACATTTAATTCCCTAGCTAAACCTTTTAAACTGCGCGTCATTTTAGATAACTGCTGCACGCGGTTGTCATTGTCTCCTCCTTCCATTAGTTGCAGATAATCGATCATCACTAAACCTAAAGGATCTTTAGTTTGTGCTTGTAGTCGACGTACTTGCGATCGCATTTGCATGACGGTCAAGTTAGCAGTATCGTCGATATAGATGGGCAATGCTGACAAGCTTTCTACTCCACTAATCAACTGTCCGAACTCATTTTGAGCAATTCTACCCGATCGCAATCTATTACTGGGTATTTTCGCCTCGCTAGATAGAAGTCTTTGAGTCAATTGTTCTCGCGACATCTCCAAACTAAACACAGCCACGGGCAACTTAGAATCTCTGGCAATATTGGAAGCCACACACAAAGAAAAAGCGGTATTGTGGACGCAGATATCATTAGCCACAAAGTTATGAGTTTCAGGAATAGTTAAGTCGTAAACCTGCTGTTTGCCAATATATTCGATGCTGACTATTTCATCCCAGTAAACTTCATTAGCTAGATTCAATTCTTTATTTGCTGGATCTCTTTTGCTTGAAATTGCTTCTTTAACAGCTTCGATGGCATCTTCTTTGCCAAAAATACCAATGCGATCAATAAAATTCTTAATCGACTTAACATCAATAATATCTAATTGCCAAACCTGCCTACTTTCATTTTCATATTTAACCCCACGATCTTTTAAAGCCGTAATTACTCCAAACCTCAATAATAGATGCTGTATCTGTCTGGCTAGCTTTTCGCTAACAGTGGCATAACCTAACTGCCATTGTCCGCTTTCCAAAACAGTCCCCCAACCATCAGTAGCAAATAAACGATTAAGAAATAAAGCAATAAGATTGAGCTTAAGACTAAAAACCCGCCGAGGAATAACCCCAACCTCTGCTTCCTCCTCTGCGTCTTGGCGTCTCTGCGCGACATTGGCGATCGCTTTGCCATTCCCCACAACATCGGCAATTGACTCTACTTCCGCCTCAGAAATAACCCCATCCCCAAATACTTCAATCCTACGGGGAACAGCAATTCTATTACCTACTCGTAACATTCCCAAACTACGCCAACCTTCAATAGTTAAAAACGGATGAGTTAAGGTAGTCTCAATTTTCCTACCCAAACGGGTAGTTACTCGATAGACAGGCTTAATACCATCATCAATAAAAGCCGATGGTTTTGTCCAGTCAAACTTCCAATCAGATTGCAGAGTCAAAAGAGAATCTTGCTGAGTATGATAAATCTCCTCAATCGTTTTAACACTTCCGTCTTGACAAACTAATTGAGAATCAGCAGCTAGGCATTTTCCCATTGATGGTCTGCCAGCGATAATAATTAAATCAGAACGACTAAAACCGCTAGTCATAGCATCTAGATCGTAGTATCCCGTAGGAATACCTGGTAAAGCCGTCTCTTGATGCAGTTCTTCAATAGTATTAAAAGTATTAACCAAAGTTTCTGCAATCGGAACTAAACCCTCTTGAGGGCGTTCTTGAGTGAGGCGAAAAATCTTTTGTTCGGCAGAATCTAGGACTAGTTCCAATTCCGTAGCGTTATCGTAGCCGAGATCGACAATTTCATTACCCGATACAATTAACTGACGACGGATATACTTTTCCATAATCAGCTTGGCATAGCGATCGATGTTGACCGCCGACACAGTACGATTGAGTAACTGGGCCAACTTTGCTGTACCGCCTACCCGTTCGAGTAAATCGCGATCGCTCAAATAAGTGCTGATCGAAATAAAATCTGTGGGTTTTCCTTTAGTGTTAAGAGCTAATGCAGCCTGATATATCTCTTGATGCGCTTTGACATAAAAGCCATCTTTAACCACTAATTCCGCTACTCTGGTGATTGCTTCGGGGTCGAATAAGATACCGCCCAAGATTGCTTCCTCCGCTTCGATACTTGCTGGAGGTAGGTTGTTAATTTCTGCCATGCGCCACTTTGCATTCTTACAGCTTAAATATAGAACAAATATTCTACTTAGCAGACTGAATTTAAGAAATTTTTAAAAAAAATAATCTGCCTACTTGTCCCAATTGCTCTAACTGTTGGGATGAGCATTGTCAAAAAATTTACATTTACATAACCAGAACTTAACCGTGTTTTTACTTAGTGCTAATTGTATACCAGTAATATTTCGGAGGTGGCATTTAGCTTCCGAATAAAGATTACACATAATTCAAAATTAATTAAGTATTGAAATCAATGAATTATAAGCAAAAAGGATTTAAAACAGCAGGTATATTGGCTATTGCTGCTGCTTCTGTAGCTTTAGTAGTACCCGCCGTTAAATCTCAAAGTGGTTCTATTATTAAAATTGACGGTTCTAGTACCGTATATCCCATTACTGAAGCTGTAGCCGAAGAATATCAAATCGAAAACAAAGGTGCAACTCAGGTAACTGTTGGTGTATCTGGTACTGGTGGCGGATTCAAAAAATTCTGTTCCGAAGACGAAGCCGTCCGTACAGATATTTCTGATGCTTCTCGTCCGATCAAGGAAGAAGAAATGGCAATGTGCGAAGCTGCTGGTGTGGAATACATTGAGATTCCCGTAGCTTATGATGCAATTACAGTTGTGGCTAACCCTGAAAATCCGATCGAAAGCATGACTGTAGAAGAGCTAGCTCAAATCTGGGACCCTGAATCAGAGGGAGAAATCACTAACTGGAGTCAAGTAAACCCCGAATGGCCCGATGCAGAGTTTGTTTTGTATGGTCCTGGTGCTGACTCTGGTACTTTTGATGGTTTCACTGACAAAATCAATGGAGATGAAGGTGCTTCTCGTACTGACTATACTCCTAGCGAAGACGATAACGTATTGGTACAAGGTGTATCGAGCGACCCTAATGCCTTAGGATACTTTGGTTATTCTTACTACGAAGAAAATCAAGACAAGTTAAAAGCGATCGCAATTGATGCTGGAGAAGGTGCCGTAGTTCCTTCTGTAGAAACCGTGCGCGATGGTTCTTATGCACCTTTATCTCGTCCTATCTACATCTACGTTAACGCCCAAGCAGCCGAGAAACCTGAAGTTGCCGAATTTGTTGAATTTTATTTAACTAACGCTGAAGGTCTAGTACCTGAAGTTGGTTCTGTGCCTTTAACTCCTGAAGAATATCAAGAGGGAATTGCTCGTTTCCAAAATGGAGAAACTGGTACGACTGCTGCTAAATAAGAAGTAATTTTCTCAAAAATTTAGCACCTAAAAAGGGCGTAGCACTGCTATGCCCATCTACTGTTTTATAGCTCAAACTTTATGGCTCAAACAACTTTAAAATCTAGATCGAGGCAGATATATAAACCTAAGTTAGCGCGACAAGTTAAAGAAAAGGTTATTGAATTTATTTTATTTTTAGCTGCTTTTTCGTCGGTAGCCACGACGGTAGCTATTTTATATATTCTTATTAAAGAGTCATTTTTATTTTTCCAAGAAGTTCCGATCGTTGATTTCTTGACAGGAACAAAATGGACTCCTTTGTTTGTCAATCCTCAATACGGTATTCTCCCCCTACTGTCAGGGACTTTGATGAGTGCGGGGGTTGCTTTGGCGGTAGCCATTCCGATGGGAACAATTGCAGCTATCTATCTCAGCGAATTTGCTACCAAAAGAGTGCGAGAAATAGCCAAGCCAGCCCTAGAGTTATTGGCTGCCATTCCTACAGTGGTATACGGTTATTTTGCTCTTTTATATGTAACTCCTTTTTTACAAAACTTTTTTCCCAAACTACCAGGATTTAATATTTTAGCTGCGGGTTTGGTGATGGGATTGATGATTATTCCTTTTATAAGTTCTATTAGTGAAGATGCTATGAGTGCCGTACCTGTAGGCTTGCGGGAAGGTTCTTATGCCATGGGTGCGACCAAATTACAAACTGCTTTAAAAGTGGTTTTCTCCGCTGCAATTTCGGGGATTAGTTCCTCTTATATATTGGGTACATCTCGCGCAGTGGGTGAGACAATGATCGTAGCGATCGCAGCAGGGTTGCGACCTAATTTGACCTGGAATCCTTTTGACCAAGCTGCAACTATCACCGCGTTTATCGTTCAGGTGAGTTTGGGAGACTTACCCCACGGCACTATTGCCTATCAAACTATTTTTGCTGCGGGTTTAACATTGGTTTTGATGACTTTGTTACTCAATATCATCGGTCACTTTTTAGCCAAGACATACCGCGAAATATATTAAATTGTCGGGTATGAATTAGCACGTTGTAAGTTACTCGTTTCGTAGCTATTAGTTTTTTTCTTCTTCTTTATTATTTATTATTAATGCCCACAACTAATCTTAGAAAACTACGGACAAATCTTAATCGCCGTAAACTAATCAACTCTGGATTTGCCTTTTTGGGAGCGACAATCATTGCGATCGCCATAATTATTTTGCTGGGATTGACTCTTAAAATGGCGTTTCAAGGTGCAGAAAGAATCACTCCTGAATTTTTTACTTCTTTTCCTAGTCGTCGTGCTTCTAGGGCGGGAATTCTCTCCGCATGGGTCGGGACTTGTCTGGTAATGCTAGTAACTGCAATGGCTGCAATTCCTTTAGGAGTGGCTTCGGGAATTTATCTGGAGGAATATGCCAAGAAAAACTGGTTAGCAGATCTAATTGAAATTAACGTCACTAACTTAGCTGGCGTACCCTCAATTATTTATGGTTTGCTAGCATTAGGCTTGTTTGTTTACGAATTACGTTTGGGACAAAGTATTTTGTCTGCTGGCTTAACTTTGGCATTGCTGATTCTTCCTGTGGTTATTGTCACTACTAGAGAATCAATTCGTGCTATTCCCAATAGCTTGCGAGAGGCTTCTTATGCCTTGGGTGCGAGTAAATGGCAAACAATCTGGGATCATATTCTGCCCTATTCTTTCGGTAGTATCCTTACTGGGGTAATTATTGGTTTATCTAGAGCAATTGGCGAAACTGCACCAATTATCACAATTGGTGCTTTGACTTTTATTGCCTTTCTACCCAAATCTCCTTTTAAAAGCGAATTTCCCTTTCTTTCTTTTGAATGGTTGCAAGCCCCTTTCACAGTGATGCCCATTCAGATGTTTAACTGGGTATCTCGCCCCCAAGCTGCTTTTGAAATCAATGCTGCTGCTGCGGGTACGGTATTGATTGGTATGACTCTGGGCATTAATGCGATCGCAATTTTTCTCCGCTATCAACTACGTAAAGATATCAAATGGTAATCAACAATTCACACGAACAAATTACTTCCATTCCTAAAGCGGAAGTCGCAGATCTAGATTTTTATTATGGTTCTTTCCATGCCCTCAAAGGGATTAATATGACCCTCCCCGAACACAGCGTTACGGCTTTAATTGGACCTTCTGGCTGTGGTAAAACGACCTTCTTGCGCTGTTTTAATCGGATGCACGATCTCTACCCAGGAAATCGTTACGAAGGTTCTATTTGGTTAGATAAAGATACCAATATTCTCGGACGCAAGGTCGATCCCATTGAGGTTCGGATGAGGATTAGCATGGTGTTTCAACGACCAAATCCTTTTCCTAAATCTATCTACGAAAATGTAGCCTATGGTTTGCGAGTACGGGGTGAAAATAATCGTCGTTTGATGGATGAAAAAATAGAAGATGCCTTGAGGGTTTCGGCATTATGGGACGAGGTAAAAGATCGTTTAAATGAATCTGCTTACAACCTTTCAGGGGGACAACAGCAGCGTTTATGTATTGCCCGTGCTTTGGTTGCCGATCCTGAAATTGTTTTGTTTGACGAACCTACCTCGGCACTAGATCCCATTGCCACAGCTAGCATCGAGGAACTTATGTCTACTCTCAAAGACAGGGTGACTATTTTGATAGTAACTCACAGTATGCAACAGGCTGCTCGTATTTCCGACCACACCGCATTTATGTATCTGGGAGAGTTGATTGAGTTTGGCAGGACTAAAGATGTTTTTAACAAACCACTAAATCAACAAACTGAAGACTATATTAGTGGCAGAATTGGGTGATTTCACCACAAATTAAGTTCGATTATTTGTTTTTTCAGAACAAGAAGTTTTATCGAGAATATTTTCTAATCTCTAATAATAAATTATTCAATTCTGGTTTAGCTGACGAGGTTTCTGGTAGATGGCTATTGTTAAATGCTGTTTCTAATTCGCCTTGCAATCTCTGATATTCTTGCTGATGAAATGTTAAATCGGTATTTTGAAAAATTGCTTTTTCTGATTCTGCTTTTTTTAGCTCGATCAGATCGTTGATATGAGATAAATTAAATTCTTGGTTTAAATCAACGAGATTAGCTTCAATTCTTCCCGTATTCATTAAATTAATACCTGTTAACAATACTCGATAAATATAAAGCAGAGGTTTAACTTCATATACATTTTTTTTAGTAAATAATTGCCATTGATTTTTAGCAAATCCTTGATAGTGATAGTAATGATTGCGAGTAATGCAGTTAGAAGCGATCGCTCTTAGTTGACGATGTTCTGGAGTAGTTTTGATAATTAATGGAGAATATAATTGCTCTAAAACATAGCCATTTCTTGTGAGTAACAAGGTAAAAAACTTTTTAATATCGTGAGTCACCAAATCTATTTCTAAACCTGCTTCAACTTCCGATATTTCAATAGTTTCTCGTACTGGATACAAACCCAGTATTTTTTGTGGGGGTAATACATGAATTCCCCGCAAATCATAATCAGAGTCGTGGGAAGGAAAACCATATAAGTGCGCGCCACTAATAGTTAAAAATAATAGTGGGAAAGGTTGAGATTCGATTACTTCTGATACTAATTGTTGATCAATCATGGAAATGCGATCGCTTCTACTATTGAGATATTTTTTGGTACTAATGTTTTAAGTATAGCGATCGCGAGCAAGGTAAGATCGCCATATCTGGAGTTGAACATAATGACTATATAGATTAACTTATTTAACTATTTCTGCGGATTTTGTCTAACTTTTAGCGGATAAACCCAAGATAAGGGCAAGTTAAAATGATCTTAGTGAGTCCAAATATGTTTAACCTTATTTTTATTGATTGAACTCATCGATCTAAGTTTTTAACTATGGCAGAAAAAGTGATTAATATTTTGTTGGTCGAAGACGATGAAGTTGACGTGATGAATGTCAAACGAGCATTCAAAAAATATAAGATCGGCAATCCTCTGTTTGTGGCGGGAAACGGCATCGAAGCCTTAAATATGTTGCGATCGTCAGACGGACGCCCCCCCCAAGTACCCGAATGTCGTCGGCTAGTTTTGCTGGATCTAAATATGCCTAAAATGAATGGCTTAGAATTTCTTAGCAAACTTAGGGACGATGATGAGTTAAAGCGTACTCCTGTAATTGTCCTGACCACTTCTGATGAAGACAAAGATCGAATTGAAGCTTACAATTTAAACGTGGCAGGATATATACTCAAACCTGTAACTTTCATGAACTTTGCCGAAGTGATGGTCGCTCTTAACAAGTACTGGACTTTATGCGAAATGCCTTAGAGAACGAATATTAAATAATGAGTAGTCCAAAGCAGTTTTCTATATTATTAGTCGATGATGATGAAGTCGATCGCATGACTGTCAAACGCGCCTTTCGAAAAGTGCGTTTTCCCGTTCAGTTGACGGAAGCCAGCAACGGGGAAGAAGCTCTTGCTATAATTCAAACCAAGACCAAACCCCTAATTGATAATTTATCGACTAAGCATTCCAATGTCGGTCTTGATTCCACTACTTTTGATTTAGCACTGCTCGATTATCGTTTGCCAGATATTGATGGTTTGAGTTTAATTGCCAGAATCAAAGCTCTCAATTTCAATGTACCGTTGATAGTTCTCACGGGACAAGGAGACGAAGAGATCGCCGTAGAAATTATGAAAGCGGGAGCAGCAGATTACTTATCGAAAGCTAAGATCGAACCTAGTATTTTAGTCAAAGCGATCGATAGTGCTATTCGCATACATCAAGCAGAAGAAGCGGTAAAGTTAGCCAATAAAAGACTCCGCGCTAGTAATGAATTGCTTTTCTTAAAAAACCAAGAATTAGAAAAACAACAGGCGCACATCAAAACCCAAAATATCAAACTGCAAGAATCTTATAAACTTAAGTCCGAGTTCTTAGCCACCATGTCCCACGAATTACGGACTCCCATGAATGCAATTATGGGCTTTTCTCAACTGCTATTGCGTCAATATCCCGATCCTCTTTCGAGTCAGCAAGAAAATTTGATTCAGCGGATTTTAAATAACAGTAAAAACCTGTTGGATATGATTAACGAAATGTTAGATTTTTCTAAAATCGAAGCGGGGAAACTAGATTATAATCCTCAACCATTCAATCTAAACTATCTCATTGCTACTACTGTAGAAGAATTAAAATCTTTGGCAATACAAAAAGAAATTAATTTAACTGCGGAAATCAATTTAACAGAGCATTTCATAATTCAAGACTCTAATTTACTAAAGCGAAGCTTAATTAATTTGATTTCTAATGGGATTAAATTCACCGATAAAGGAACAGTAAAACTTCAAGCTTGGGAACTAGATGCCAACCAAATTGCGATCGCGATCGAGGATACTGGAATTGGAATTGCTACCGAAGATCTGAGTAAAATTTTTCAAGCATTCCGACAGGTAGATCAAAGTTTCACTCGCCAGCATTCAGGTACGGGTTTGGGTTTGGCAATTACAGACTCTTTGGTCAAAATAATGGGGGGAACAATCTCAGTAGAGAGTCGTTTGAATCACGGTTCGATTTTTACGATACAAATCCCTCGCAGGAAAGATGTGAGACTCCAAAATAGTAGCGTATGATTAGTTATTTAACATACAAATATACTATACAAATTTTTTTGTCTTAAATAATGTCTGTTTCCCTCCAAGTAAAAAAAGATTATATTCTCGTAGTAGATGACATTCCCGACAATTTGTTGCTAGTTCAATTAGCACTAGAACAAGAAGGTCACGAGGTCGTTCTAGCCGATAATGGAGCAACAGCTTTAAGATATATCAAGCAAAGTCCCCCCAACCTAATTTTGTTGGACGTGATGATGCCTGGGATGGACGGTTATGAAGTTACTCGCCGTGTTAGAAACGACCGCAACATTCCCTTTATTCCAATTCTTTTAGTTACCGCCAGAGAAGAATCTAGCGTAGTAGAAGGTTTAGATGCAGGAGCAGATGAATTTGTCCGCAAACCATTTCAACTAGAGGAATTACAAGCTAGAGTGCGATCAATGTTACGTCTCAAGGAAACCATCGACCAAAGAGAAAACTTTGTATCTTGCCTGACTCACGATCTGCGTACTCCTTTGGTAGCTGCCAACAGAATGCTAGATTTAATGAACCAGGAAGTTTTTGGCGAGATTAATTTAGAACAAAAAGAAGCAATTTCTAATATCATCAGTAGCAACGACAATATGTTGGAAATGCTCAACACCCTCTTAGAAACCCATCAATACGAACTAGGAGAAAAAGCTCTCAGTTTTATTGCCGTGGATCTGCAAAAACTGATCGAAGATGTAGTTACTGAGCTTCAAGGTTTGGCAATAGATAAGAAAATTAGTCTAGAATTAGCCATTTTATCAGACAATGTATCGATAAAAGGCGATCACTTGGAATTGCGTCGAGTGATTACTAATTTACTCAGCAATGCCATTAAATTCACCGATCAAGGTACGGTGAAGATTTCTCTAACTCAAACTGAAGATCGAGTATTAGTTACCGTTGAAGATTCGGGTATCGGTATATCCGAACAAGATCGCCAGGCAATCTTTCAAAGATATCATCAAGGCAATCATAGACGAGCGGGGAAAGGCTTAGGATTATATCTCTGTCAGCAAATTATTAACGCCCATCAGGGTGAAATCAGGGTCAAATCAAAGTTAAATCACGGTACAACGTTTACCCTATCTATGCCCAAGCTAGTCAAGTAATAATCCTAGTGATAAGATACCCGAAGCTTAATAGTTTTGTTGTATAAATAGCAAAACAACTCAATCAAATAGAGCTTATGCCCAAACTAAATATTTTTAACTCTACTGTGCGTTACTTATTATTCCTGAGTTTATTTTTATTCAGCTTCCCTGTTATTTCGATCAATGCCCAAGAAACAACCGAATCAGAAGCTTCGACAACAGCCCAACCTTCAACAAGTAGTATTTTTAGTATTGAAGGAGGTAAGAGATTGATGGACGAAGCAGATAAAGCTGTTGACAATCAACAATACGATCTTGCAGCGGAGAAATTGCAAAGCGCGCGACAAGTATATAATCAACTATCTAATTTTTATCTCCAACTATTTAACAGTTTTACGGGTTTAGATAATGGTGCTGCGGAATCTCACCGTAAAAAAGCTCTGGAAACAGGTATCGAAAGAGATAATGCAACTTATCAACTAGCATTAGTCCATCGCGCTCAAGATAAACCCGAACTATCTATTCCTCTACTGGTACAAATTGTTACCTCTCAAAGTCCTGGTAGTGGTTTGGGTAAAAAAGCTTACGAGCAGCTATTAGAGATCGGCTTTGTCGATGTTCCCTTTACTCCTCCAGGTAAAGGTGATAATCCTCCTGTTAATTTACCCCCAGCTTCTAATGAGCCGTCTAATAATCCTGCACCCCAAACGCCACCAACAGATCCTAATGCTCCCGTAACTCCCATCCCACAAGTGCCAGATTCTGCACCTATTCCTGGAGATTCTCAACCATAAGGTATTTTGTTGTTCAAAGCAGTTAGGATTTGAGTAACAATAGTAATTCATACTCATTATTAACTTTTAGTCAGTCAAACAGAACAGATCGTGATTAGTCCCGAACAAGTACAAACAATAATTCAAGAGCGTTTAGCCAATGCGGAAGTCAAGGTTGTTGGCGACGGACAGCATTTTGAAGCAATAATCGTTTCTCCAGATTTTGCGGGAAAAAACAAAGTCAAGCAGCATCAAATGGTCTATGGTGTATTGCAAGATGAGCTGGCATCAGAAACCATCCACGCTCTATCTCTCAAGACTTTTACCCCCGAAGCATGGCAAGCTACTGGTCAAACTGCATGAGATTTGCGATCGAACATTAAACATTTGATGTTTAGTAAAATTTAGATTGATTATATTCCTAAGTAAATTTAGCAAAATTAGGCAAACAAAGATTATGACACCCGAAGTAAAAGCAAGAATCGAAAGCTTACTCCAAGAAAACAAAATCATGGTATTCATGAAAGGGTCAAAATTAATGCCCCAATGTGGTTTTTCTAACAATGTGGTACAAATTCTCAACACTCTTGGCGTACCCTTTGAAACCCTAGATATTTTAGCCGATCCTGAAATTCGTCAAGGCATTAAAGAATATTCCAATTGGCCAACAATACCCCAAATCTATATTGATGGAGAGTTTGTCGGTGGTTCGGATATTGCGATCGAACTCTATCAAAGTGGTGAATTGCAACAAATGGTAGAAGTGGCAATGGCTTCTTAAAATCCCGATAGGATTAATATAGATTAAACAGTAGGGTGGGCATCTTAAGAAATAAGAATCTTTACTTATGCCCACCATGCTTAATTTTAGAAGTATTGAACGATCGCATTGCCAAAACAATAACACCCAATAAAATAATTAAACCCGTCCTCAATTTACTTTCAAAACTCAACTCCAAATCTCCTAAATAGTGAGTTCCAGAAAGAACGACATGACCAATCCCAAAAATTAAAGCAGGTACAGTTAAAAGATGGATTTTGCGCCAGCGTTGACCGAGATTTTTCATCGCGCGATCGCTACTGGTGAGGGCAGCAGGAAACAGCAAAAATAAGCTTAAAATACCCCCTGAGATCCCCAAACGATGCTGGGGTAACATAAAGGCGATCGCGTCTAGATTCCAGTTTAAGGAATGGTCTAGCATATGAGCGGTATGAGCCAAAGATAGAGCAAACGCACCTACTCCAATGGCACGGCGATATTGCAAGGGTGCAGCCCATACGATACTTAACGGGCGAGCAATTAAAGCCAACATCAACAGAATCAATCCACCATGTCCTGTATAGTCCACCATCGCATCTGTTCGCCACAGGGTTAGGATACCA
Source organism: Waterburya agarophytonicola KI4 (assembly GCF_020640915.1). Lineage (GTDB taxonomy): Bacteria > Cyanobacteriota > Cyanobacteriia > Cyanobacteriales > Xenococcaceae > Waterburya > Waterburya agarophytonicola. The sequence continues at coordinate 10,480 of NZ_JADWDC010000039.1, read as the reverse complement.
ATGGTTAATGTTACCCATCCTCCCAAACGAAATAATTGACCCCGTCTGTCCGCACTAATCTTAGAAGCAGACACTCCTACCCCTAGCATCATTGGTGCTGTCCCCAAACCAAAACCAAGCATAGTTATCGCACCGCCAAATAATTCCCCTGTTTCTACTGCTTTCAATTGTGCTGCGTATAAAAAGCCACAGGGAATCAAGCCCCAAATGCTCCCTAGTAATGCTGGCGTCCACCATTGTTGCTTCGATGCCAGTCGATTCATACCCGAACTCAATCGATTGTGAACCATACCTTGTAAAGGATTGAGGAAAGGCAAGCGAGGTAGCCAGTTGGGTTTAATTTGTCCGATACCAAACCAGATTAGCAATATTCCAGTAAAAATTGCCATAAATTGCCTCAAACTGCTACCTATGCCAGCTAATTGACCGCTAGCGACAAAAGCAGAGCCTAAGCCCCCCAAAGCAGCCCCGACTAAGCCATAACTAATAATTCTGCCGAGATTGAGCAATAGATGAAACCGCCACCCATTAAATTCTTCTGGGTTTTTGTCTTGTTGAGATAGGGCAAAAGCGATGGTCAAAGGGCTACACATCCCAATACAATGACCAAAGCTGCCCAAAAATCCCAAAGCTACAATTAGCAGTAAATCTAACACTATTTTTATACTAAAGAGGTACTGGGTTCGGCGATATTGGTAGATTCTCTGGCTGATAAATCTTCAATAACTCCTAGCATTTCTCTTTCAAAGCTTACTTGGGCGCGATTGGTTTTTGCACCAAAATAGAAACTGTTATTTTGTTCTAATGCCCATACTTGAGAATGGGAAAAATAGCTCATCACCACTCCAATCATTAATAAAGCAAAACCCGTGTACACAATGGGTACGCCAGGATCGGCTTTGATTTGCAAACCCGTACTACCAATGATATCTAGTAATTTAATCTTGATGCCATCAATTTCTACGCTTTGAGAGATCCGAATCGCACTAGTCAATTCACCCTGTTGGTTATATATTAAAGCCGTACCCTGTAAATCCTTGATCAACATCGACACCCCAGAACTCATGTCGGGCTTAGTGGGAATCCAAGTACCCCAAATATTTCCTGCATTCAAAGTATCTAATTTGGCTACGGGGATTTGAAATACAGGACTATTGTTTAACTGTACCCGCACCGCAGCAATACTCCAGTTGGTTTGATAGAGAGTTACGCCATCATAACGCAGGGGATGATTGACATAAATAGTTTCTCGTTTTAATTCTGCACCTCCATCATCTATTACGGAAAGATCGGAATAAAACTGATCGATATCGCCATTATTGGTGTAATCAATCCAAAAGCGATTGACCTTAACCGACCAATCATCGGGTATTTGAGGGCTTGAGAAAGGGCCTGATTCGATAATGTTTTGAATTTTGAAAGTGTTGCCACTAGCAATCATTTCTTGGGCAAAAAATCCTGTAAAAATGCCCCACATTCCCCCGACTAAGACAATTAGCATCCCAAGATGAACGACAATTGGCCCAATTCTACCGATAATTCCCTTGCGGGCATATAAAGCGTTATCCTGTTGCCATACTTTATATTTTTTCTGTTTTAATAAATCGACCAGAGATTTTATCGAACCTCGTTCTAATTCTGCACTGAGAGCTAGCTTTTCAAACTGTTTGGGTTTTTGATAGTATTTCCATTTACGAGCAGCTTTTAATGCTGGTAGTTGACGAGTAAAAGTGCAGGCTGTCAAACTCGATCCAAAGAGAATCAAGAGCGAAAGATACCACCAAGTACTATAGACATGGTTGAACCCCCAGGCGACAATAACTTTCCAAGTTAAAAAACCGTAGAGAGCAGGAGATTCGGGATAGTTTTGTTGATAAAAAGTTAGAGTTTCTGCCTGTTCGATTACCGTACCTGTAATACTAATCACAGCGATCGCCAGTAATAAAGCGATCGCTAACTTTAAATTAGCCAGAATACTAATAAAACGGCGAAACAAAGATTTTGGTGTTAAAGATGAATTCATTTTGTTTTGATTAAAAATAAAAGTTGAGCTACTTATCGAACCCAAACCTTGCTCGAAAATGTCGATCGCGTCACAATGATAGAGATAGTATATATACCCATATATAATTCCTGTTATAAAATCTCTCTAATGTTAGTTAAGCAGCAACCAGAAGTTAATTCCAGCCAATCTTTGAATCTTGATTGTGATTTAGTAATAGTTGGTGGTGGTATTGTCGGTGCGACTTTAGCAGCAGCACTAAAAAATTCTGATTTAAACATTATCATTATTGAAGCCCGCCCCCTAGAAGTAGCAGCAGCTAAAACTCAAGCTTATGCTTTTTCTCCTTTATCCAGCCGTATTTACGAGGGTATCGGCATCTGGGATCGGATATTTCCCCATATTGGTAAATACAGTAATATTAGCTTGTCCGATGCGGATTATTCTCAGCAGGTAAAGTTCGACAATCAAGACTTGCCAGGAGAACATTTAGGCTATGTGGCACAACACAACATAGTCTTAACTATTTTACAGAACCACTTGACAGATTGTGACAATATTAATTGGCTTTGCCCAGTCGAAGTCACTAATGTAACTACAGAAAAAGCTAGCTCTACGGTGGAAGTAAAGGTTAATGGGCAACAGCGGTTAATTAAGACCAAATTAGTAATTGGCGCAGATGGAGCGCGATCGCACATTCGCCATCTTGCTGGGATTAAGACAAGGGGTTGGAAGTATTGGCAGTCTTGCGTGGCTTTTACCATCAAACATACTGCTTTGGAGAATGATACTGCTTTTGAACGTTTTTGGCCTAGCGGCCCCATGGGAGTTTTACCCTTACCAGGAAATCGCTGTCAGATTGTTTGGACTCACCCCCACGCAGAAGCAAAAGCCCTGGCTGAATTGGATGAATCTGAATTTTTAGCTAAACTACAAACCTATACGGGAGGAAGCCTGGGAGATTTAGAATTAGTCAGCCAAAGAATGGTATTTCCTGTGCAATTAATGCAGTGCGATCGCTATATTAAACCCCGTTTGGCTCTAATTGGTGACGCAGCCCATTGTTGCCACCCCGTTGGGGGACAAGGGTTGAACTTAGGTATTCGCGATGCAGCTAGTCTGGCTCAAATATTGCAAACCGCCCAACAAAAAGGGCAAGATATCGGCTCCCTTAAAGTACTCAAGGGTTATGAAGCCTGGCGCAAAATTGAAAATCTAGCCATTTTAGGGTTTACTGATTTGTTAGACCGAATTTTTTCTAATAATTGGTTGCCTGTAGTTGCCCTGCGTCGTCTGGGATTGTGGATGATGAGCTATCTCAAACCACTCAAAATATTCGCCCTCAAACTAATGACAGGATTGCTAGGTAGAACTCCTAAACTAGCACAACGATAGAACCGAGTCGAGAAAAGCGATCGCCTACTTAAATCATCCAAGACCGATAAATGCTATCATCTTAGATTGTAATCGGGGCAAAAATATGGCTCTGAGAGAGGAAATGCTACTCTAAAATTTCCTTGAATTCTAGGGCGTATCATCAATTGGAGAGAATGATGCTTTTGAAGGCATTTTAACGATATAGAAGGAAAAAAATGTTCTGCATAGCAGAGCTACGGAGGTTATTTTTTGACGAACTAGGTCGTTGAAAGGTCGAAAAAAGTACTTTTTATCTAATTGATGACACGCCCTAATTATACGTAACTAACTACAAGAGAAAAGATCGCATACCATGATTCACGATATTTTTATGCCCGCCCTCAGTTCCACCATGACCGAAGGTAAGATTGTAGAGTGGACTAAATCTCCTGGGGACAAAGTAGAGAAAGGGGAAACGGTTTTAGTGGTAGAGTCGGACAAAGCCGACATGGATGTAGAATCATTTAACGAAGGGTATCTGGCAGTTATTATGGTCGAAGCGGGAGAAGAAGCTCCTGTGGGTAGTGCGATCGCCTTGATAGCAGAAACCGAAGCAGAAATTGACGAAGCGAAAAAACAAGCAGAATCTCTTAAAGGAGGTGCAAGCAAACCTCAAGAAGTAGCCCCCGTAGCAGTTACTGCCCCCGCAGCAGTGGCAGCAACCACAGCAAGCACTACTAAGGCTAGCAGTAACGGATCGGGTAGAACTATTGCTTCTCCCAGAGCGAAAAAACTAGCCAAACAATTAGGTGTTGACTTGAAATCTCTTCAAGGAAGTGGCCCTTATGGACGTATTACTGCGGGAGACGTAGAACAAGCATCGGGTAAGGCAGTAACTGCTCCTGTCGCCACTCCCATGACTGCTTCAATTGCTTCTACTCCTACACCCACAATTACTCCTATTGCTACCCCTGCAACCGCACCTATCAGTGTTACTCCTGGAGAAACTGTACCCCTCAATACTCTGCAAAAAGCAGTGGTACAAAACATGATGGCAAGTTTGCAAGTGCCAACTTTCCACGTAGCTTATACCATTACTACTGATTCCTTAGACAAACTCTACAAGCAAATTAAGCCCAAAGGCGTGACGATGACAGCTTTGTTAGCTAAAGCGATCGCCGTAACTCTCAAAAATCACCCTGTAGTTAACGCTAGCTATACTGCTGATGCAATTAGCTATAATTCGGAAATTAACGTTGCTGTGGCTGTAGCAATGCCCGATGGAGGCTTAATTACCCCTGTATTGCGTAATGCCGATAGCATGGATATTTATTCTCTATCTCGCAGTTGGAAAGATTTGGTCAATCGCTCTAGATCGAAGCAACTCAAGCCTGAAGAATACAGCACTGGTACTTTTACTCTTTCTAACTTGGGTATGTTTGGTGTAGATAATTTTGATGCTATTTTACCCCAAGGACAAGGCTCTATCTTGGCAGTGGGTGGCTCTAAGCCTCAATTAGTTGCCGATGATTCTGGCATGATGGGAGTTAAACGTCAAATGAAGGTTAATATTACTTCCGATCATCGGATTATTTATGGCGCACAAGCTGCTGCTTTCCTCAAAGATTTGGCACTTTTGATTGAAACTAACGCTCAATCTTTAACACTCTAATTAATACCTGCTTTATCGAAGGAATTGGTCGATTTTTTTAAGTTATGTAAGGCGAGGTAATCCAATACTTTGCCTTACAGTGGTAGGATATTTTCTAGATGTCGGCAAACTAACTACCGACAAACTATGACCATCTCTCACACAAGCGATAGCAGGGCATGAATCGGTTTCTATACGAAAAATCTGTAACTTACCAGGAATGTTTGATTATTCCTTTTGTTTCTGGCTGCATTGATGGCGATGATATCTATTCTTATTCTCTGCTATCAGAACAAGGCTACACTAGCCACCTACATCAAGCCAAAAATCCTGCCCAATCTTATTCTTCTAAGTTACCTAAGATTATTGCGATCGCCAAACAACATTTAGATCGTCAGTTCACCCTAGAAGGATCGGGCTATTTCGATCGCCGTTATACTTATCGCAACAACCTGATTATCCTTCATGAAGAAGCAGGTAAATGTTTTTACGATCATTATTCTCCCCGAAAGCTAGTCAATATCGCAGCACCAAAGGTATTTGATAGTGCGGACAATTGTATCGACTGGATTAAGATGGGATTGCAACGCAACCAGATTTAAGAGTCTCACTAAAGATTTAACTAATATTTAGTGAGACTCTTGCACTACGACAAAGGGTTGTACGATTAAGGCTATAAATTGTGTTTGCGGATTATCATTCCACTGACTCAATCGATCTGCTGTTGGTTTGGCGATGGATTTGTTGGCAATCCAATTTTGAACGGAAGCAGTATTGTCTTGGGCGATCGCTACTGCTACCTCAGATAAATCCAACCCTGGTTCTACTATTATTATTGCATCTCGTTTTGCATGGGGTAATAATTCTTGCCAAGAGATGTCTGCAATATCTTTGCTTAGTTTTTCTTGTAAATCGGGCATTGCTACAGCCACAGCAACGTTAATTTCCGAATTATAGCTAATTGCATCAGCAGTATAGCTAGCGTTAACTACAGGGTGATTTTTGAGAGTTACGGCGATCGCTTTAGGTATTTCTTTGTTAAATAAAAAGATCGAAAAAGATGATTGGGGGGAAGACAGACAAGGAGGCTGAATGACTCCAAGAAAATATTGATGATTGCTTTTTAGATCCTTTTTACATCCATAGTGGGATGTATTTTTAAATAAACTGTCGGAAAATAAAAGGTGCAATCAAAAAATCGATATTTTCCATGACAGATAATAATCTTAGACGCGCTGTTGGTACATTTCCTACTCGCCAGGATGCAGAAATGGCATTAATAGAGCTTAAAGACGCTGGATTTGATATGGACAGAATATCTGCGATCGCTCAAAATCCAGAAAGCGATGATCTAGCTGATGTTGAAGTTCAATCTAGCGAATCAAGAGCCAAGGAGGGTTTGTCCACAGGAGCAGTTTTGGGTGGAACGACAGGTGGTATACTCGGTTTGATTGGTAGTCTAAGCGTTCTGGCTATTCCTGGTGTTGGCATCGCCACAGAAGCTGCCGTGTTGCTGGGAAATGCTCTTTTGGGCAGTGGTATTGGTGCTGCGGGGGGTAGTTTAATTGGTGCTTTGATTGGTTGGGGAATACCCGAAGAACAAGCAGTATATTATCACGAGCTTTTATCGAAAGGTAGTTATGTAGTTTTAGTTGAAGGTACAGAAGCAGAAATCAATGGTGCAAAAGCTATTTTATTGAATAATCAAATCGATAATTGGAATGTTTATAATGCTCCTGGCGACCATAGTTTGACTGGTTTTTGATCGGTCAAATGAATAATTAAATAACTATCAATAAATAATAATGCTGGAATCTATTGTTAATACTATTAATTCTCTCGGCTATATTGGCATTGCCTTGTTGATGGCATTAGAAAATATAATTCCTCCCATTCCTTCTGAGTTGATTATGCCTCTAGCGGGCTTTACTGTAACTCAAGGAAAAATGAATTTTTTTCTAGTAGTTATTGCTGGAACTATAGGCTCTGTTGTAGGAGCAATTCCCTGGTATTTTTTAGGTAAATTTTGGGGTTTAAAACGAACTAAAAGAATTGCAGAACGCTATGGGAAATGGCTAACTCTTTCTGGGGAAGATGTTGAAAAAGCCAGAGATTGGTTTGATCGCCGAGGCTACATAGCTACAGGAATTGGTCGTCTAGTACCTGGTATTCGTACTTATATTTCTTTACCCGCAGGTATTAGTAAAATGCCTTTAGGTCCTTTCTTATTTTATTCAACTATAGGTAGCGTTTTTTGGGTTAGCTTACTGACTGGGGCTGGTTATATATTTGGTGCTAACTACGAACGAGTGGGAATATATCTCAAACCAATTTCTATTATGGTATTAATAAGTATTATTTCTATTGCTATCTATTGGATAATCAAAAGAAAAAGAAAATCTTCCAGAAATAAAAAAATTTTGTAACTAACAACTAATAACTTGTAAAAATGATGAATCACCAATACTTTATGAAAGAAGCATTGTTGGAAGCCCAAAAAGGCGATCTACCCTACGGTGCTGTAATTGTCAAAGATAATGAAGTTATAATTCGTGGGTACAATACCACCCAGACGAATAACGATGTTGCAGCACATGGAGAAATAAATGTTTTGCGACAGTTTACGAAAAAATATGGTTATTCGTTAGAAACTTTAAAAGGTTATACCCTATATACTACCTGCGAACCTTGTCCTATGTGCGCTGCTGCTTGTGTCTGGGCAGGAGTATCTCAGATAGTTTTTGGTGCATCTACCAAACAATTGATTGATTTGGGAACAAAACAAATAGACATACCTTGTAAAACTGTGGTAGAAAAAGGCTTTCAAAATATAGAAGTCATTGGTGGCATTTTAGCTGATGAATGTTTGGAGTTATTTAGGCAGCTTTGAAACTATAAATAAAAAAAAATATAGCTTCAAAATCCAATATTTTGAAGCTCAAGTATTTTCTTTAATTTTTAGAAAGTCTCGATCTATTTAGTAGATCGCAAACTAATCAGACTCTAAATTATGCCTACACCTTTACCACCAGGAGTATTGACATCTTTCAATTCTTCGGCACGTTCGGCTTTTTCTGCTTCCTTAATTTCTTGTCGATCGCCTGGCTCTTCATAATACATTTCAGGCTCGACTGCGTAGTTATTTGCCAATCCTTCTCTGTCTACTGTTTGACCATCTTCAAGATTTTCCTTGAAATTTTCCCCTTCTCTTTCCATTCTGGCAGCAGTTTCGGCTGAAGTTATACCGCGATCGTAGTTAGCATCATTGGGATTTTTGTTTTCCATGTTTTTACCTTTAATATATTAATAAGTTAGCGATTCCAATCTAAAGTAAAATGTAATTCTTACTTATCAACATTGGGAACAATATCAGGACGCTCTTTTCCTTCCCAACCCGCAGGGCGTTTGGAATTATACCAGGCGATCGAACCAATAGTAACTGCGGCGACAAAACCCAAACCAAGGACTGCTGTTGCTGCGAAAGGGAAGTGGGGTTCGTTAGTGGCGACTTGTAATAAAGTATTCATAAATTTTTTTTCCTTTTCTTTTAGCTTATTTACAACACTATCGCGATCAACTTTAGTTACGCATCATTCTCTGTATAGATTGAGAACTCAATCTAAAGATAGATAAGTCAAGTACTTATACCTTTTGACAGAGACAAATAAACTAATTTTATCGGTATGGTTAGCAGATAATAAATAACAGTTGATATTTTCTTTTTTGCAAGATGTTTGTTTTAAAAAATTGAAGAGATTTATTAATTGCTTTGATCGTACTGGCGATCGATGTATCTCGATATACTTTAGCAAAACTTTATCGAATCAAACTAGAAAATTTACACCCTTGCTTTGTGACTTGAGTCCGCCCGTGAGAGAAAAGTCAAAGGTTTAACTCAGCTTATGAATAATAGTTTAGATTTTTAGCATAGCAACAATGACAGATAATTTAGTTACTCGCGGACAATTAGAAAGAGAACTTTCTCAAAAAGTTCAAGCATTTTATCGTTCCCATTTGGGGCATCAACCTTCTAAGGTTACTTGCCAACTTTTTAGTGGTAAAGTGGCAATAATTATTGAAGATTCAATTACTAGTGCCGAGCAAATATTGCTAGATAAGGGGAAAGAAGATCTAGCTCAAAAAGTTCGCTCTAATTTAGATAATGCTATTCAGCCAGAATTGAAACAATTAATTGAAGAAATTGTTAAAGTTGAGGTGATAGATATACTAAGCGATGCAACATTAGAAACAGGACGCACTGGAATGATTCTGATCTTAAACAAAGATCCAGAAATACTCAGTCCAGAAAAAACTTCAAAACTCAAAAAAATAAATGAGTAGGGCTTAACTATAATCAAAAAAAATGAATGAGCTTGAAAGGCTCAATTGCTGCTTCCTAGTTATTTTTTGGATAAGTTAATTTCTTCTCTTAGTCTTTTACAATAAAAATGAGCAATAAAAATAAATTTAATAAAGTTGAATATCTACTGTCTGAGGAAATCAAAAATATATATCGAGATCGGTTAGAACATCAACTAGATAATATTTCTTATAAGCTATTTGATCGCACTTTGATCGTAATTTTAGAAGGGGCGATAACTCCCCCAGAAAAACTGCTTAAAAATAACGATCGCTTGCATCTAGCTCAACAAGTTAGAAGGGTAATTGATGAAGCGATTAATCCTCAAATTAAAAATATTATTGAGGAAGTAATGAATGTTGAAGTGACCGATTTTCTGAGTGATACTACGATTGAAAACAATATCTCAGGAGCGATCGCCATTTTAGAATTCAAATCAAACAAAGATTCAAAAAATAGCTAATCTTGAGTTCTAGTTCGTCAATGGAGCAAGGTTTAGAAATGTAGTCATCGCATCCTGCTTTTTTCATGGCCTCTTTGTGTTTGGGAAAGGTCAACCCTGTCACTGCCAAAATGGGAATATTATAGCTAAATGAGTTGTTTTTGAGCCGACGAGTAATTTCCATACCATCGATTTCAGGCATTACCATATCCAACAAAATAAGATCTGGCTGATGGTTTATTGCCAATTCTATGGCACTCCCGCCTGTTTGAGCGCAAATACATTTCAAGTTAAGAGCATCAATTATGCAAGCGATAAAAAACAAATTATCGGGGTCGTCATCTACTACTAATACTAGAGGAATTTTTCTTAACCTTGATAAATCTTGATAATATTCGCTTGGCTTATCAAATGTCATCATACAGTAGCCCTATAGATCCTTGATGAAAAGACGATCTAAAGCATTCCTCATAGTGGCATAAAAGCACCCGAATAGGATTGGCTTATTCCTTTAATATAAGTAAATATTTTCTTTGTAAATTATTAGAAAGAAAAATTCTAGTTAAATCAATAGAATTTTTCAATTATATAATAATAAGTCAATAAACAAATCCTCAACATTCCCTCTAATCATTAAATAGGGGTAATAGACATACTACCCCCTTGCGG
>NZ_JADWDC010000139.1 GCF_020640915.1 Waterburya agarophytonicola KI4 | reverse complement strand
AAAAACCTAATTTTGCAATTTTTAACTCTGTCTGATGCTTAACCGAGAAGTATTGGCTTGTATTCAACCGAACGAGAATGCTTTTTGAACTTTGGAAATCCTTTTTTGCCTTTGATCTGCTTTTTACAATTATCAAAGACAAAAATTCATCTCACCGCTAAAATATTGGGCGCGTCTAACGATGTTAGACTTAAATCGCCCTCGTTTTTAGAGGGAGTCTTCTTTTTGCATTCGAGATAAGTAATAAATTTAATTAGCGAAACATACTGCTAACAGAACTAGCTTCGTGAATGCGCCAAATAGCTTCACCCAAAAGACCTGCAACTGATAATACTGTCAATTCCTCGAATTGTTTTGCTTCGGGAATGGGAATTGTATTAGTAATAATAACCTCTTTAAAAAGACCGCTAGATAGTCGAGAGACAGCAGGATCGGAAAAAACAGCATGGGTAGCACAGGCATAAATTTCTTTAGCACCTTCTTTTTTCAATAATTTCCCTCCCGCAACTAAAGTACCTGCCGTATCGATCATATCGTCTACTAAGACGGCAGTTTTACCCTCAACATCTCCAATGACATTCATCACCTCTGCTACATTGTGTGCTTGACGGCGTTTATCAATAATTGCTAAAGGTGCGTCATTAAGTTTCTTGGCAAATGCTCTCGCTCTGGCTACACCTCCAACATCAGGAGACACAACCACCAGATCGTCAAGATTTTTGGCTGATAAATAATTTAAAATAGCTGGAGAACCATACACATGGTCGGTGGGAATATCAAAATAACCTTGGATTTGCGCTGAGTGTAAATCCATCGCCAAGACTCTACTAGCTCCTGCTTCAGTAAGTAGATTAGCAACTAATTTAGCTGTAATAGACTCTCGACCAGCAGTTTTGCGATCGGCTCTGGCATAACCATAATAAGGAATTACCGGAGTAATTTGGCGTGCTGATGCTCGACGACAAGCATCGATCATAATCATCAACTCCATCAAGTTGTCATTTACTGGATTGCAGCACGGTTGAAGTAGATAAACATCTGCTCCACGAATTGATTCTTGGATTTGGATATAAATTTCCCCATCAGCAAAACGTTTGCGAATCATCGGGCCAAGATCCATTCCTAGATATCTTGCTACCTCTCTTGCAAGAGGAATATTAGCAGAACCAGAAAATAATCTAAGACGATTAGAGTCTGACAAGAAGGGTGTCTGCTCCATCAGCTGAGGCATTAAGGTAGTACTATGGCTCACGGTAAATATATTCAACTTATATTCAGGGCAATCTTATCATCACGAGGGACATTATCATACAGGGTCTTTTCTGATAGAAATTACCTGGTCAAAAGTTCCGCTTATCTAAAAAATTAAAAGCAAAAAATACAATAAAATTAAGCTTTTTTAGAGTTTCTGGACGTTTATTGTATATTCATATACTAAATCTTTCTGGGTACATTATATTTTTTTTGATATTTTTTAGCATCGGTACATCTTACTATAGGTATATTCAACTAGCTTTATTTCATTACTAATCTTGGTGTATTCAGAAAAAAAGTATAAAAAAATACCAGGACTATTTCAAAAAACATGACAACATTATTGATTGCAGGAACAGATACGGATGTTGGTAAAACTTTTGTCACGATCGCTTTGGCTGCTTATTGGCAAAATTATTCCTCGAATAAAAGTATAAATGCTCATCCTCTTTTAAGTATATTCAAGCTTATCCAAACTGGAACAGGAGATTTGGAATTATACAACCGTTTATTTACGGAAATATCATCAGTTGATGTTGTTGTTCCTCTTCGTTTAGAGACTCCTGTTGCCCCTCCCATTGCTGCCCAAAAAGAAGGTAAGACGATTGAATTGGGTAAAATTTGGCAGGAATTTTCGACCGTTACTCAAAAATCTGATTTAGTGTTGCTAGAAACTTTGGGAGGCTTGGGATCTCCCGTAACCAATGAATTAATTGTGGGAGATATTGCTGCTGACTGGCGTTTGCCAACGGTTTTAGTAGTTCCCGTAAAACTTGGCTCTATCTCCAATGCTGTAGCGAATATAGCTCTTGCTCGCAGTCTTAAAATAGATCTCAAAGGAATTATTCTTAATTACACTCATTCCGAAGCGATGGCGAGTATTGAAGATTTAACTCCACCCGATTTGATTCAGTCTCTAACTCAAGTTCCCATTCTCGGAACTTTACCCTACATTGAAGATCTAAAAGATTGGGGAAAATTGGGGAAAATTGTCGCCAATTGGGATATTGAGCTTATTTACCCAAAAGACAAAATTGCTATATAAATTAAGGATAAGGGGTTAGGGATAAATCAATTTCGCCTCTACCCCTCCTTATATATCAATGATATATTTGGCAGTCTACCAACTAGATTTAACTACACCAGGAAGTAAACCTTCGTGTGCCCATTCGCGCAGCACGTTACGAGACAAGCCAAAATCACGGTAATAACCCCTTGGTCTACCTGTTACCATACAACGATTGCGTCTGCGAGTAGCAGAGCTATCTCTAGGTAATCTTTGGATTTGACGACTAATCTGTAGCTTTTTAGCAGCAGAAGTAGCAGTACGTAACTGTTCTTTTAGTTCTGCTCTCTTATCAGCATATTTCTCAATTAAGCGAGCGCGTTTCTTTTCGCGCTCAACCATAGCTTTCTTTGCCATAAAATTTATTGGTATTAAAAATAAACACACAGTTTCTTAGTATAACTCGAACTCTGGAGCGATCAATACTTTTTTAAGTTCATCCCATCTGTAAATGAACAAAGATTCGATTTATTGATAGTTAATTGTTAAATATCGATCGCCTATTAGTGAAATTTTCGACTACTTCGTTTTTTCAGACTTTCCGACTGTAAAGGAAATAACTTCTACCAAAACTGTTGAGTAAAGACAGAAGGCGATCGCTTTTAGTTCCTGTTTACTTCAAAATGAGAATTGCTGGGGAGTTTAATTCTTCAGGGGAAATCGATATCATCGAAGATACGGCTTTAATTGATGATGATGCCACTATTGCTTGGATTGCACCTGGAACAGAGATTTACGAAAATAAAGTCACTGGTAAAATCTACGGCGATGTCGATGCAGACTATAACCTTGCAGCAGTCGATCAAGGTTATGTTGTCAGTGCTTCGGTGCGAATCAAAGATTTAGCCCTCTTTTGTCACTTTCCGAGGACTAAACTATAATAGAAAAATTCGTTGATAGC
>NZ_JADWDC010000038.1 GCF_020640915.1 Waterburya agarophytonicola KI4 | reverse complement strand
ATCAACGAATTTTTCTATTATAGTTTAGTCCTCGGAAAGTGACAAAAGAGGGTTATAGCGTTTCTCATTTTAATGCGGTACAGTCAAATGCCTCGGTATTTGTGATGAGTAATCAGTCATTAGTTAGTCACTTATTATTCTGGTTATTCTGGTTGTACCTTATGACTTTGAGAAACGCTTTTTTTAATCAAAAACAGTTTTAATTAGCAAGACTCCAATTAAAACTGTTTTTAATCAAAGTATCATCAATAAATTGTCTCAAAGTATCCGCCATCATTTGTTGTTCGCTAATACGGGGATGACCAGGGGTAACTTGTTGATGAATTAAGGAGAAAACTCGATCGTCATTGTATTCTTGACGATATTCTGCGATCGCTTCGGTTAAGTATACATCCCATTCGCGATCGTGATACATATTGGGAAACATTCCCACAAAGTAAGCATTAGGACGTTTGGCTCGCAGATTGGCAATAAACTGTTTATAGCGATCTTTCCAAGCTTCTGCGGTTAAATCCTCCCCAATTTTAATGCTTGCAGAATCATTTTGACCCAAAGCAATTATTACCAAGTCGGGATTATAGTTATTAAAATCCCACAAAGGAGCATCATCAAGAGGCGCTGACTTATCGTAAAAAGCTTCCATCCCCGTACCTCGATGCCAATAGCCAAAACCATCAATTAGAGATGCTCCTGATTGAGCTACTAAAGAAACTTCCGCATCATAACTTCTGGCAAGAATTGAGGCATAACTGTAGTAGGCGTTATAAAGATGCTCTTTGTCTCCCTCAGGATCTTGAACTCCTGCTCGATCGTATTCCACTACCGCACCAGCGGAAATAGAATCTCCGTAAACTTCGATCTTTTTTTCTGAGTCTGGATTTGCGGGTAACAATTCCCCGTCAATAATGATGCTGTTGAACTCAAATCCCCCTGCAACATAGTCTGTACGTTTAACTATGACTGCATTATGCTCCTTATTTTCCAAGCTAGAAGCGATATTGTAAATAACTGATTTACCCCACTTTCGTTGCAGCTTAATAGTGACAGGTTGAGGATTATCGTCTAGATAAACATCAATATAGTTTTCACCACCCCAATTGTCTTCTGATAGTTCGATTTTTAAACTAGTACCAGTAAATCTGAATTCTACTACTTTCCCAGGATAACTAAAGACTGGTGCTTGGGAGTCTTCCCAGTTGACTCGACCTGAATAATTAAAATTGTCGTTGTCTGGAGTTATTTTTACTCCAGTAGATTCGGGAATTTCGGCGGCTATCAAAGATGATGTCTCCGATTTTGTACTATTGGCTTTTGCCACTAAGGTCATTTCTACTGAGTTTAAAATGCGATCGCAAATTTTGGCTGTATCAACTATTCCTAATAATTCAAACATATTATTATCGTTTACATTTCCGATACTTATTTTTATAGATTAAGAAGGAAAAGACAAAAAGACAAAGCGATCGCAATTTCTAAAATCAAAAACCTAAATCGGCTTTGGCAATTTCTGCTGCTGCATACACCTCTTCATTCGGCATTTCCTCCCAATCAGTGCAGCCAATCTCGCGATAGAATTGAGCGTCGTATGGGCGAGTGCGAACTACCACAGGCATCGGTACAGCATGACCTAAAAGTAATGCTTGTTGTTTGGTGTCTAGCTTTGCCAGTACAGATTTTAAGTTAGCCCCTCCAGACACCCCTGTAAAAATAGCATCGATATCTTTTTCATCATTCAACAGACAGGTGACGCGAGTACCAATTTGGGACATGACTTCGTTATCAATTCCCGATGGGCGTTGATCTACGACCAGAAGACTAACAAAATACTTTCTCATCTCGCGGGCGATAGTCCCAAAAATAGTTTGATGAACAATACTAGAATCTAAAAAACGGTGGGCTTCTTCAATCGTAATTACAAGCTGCCGAGGCTTATCTAAGGGATTCTTGGTTTGTAAAAAATGATCTGCTTGTCTGACATAGCTAGAATGAATACGGCGAGTAATCATATTGGTTGCCAGCATATAAGACAGCATATTAGATTGGGAACCAAATTCAATAATTACACTTTTACCCGCAGCTAAATCTTGAATCAACTGATCGATATAGTTATGAGGACAGGCTGTACGAATATATTTAAGAGTATCAAAACGCTGTAACTTTCGCTGTAGAGAAGAAATAGATCCCGCGTGTCCTTTTTGTTCGCAAAACAGCTTAATATCTTCATTGGTCATGTTGATCAAACGCATAATCCAATTCCTGCCATATTCGTTATAAAGAATATTGGCGTTATCCATTGCAGCCTCGGAAAGACCTAATTCAGCAGCAACTAATTTCAGATCGGCAAGTTCAATTTGATCGTAGCTGAGATAAAGTTCTTGGGCATCCCTAACCCCCCTACGTTTGGTCGATTCAGGGTCGAGAGTATACATCACTACTTTCCCTGGGAAAAGCTGACGCAAGCCTTTAACAGTGCTTACCTGTTTACCTTCCTTCATCGCTTCCCAACCGTACTCGGAGTGCATATCAAACATCAGGTTAACTGCTGCATCCTTGCGAATGATGCCAGATAAAAGCAAGCGAGTTAAAAAAGATTTACCCGTCCCAGATTTACCAAAAATACCGTTACTACGTTCCACAAAGCGGTCTAGATCGATACAGACAGGGACATCCATATCTAAAGGTTGACCGACGGAAAAGTTGCGACGAAAAGGATCGTCTTCCCAGCCAAAGACGCTGCGGAAATCATGTTCCGTTGCTTCATAAACCTGACTGAAGTGGGCGGGAATAGTTTTGACGGGTAACAATTCCATATCTGCACTGGTATTAACCTGTAGCGAACCTAAACTAGTGTCCTTTGGTGTATCGATAGGCAAACTAGAAAAATCGCTATTAGTAGCAGTGGGGGTAAACATCAACATAGGAGATAAAGCTACGGTGCCATAAGTCCCACTTCCTGCTAGGACATCCCGTAAAAAAGTGTCTTCAATTGGTGGCGGATTGGCAATAATGCGATCGCTCGAACAGCCTAATGAGACATCAGTCAACAGACAAAAGAAACGCGATCGCCTTCCTTGAATTGTGAGAAACTTCCCGACTCGCATATCTTCCACCGATACATCGGGATGTAATCTTACTTCTAAACCTTTGGTTAAAGAACCTTGAATGACTGAACCTAAAGGGAGTTGGGAGTTCATGTGTTACCTTTTGCCAGAGAGCGATCAAGATAGATAATTTAAGTTAGTTTCCAGAACGATAACAAACTTTTGGCTAATATTTGCTGGTTTTTCACTAACTTACGCTTATTTGGCTAATTTTAACAAGTTATAAGATAAACAGTTAAAACAGTTTAAATATAACTACCATAGGTTGCCAAGGTATTGCCTTGTTCATCGACAATTAAAGTGCGATCGCCCTCGTCTAATTCGGGAAACTCCATTTGTTCTATTTGTCTGACTAATACGTTGTCGGGAATACTATGATGGCGTTCTTTATTGCGCTGGAAGTAGATATCTTCGGAACAGTGGAATATTACTAGAGTAACTAATGCTCCATAGTTACGACTGAGATTGATTACTTGTTGTCGGAAGTCTCTTCTGATATTGGTCGCATCCCAGACGATCTTACTATTACTACGTAGAAGGGCTTTTAGCTGTTCTTTTGCCAGTTGAACTACTTTACTATTCTGCGACTGATCGCTGCGAGATGTGGCTATTTGTTGTCGCAAATTATCTAAAGAAACTACTGTATGTTCGGCAAAATTGTTGGCAATCCAGGTACTTTTACCCGAACCGCTAACGCCAAAGGTCACAACTACTTGGGGAAAGGCATTGCGATAGGAATAGGAGCGAGCAATTTCTGATTCGGGAGTAAAAATTTCTCCTGCTTCCCAACGAGCGATCGCTCTACTAAAAACTAAGTCTCGCGTATCTAGATCCCAGTCTTGCAATTCGCGATGGAAATATTCTCGCCAAGCTTGATATTTCGCACCACAACGTTCCCAAGCTTGATATTCTTGGGCAAACATACGATACATCTCAATGTAATTCAATTGCTGTTGTTTATCTTGGCATTCTCGTCCTCGAATATCCGCTAATTCCAACCAATAAAGTAATTCTGGATTGGCTAAACGAGCAATTCTTTTATATTTCCCTGAAGGTTTATCATTGGTGACTAGTTGCTTGGGATCGTGATGATAGCCAACTAAACCTAAGGTGGTTTCTACCACATCATAGGGCAAACCCAGACCCATTAACTTTGGTGCTAAATAGGAACGCCCTTTACTAGCGTGTCTCGGCGCGACAGTGCGGACTATTCCTTGTATTTCTTGCTGCTTAGTAGTTTGAGGTTTGGCAATATCGTGTAGTAATGCGCCCAAAATCAAACTCAGACGATCTTCTTTTGATAAATGAGTCGCTTCTGTTTCCAGAATTTTGTAAGTTTCATCCAATACCATTCCGACATGAATATGTACGTCTCCTTCTGCGTGCCATTCTGGATCTTGGGGTGTAGATTTATACTCTTTTAATTGGGGAATGCGATCGCCTAAACCTAAGACAAATTCATCAATACTTGGGGTTGCACCTTGGAAAACTTCCGTTATAAATTTCATGAAAATTACGGCGAATTAAATTATTGTTGGTGGGCAATAGTCGCTTATGAAACAACAAAAAACATACTGGTTATTTTGCCCACCCTACATTTGGTTGTTGTTCGTTAGTCGTTGAAAATTGATAATTGATTGGGTATGACTTCTTGATACATCCAATGTTCATCGCTTTGAACGTGGTGAAGACGCACCCATTTAGCTATATTTTGAGCAAAATCATCATAGTGAAATTGCTCTGCTTTTCTGACTACAAAGCCTTCACAGACATCTAAATCTAAATTAGTTGCGATCGCTCTAATTTTCTTTTCATCCCACAAGCCTTTGTACATGACTTTAGGCAATGTTAAACCTAAAATCTCTGCCCACTCTTGAGTTTCTGCCCAACTCAAGCAATAGTTATCTTGATTCCAAATTGAAAAAAGATAAAAGTAACTGTTTAAATCTTCATAGGCAATAGAATGTCTGGCATAGAGATTTTCTCCACAGATGCGCCACCCAGAAGGAATATCATGACCAATAGAAGCTTGTAATGCTTTTACCCAAGCTCTCGATGGATGCTGGCGACTATCTAAAGAGCGAGCATGGATATAGTCTTGGTATAGAGAAGTATTTTCACCGTCTAGTTTCTCCGTAACTACTACCTGAGAGTTAATAAAAAAGCGATCGCGATCGAGTTGTAGATCGTCGCCTCCTACTCCAGGGGAAAAACTTAGATGAGGTGTTCTAGGGTACTTGTAGCGTTGAGAATACATGGTTTATACAAGTGTATTAAGTATATTCTATATAAAAATAAAAATAAAAATAAAAATTAAACTTTATTATGCCAACTTCTAAAAAAATAGTTTTACCCCAAATGGGTTGTGGTACTTGGGCTTGGGGAAATCGCCTTCTGTGGGGTTATGACGAAAGTATGGACGCTCAATTGCAAGAGGTTTTTAATCTCTGCGTTAGTAATGGCGTGACTCTGTTTGATACGGGGGATTCTTATGGTACAGGGAAACTAAATGGTCAGAGTGAGAAACTGTTGGGAAAGTTTGACGGTGAATATACAGGAGCAAATAAAGATAATATCTGTCTTGCCACTAAACTTGCTGCCTATCCTTGGCGGTTATCCAGAAAGTCGATGGTGAAAGCAGCACAAGCTTCGATAGAAAGGATGGGCAGAGTAGATTTAGCGCAGATGCACTGGTCAACTGCTAATTACTTTCCTTGGCAAGAAGAACAATTGTTAGACGGTTTGGGGGATTTATACGAACGGGGTTTGGTAAAAGGTATAGGACTTTCTAACTACGGTACAAAGAGATTGAAGAAAATTCATGCCAAATTTAGCAGACGCAGTATTCCGATCGCGACTTTACAGGTGCAATATTCCCTCCTGTCTACCTATCCTGTTACGGAATTGGGTATCAAGGAAACTTGCGATGAACTGGGAATTAAATTAATTGCCTATAGTCCTTTGTGTTTGGGAATTCTTACGGGAAAATATACCGATTCTCAAACCTATCCCAAAGGGTTGCGGGGCTTGTTATTTAAAAGATTAGTACCAGAAGCCCAATCTTTGTTAAATTGTATCGAGGCGATCGCTTTATATCGCCAGAAAACTATGGCACAGGTAGGGATTAATTGGTGTATTGCTAAAGGTGCAATTCCTATTCCTGGGGCGAAGAACATTCAACAGGCACAAGAAAATATCGCAGCTAAAGATTGGCAACTGGATGCAGGAGAGATAGCAGAATTAGATCGTGCAGCAGCAGGAATAGACAAGCCGATGGTGCAAAATATATTTCAAACAAGATAAGCAAACGCCCCAAAAGATTATTTAACGAAAATGTGCGGAACTCTCCCACCTCGCGGTTAGCAGGTGGTGAGATGGATAGCACCGCCGATAGGCGTTAATAAAATAGTTAATCATAAATTGTGAAATCTTTATCTAGAATGGGTTTCATTCGTTGTATGATAATTTTGTTCTCGTTCAGCAAGGCTATGAGCTGTTCGTTTCCTTAGAAGTGTGCCAGGGACTAGCTCTCGATCTCAATCATAAGAAAACCTCTATGTCGATGGTGTTAAAGTACGGGTACAATACCAATAAGACCTAACCGTATACATTCCAGCATATGTTAGCCGAATAAAACAAAAATAATAAACCGCACGGTGCTGGCGGTTCTGCCTGTGGAGGCATCATAAGACCAAAACTAAACTTGTTTGGTGGAGGCAGAAGCCTGTGAGACGGGAAGCTCGAAAGCGGAATAAGACCCGCAACCCAAACGTGATTTTAGGATACTCCTACCTCACGGAGTAGGTAGGAGTAGTTCATAAGCCAATTTGAATATAACTGCCTCGGGTACGGCGATCGCTGCCATGGGGATGGCGATTATAACTGCCACGATTATAGTAGCTACCGCGATCGCTTTCGTTGCGATGACTACCGTAAATACCGCCAGGACTAATAATAATCACTTTACCGCGATCGCGATTTCTACTATTTCTACTGTGGTGGGGATGGTGGTAATTGTCTCTGCCATAATCATGATGGCGATAGTTAGAATAGTTGCTCCGAGGTAAAGGAGTATGAAAGCGAGGTTTCAGGTTGAGAGGAACTGGGGATTGCACTCTACTGCGAATACCTACTTGCGCTATCTCAAAATTCTCTGGAATTGGTGCTGCTGTGGCGAAAGTATCTAAACAGCCAAGGGAAACTAACCCCACTGCTAACGCACCGAAAGTATTACGCCAATTGAATTTAGATTGATTTTCTTGGATCATGATATTTGGTACATTATTGTTTAGATCTTGAGAACAGTAAAATAATTGTCAGAGAAACCTCAGTAATAACCACAATATATCTAACAGTGACGACAGATAATCTAGAAAAGTTTCAGCAAAAATTTCAAGCAGGACAAACTGCCTTAGAAAGGGGAAATTATCGTCTTAGTATTGAATATTTAGAAGCTGCACGAGAATTAATCCCCCTCAATTCAAGACGAGGAGGAGAAGTTCAAATATGGCTACTGAGTGCCTATCAAGCTGCGGACAAAATCCCCGAAGCGATCGCCTTATGTCAAGAATTAATCCTCCATCCCAACACCCAAACCCGCGAACAAGCCCAACGTATTTTATATATTATTAAAGCTCCCAAGTTAGAGCGTCCGAAGGAGTGGATGAGTGAAATTCCCGATCTGAGAGATGCCGAGCCTGGTTTATCTCGCTATGTTGCAGCAAAAAAACAAACCCCTAAAAGTTCAGTTGAATTGCCAAAAATCGACTTAGAGCGACCCCCCTCAGATAGTCAAGATAATCAGTTTATTTGGTTTGCTTTATTCTTAATAGCGACGATTACTGCTAGCTTGCTATGGCTGGGTAAAGTATAAACGAGTGGTTTTTGATCGCCTGTAAATCATAAGATAATCAATAGCGCAATTATTTAATTTTAAAACAATGCCCAAAGCAATTTGGAACGGTCAAGTCATAGCGGAAAGCGATCGCACAGAAGTGGTGGAAAACAATCAATATTTTCCTCCAGATTCAATTAAGCAAGAGTATTTTAAAGAAAGTTCCACCCAGACTTCTTGTCCCTGGAAAGGACAAGCGAGCTACTACACCGTGGTAGTTGATGGCAAAGAAAATAAAGATGCAGCCTGGTATTATCCCGAAACTAAAGAAAAAGCGAACAATATCAAAGGTTACGTCGCTTTCTGGAAAGGAGTCAAAGTAGAAGTATAATTCTTAACTACTTCACTCCCACATTCCAATCGACAGATCCTCGATTTTCTTCGGGGATTTGTTGGTTAAAAGAATTCTCTAGACTTTCTCTTCTCAGGTGGGGAGGGGAACTAAAAATAAAACTAACTTTAGATTTGTCGAGATTTTTTTTCTCAATAATAATGTTGCATTTTTGCTTTTTCAGCAAGCGGCGATAGGCGGAAACTGATTCGAGAAAAAGCTTATTTTTAAAGCCTTTAATTTCTATTTGATAGAGAGTTCTTCTTTCTAGGAAGTAAATTAAAATCCAAGCCACCAGGGTAGATATTACCGCAATATAGAGCATTTTTAAGCCACAGCAAAGACCGATTAATGCTACTAAAATTAATCTTCCAGTTTGAATAGATGTACCCGTGTTGGTACGAAAACGCATCAGCCCACCTAAACCAAAAAAAATAAATCCTAATTCAGGGCCATAATCAGCTACCGTTGCCCCAACCAGAGAACCGATTATGGCATAAAATATCAGAGTTTTCGGTGCTTCAATCTCATTAATATCTTCTTTTTTACCATAGGTTTGGGGATGGAAAGCAATAATTGCAGCCAAGATTAGTGCTACAAAGAGAGAAATTAGATAAGTCCCTAATTGCTCGTATCCCATGTAGTTTTGAACAAATCCCTGCATCATAGAGTCCCCGATACTTTGCTCAGTGAAAATATTTTGGATGTATATTGTTCGATTTAACACTATTTTTTGGTTTTAATTGTTGGCTAATTCAAAATAACGACATTCCTGGCAAGGTCCTTCTGGATTGACCGCACAGCGCATAATTTCCGATCGCGCATTGAAACGACAGTTGGCATTACCAATCACATAGCGATCTCCGATGAGACTAGTTTCTTCTGGTCTTTTTGACTCTTGAACGTGCAGTGTCGCTTTATCAAAACGATAGCCTCCCACTCGATATTGATAGAAATGATGTCTTTCAAGGATGGCGTAGGTTTTACCCTCAAAATCCAAATAGTTTCCTGGTTGCAATCGACGATTGAGATTGAGCTTTGCAATACATTGACGTGCGGGAGTTAGGATAATTTCTGTGGGTAAGAGGTTTTTCTCGATCGACATATATACTTATTGAATTCTCAGTTTCATGAAAAAATGGTAGCGCGATCTGGCAATTCTCTCCTATAAATAACTAGGTCTTTCCCATAGGATAAACGAATTTTACCGATCTTTTTGGGCATCATAAGCTTGATACTGTTATGTCCCAAGTTGTGTGGTTATGGATCGAGATTTGATAGTTCGAGCTTTGAAAAGTTCCTGTGGTAATAAGAATTTGCGCTTTCAGGTCATTGTCCACAATTCTAAGCTACACATCTATATCAACCGCAAAGCAGATTATCTTGCAGATTATGTATTACTAGCAGATACAATCTCAAGTGCGATCGCAAGTTTGGGTTTGGATACTTTGTCGGGGATATGGCTCTACAGCCGTAAATTGGGAGAAGTCGAACCAGACTGGCAAGTTTTTATGGAGTCGCCGATTCAAATTGATGAAGAAGAGATGGATACTCTTGGCAATTCGACCCTGGATCGAGCAGAAGTAATAAATTTGCAGGAATTTGAAGATTTTCAAGATGAAGTTAGTATTGAGGATACGGGTTTGCTGCAAAATACAGGACTGATTCATGGTAAACCTCTAGAAGAAGAAGAAATTCATACCTTTGCCAAAGAAAGCGATCTTTGGGGCATCGAAACTAAAACTGAAATTCATGGTCTGGCTGAATATTGTTTTGTGAGTAATCGGAAAATACTTACAGGGGATATTATTCCGCCTCAAAAAGAAATTATCCGCTTGGTTAAGTTTTTTCATCATTTATCCTCCAGCAATCAACACAAAATACTCCCTGGCTTGGATGACTATTTTAAAGGCAAGACAACTACCGATCCAGAAAATGCTCCTATTGCTGTTAAAAGATGGCTCAAGCAAATTACTGAATTACCAATTGAAGATCGTAGTACTATGGCTATTTGGCTGAGTCGCTATTGTTTTGATAGTTTGGCAACTCTAGCAGAATTTAAGTCAATAGAGGAGAAAAAGCCTGCTGCTAACAAAGTTAAACGTAGCAGTACGGAATATGGTTTTGCTCCTGTTAATGCTCAAACTGACAAAGAGGAACGATTTGATGATTTTGACAAGAATCAAGCTCGATTCATCGATCGCTTGATTATTCCTGTGGTTTGGATTTTGGCTACGGTAGTATTGATTTTTTTGGGAGTGTATACCAATGGAGTCGATACTCGCTCTACTTCTCAAGAAATTCCTGCCCTGTGTCAAACTACTATTGGCTCCCCTAATTATTGTCGTTTGGGAGTTAATTTAGCAGGAGAAAAAGCGATCGCTCGCTCTGAAGAAAGTATTTTTCCTTTATCTCAAGTCACCCAGACAGTTGCAGCTTACGGTTGTCAGAGGTTTGCTAATGTTAAGGCGGGAGCATTTAATAGTTTAGATCCTACCCAAAATCCTGTTGTATCGAGTTATGGGGAGAAAATTTTTCCTCATATTTATGTAGTTGAAGCCGTACAGAAGCATGCTACCCAATCTGGAAATATTAGGGTTGGCTGTGTCTATACTACGGGAGAAGGAGAACGATCTCCCACCAAGCTCGCTAGCGATGTTATTCCATTGAATTGGCCTCAAGAATATTATCGGCCAGAAAATGTATCAGATACTAATTTTTCTTTTGGCATTTATACTAACTTGATTAATTTGGGATTATATACTTTATTTTCGGCAATTAGCTTAGCAATTGTTTCTAGATTTAAGTTGGGTATTGATATTAAAAATCGCCTTCAAACTGTTTATCAAATTGCTTTTATTCTAGGTATATCACAGTTGCTAGCAGTTAGTTTGCCAGCATTTAATTTATTAGGTAGTATTGTTTTTTTTATTTTGGCTATCTTGGGGTGCGATCGCTTAATTAAAAGTTTTAGTCTCAATTTCAAAAATGGTTATTCGACAGTTTTCTTGGGAATCTTAACTATCCTCGCGCTACAGTTTTTACTATATGGAATATCTCTAAAACTTATTAATAGTTTGATGCAATCAATATTATGAAATATGAAGCAAAAAAAGACCGAAGATCGTCATTATTGTTCAAGGAAACGCGGGCTAAAACTGATATTTATACTGTAGAAGCGCGATCGCTTTTAAATAAGGCTACGGGATTTATGGCTGCTTATGATTTTACCCTCAATCCCTATCGCGGTTGTCAATATGGGTGTAGTTATTGTTATGCTGCTGCTTTTAGTCCTGATAGCCAGAAACGCCAGGATTGGGGGAACTGGGTCGCTATCAAAACCAACGCAGCCGATCTTTTAGATCGAGAATTGACTAAATGGCAAAAAAAATACGATACACCTCCTCGTATTTATATGAGTAGCGTTACCGACCCCTATCAACCAATTGAAAAGCAACAGGAATTAACTAAACAATTGCTGAAAGTGATGTTAATTTATCAACCTATTTTAGTAATTCAAACTCGCAGTCCAATGATTGTCCGAGATTTGGATTTATTACAGCAGTTTGAATATTTAAGAATTAACTTGAGCATACCTACGGGGAGTGAAATTGTCAGAAAAGATTTTGAACCCAGATCTCCTAGTGTTAAAGCTCGCCTCCAAACTATTAATAAGCTGAGATATAGTATTGCCAGCAATCATCAAAATAAAATTTACTTTAGCGTCACGATTACACCGCTTTTACCTACTTTAATAGCAGATCGAGATAAATTCTTTAGTCAATTAATGGGCATAGATCGAATTGTATTACAAGATTTTCATCCTACTCATAAAAATTCTTTGATTGCTTCTACTCCCCATCAAGCGATCGCCTTGAAACAAAAGTATGCTTGGTGGTATGACGACGTAGCAGAAAGTTATCATGATTTTAAACAAAATCTGGAAAATCACTTAATAGCTTGGTCGTCCCCTACAGAAATTTTAGAAGGAAAGGCAGGTTTTGCTTATGATTAATTGGCTATCTAATTATTGGTATGATTATCAACTAAAAAAAGCTTTAAAGCAAGGGAAGAAAACTAAAGCCAAAAAAATTCTCAAGCAGTTAGAAACATCGGGAAACCAGCTATCTTGTTTAGCTACTTTATATCAGCAACAACTAAAAAGCAATAACTCTCTTAATTACTATTGCCAAGAAATAGATCGCTTAACCCATCACTTACAAGAAACAAGCTCAAGCGATCGCTTTTTAAAACCCCAGCCAGAGTTTATTAACTATATCCACCATGGTTTTAAATTAAATGAATTAGAACCCAATTTAATTCAACCTACAGGTATTAATTTACCAGTGTTTGAAGAGTTGGAAATTGCCCTAGTAGAATTTTTACAGATTGAGCTAAATAAAGTTCCCGATGAAATACGCGATCGCGAGTTAACTCAAGCTTGGGAAGATTTGAATAGTTTAAAACAAGGAAAAGATCCAGCCTATAATTACTCTTTGACCCCTCATGTTTATTTTATTAAATATTTTCTCGAAAATGTTTATTGTGTTTATTTAGCGTGGTTTTTCATTTATCAAGAAGGGTTATTAAAGAGAAATATTAATATTTTAGACTTGGCAGCAGGAGTAAACACATCTATAGTTAGTTTGGCTCTTTTATCAGCTAATTTAAAAAAATTTTCCCCTACAATTTGCGATCGCGTAAACTACTATTCCCTAGAACAACAAGCAGATTTACAGTACCGTGGCTTGCAATTTTGGCGCAGATATATAGATTCTTTTAGCCAACCCCTCAATACCTATTTTCGGTTTAATACTGCTAATTTATTTGACTATAATAATTATTATACCCAGATACCCAGACAGTTTTTTGATTTTATTATTATCTCCCACTGCTTCTTCTACGAATCAGAACAACGCCATTTATCCCATCAAATTTATCAACAAATATTTCAACAAAACTTAAGTCCCGATGGTCGAGTTTTATTAATTATTCAAGGTAAAAAACTTTTCAATACCTTTGACATTCCTCTAACAGAAGACAGTGTTATCGAACGAGAAGTTGTGGAAATGTTTGTCACAGCACTAGGACTAAAACTAAACTGGTATAAATACTTATCTTGTACGGGAAAAAGAAAGATAAACAAACAAGAATTTGCTCGCTTTGCTCGAAATAATCTACCACCTCAAAATCATCTTAGCAATTTCAGCCAATCATATTTCCTACAACATTACTTATCCCATTATGCGATCGATGATTATGTGATTTTAGCCCAGCCTTTGAAAGCAAATCAAACCTAGTTCTTCTGTTCTAAATACATGTTTTTACCCCAGAAACTGTCAGGAAAAATACGGAGTAAAAATAGAATATGCTCAAAAAACCACTTAAATTAAGTAAGATCACGGTTGTTTTTGATCCAAATAAAAAGCCTAATATAAGTTATAGAAAAAAATACCAGTCAATACAGTGTTGTTAAAAACAGAATGAGAGCGAAGGTTTTTTCACGCGCAAAATTGATTAATTTTGACCCGCCATCTTTCATAACCTACCTTTGATTAAATAGTTTTTCGATACTGCATTGTTTTAGTAAACTCTCCTACACTGCATAAATTACTTATGTTGTCGGTATTTACTAGTAACTGGAACTAAAAGCAATAGCGTTAAGCGATTATTTTCATACAGGAGTAGACCATGACAATTCAAAATATAATTGGAATCAACGGCTATACTTTGCTTGTTTATCGTACTTTGGACAAGCTATATCACTTCAGTATCATTGATTTCTCGGGGATTGCATTTAACTTTGATAGCATTTTTCTAACTGCTGAAGAAGCAAACGTTAAAGGGCGTGCTGCTGTAGAAATTGCTTGTGAATTTGACCATAATTTATATTAACGTGAGTTCGGATCGTGAAAATGAAATAGTGGGGCTGCGATCTATAACTGAAATGATTTTTAATGAATAAATTATTTCTCTCTGTTATTATTCATCCATCGGTTTGTAGTTCATTACATCAGCCCTGATATCTACCATGATAGCTATGAATACTTTTGTGGAGCCTATTGTTGCGGGTTTTGTAACTATACCCACAAAATTAGATTGGCTTCAGGGTTTTTTTATCTTGTCAGTTTATGCAATTATTGCATTACTTTTTGGTTTGTGGACAGGTTTTTTGCAATGGAATTTCAACTCATCTAAATTAATCATAATTCGAGTCGCTGCTACATCATTAGTCGCACCCGCACTGTTAGAAGAACTATTTTTTAGAGCGTTGCTACTACCTTACCCTTCAGAAAATACAGATTTAGGATTTACTTATATCTCTTCCCTTGTTAGTTTGTTTCTATTTGTTATTTATCATCCCCTCAACGGACTTACCTTTTTCCCAGCAGGAAAACAAACTTTTTCAAATCCTGTTTTCCTAACTTTTGCAGCTATACTAGGCTTGGCTTGCACTATTGCTTATTTGTCTACTGGTTCGATTTGGATCTCCATTTCTATTCATTGGTTAGCTGTGGTATTTTGGCTGTTGTGTTTGGGTGGAATAGATCGATTGGAATTGTCTGATAACTAACCGCCAACTCAATATGAAGTTTTGCGAAGAAGAACGTTCTTCTGCTTCAATAAAATAAGAATTAAAAAACTTTTAAATTTACAGATAGTATTTTGTTTTCTTATAATGAAATTCACTCAAGCATTACTCGATCCTAAATTAGCCCCTACTGCTATGAAAGTAGCCTTAGTTGTTGGTTCGGTGTTATTTACGATCAATCATGGTTCTGCTCTAGCTAAAGGGGAAATGACTCGAACCAGATGGCTATCGGGTTTAATTACTTATTTAATCCCCTATAGCGTTAATATTCACGGTCAGTTTACAAGTTCTCGCAAATCAATTAAAAACTAATTTACTTTTACTAATTTAATTAATTCTGGATTTTGAATAATGGTTTTCACCGTCAAAGAATCGCAGTCTGTTGACTTAAATCAAATTCGTGCTGAGATACGCAAGTTGCAGTCAAGTATAGTCGAGTGGCGACGCATCTTACATCAAAAACCAGAATTAGGCTTTCAAGAACAAATTACGGCAGAATTTATTCAGCAGAAACTAACATCTTGGTCAATTCCTCACCAAACAGGCATTGCTAAAACGGGTGTTGTCGCTACCATCACTAGTAACTTTCCTGGTAAAGTTATGGCAATTCGCGCTGATATAGATGCTTTACCAGTGCAAGAAGCTAATGAAGTTCCTTATAAGTCTCAACATGATGGCAAGATGCACGCTTGCGGACATGACGGACATACTGCGATCGCTCTAGCTACAGCTTACTACTTATCCCAACATAAAGATAACTTTTCGGGAACGGTAAAAATCATCTTTCAGCCAGCGGAGGAAGGTCCAGGGGGGGCGAAACCAATGATTGAAGAGGGAGTCTTAAATAACCCCGACGTAGACGCAATTATTGGCTTGCATCTATGGAATAATCTACCTTTAGGTACGGTTGGCGTCAGAAGCGGGGCGTTAATGGCTGCGGTAGAATGTTTTCGCCTGTCAATCTTGGGTAAGGGCGGTCATGGTGCAATGCCCGATCAAACGGTAGACTCAATTATAGTAGCCAGTCAAATAGTCAACGCCCTACAAACCATTGTTTCTCGTAACGTCAAACCTCTAGATTCTGCGGTGGTAACAATAGGGGAATTGCACGCGGGTACGGCTTTAAACGTGATTGCCGATACAGCTAGAATGAGTGGTACAATTCGCTATTTTAGTCCCGAACTAAAAACCCTAATTAGAGAACGATTAGCAGCAATTGTGGCTGGTATTTGTCAGATGCACGGAGCTAAATACGAACTCAATCACTGGCAACTATATCCCCCCACTATAAACGATCGCGCGATCGCAGAATTAGTTTCTTCTGTTGCAGCAGAAGTAGTAGAAACTCCCCTTGGTGTCGTGCCAGAATGTCAAACTATGGGGGGAGAAGATATGTCTTTTTTCCTCCAACAAGTCCCAGGATGCTATTTCTTTTTGGGTTCGGCTAATCCCGAAAAAGGTTTAGCATATCCCCACCATCATCCCCGCTTTGACTTTGATGAAACTGCTTTGGGTATGGGAGTAGAAATATTTGTCCGCTGTGTTGAAAAATTCTTAAAGCTTCACAATAACTAAAAAAACCTTCTCCTTAAGCCATCCGATCTAATAGCTGTCGGCGTTTTTGTTCAAACTCATATTCTGTCACCAAACCATCTTCTCGCAGTTTATCCAATTCTCTCATTGCTTCGGCGATCGCTTTTACTTGAGGAGAAGTATTAAGATTATATTGGCTGTGTCCGTTAAATTGACGTTCAAACTGCTCTAAATCTTGAACCACATACCATACTGCATCAATAGCAGATGCAATACGAGGAATAGGCGTAGACCACAAAACCAAATAAATAATACCCCAAATTGGCTGCCCTAAATATAGTTTATGCAATCCTGCGATCGGTGTAACTGTTCCGAGTAAAGCCAAAACTACAGCAACACGGCGATTTTTATGATGTTTGAATAATTTATCTAGAGCCAACATACAAATCTAAATCTGACTTAATTGAAGAATTCAGTTCACTGTAGCTTATTTTTTCTATTCCTATGTCTTGTTTTAAGTTAACAGCCTCAGCAACAATAAAGGGGTTAGTCGGACTAACCCTTCTACATCAAATATGATAATTTTTACAGTCAATTTTAAAAAATTATTAAGCTGCGCTACCAGATAACAAAAACTCTTTTAACAATTGAGCTTTGTCTGTTTTTTCCCAAGGCAGATCGAGATCGTTCCGACCGAAATGACCGTAGGCAGCCACATCCTGATAAAAACGACCATTTCGTGCCTGAGGTAAATTACGCAAGTCCAACGTCTGAATAATTCCCGCAGGACGTAATTCAAAATGCTGCGTTACCAATTTCAGTAATTTTTCTTCAGCGATCTTAGCCGTACCAAAAGTTTCAATAAAAATACTAGTTGGTCTAGCTACACCAATAGCATAACTAACCTGAACTTCGCACTTATCCGCCAAACCTGCTGCCACAATATTATTAGCTACATAACGACAAGCATAGGATGCACTGCGATCTACTTTTGTAGGATCTTTACCCGAAAAAGCACCACCACCATGACGAGAATAGCCACCATAGGTATCGACAATAATTTTACGACCAGTTAAGCCAGAATCGCCTTGAGGCCCGCCAATGACAAATTTACCCGTAGGATTAACTAAAAAACGAGTGTTGTCATCTGGCTTGATTTCCAAGTCGGCAAAAATAGGCTGAACTACCCCAGACCAAAGATCGTCTTTGATCCTTCTCTGAACTGCACTCCCTTCGGAAATATCGTCGATGGTTTCGGTGTGCTGAGTGGAAATAAGGATGGTATCAATTCCAACAGGTTTGCCGTCTTCATATTTAACCGAAACCTGGGTTTTGCCGTCAGGACGCAGATAAGATAAATCTCCTTGCTTGCGCACCTGTGCCAAAAGGCGGGACATGCGATGAGCCAAACTTATAGGCATAGGCATCAATTCTGGAGTTTCATTACAAGCAAAACCAAACATAATTCCTTGGTCGCCAGCACCAATTCGATCTAGTTCGCTGTCACTAAGATTTTCTCTCTGTTCTTGAGCAGACGTGACACCTTGAGCAATATCTGGAGATTGTTCGTCTAAGGCAATCAATACCGAGCAGCTATCTGCTGAAAAACCATTTTCTGCATTAGTGTAGCCAATTTCAGCAATTTTTTTTCTAACTAAATCAACATAATTAACATTGGCTTTGGTAGTAATTTCTCCAGTGACTAACACTAAGCCAGTATTAACTACCACTTCTGCTGCAACGCGACTTAGGGGATCTTGAGACAGTAAAGCATCTAAGATGGTGTCAGAAATTTGATCGCAGATTTTATCAGGATGACCTTCTGTGACTGATTCGGAGGTGAATAAGTAATTACGAGACAATTTTGTATAGTCCTCTTAGAGAGATTAAATAGCAGGTACGCGGAATTTTAACCTAAATATCCAAGCATAGGATATATAATACAAGTTTAGTTTGAGTCTGACAAAATTTGAATTTCAGACAAACTAAAAATCGTAACATCTCCTGGAAGAGATACTGAGCCTTGATGACGAATAACAGCGATAGTTCCTGCTGCTTTTGCTGCTTTTGCCATCTGAATATCTCCCCAAGAATCTCCCACCATCAAAGTTTGTTCTGGAGCAACTTTTAAAGCTTGACAAGCTTGTATATAAAGCTGGGGGTCTGGTTTCAATAGTTTGCCATCTACTCCCATGCTCAGTTGGATATAGTCTTGTAGTTTGTGATTGGTGACAAATTCTTCTACTCCCTGGGTAGAATCAGCAGACAGAATTCCTAGCTTCAAGCCTTCGCTCTTAAAAGATTGCAGAGTTTCTATCACTTCAGGAAATAGGGGTGCAGATTCAGGATTTTTAATGAGGTACTTAGATTGTGATATTTCATCGAAAGCTTGACGAGCAATTTTTCTAGCTTCGTGCCAACTCCTTCCTGTTTCAGCAATATAAGCAGCAGCAGCAATCTCATTTTCTTGACGACTGCCAACCGCCATTAAGCCTGCTGTATCTATGGCATTGTCTTGTATCCCAAATGCCATTAATAAAGGTTCTCCTACTCCTGGTATTTGGGCATCAATCAAACGCGCTCTCTGAATAGCTACTTCTCGCCAAAATGGTAAAGAGTTTTCTAAAGTCCCATCTTTATCGAAAATAATTGCAGCTATCTTATTGAATTTTAAACCTTGACAGGCGATCGTCAGATCGCTTGAAGACATGGGAACAGACAAAATTTTTCTCCTATCAACTAACCAACCAAAAAAAGAGAGGGGATTACCCCTCTGTATAATTATTGTTTCAACAAAAAGAACGTGGTTTAAATTCATTCTCCTTATTGGAAATCTTATTTCTTTCTAACTTCTACCTTTCAGAGTTTTAAGGGCGTTTTCTACTGCTTCCTTAACTGTTTATACTGCTCCTTCAACCGCTTCAGTGCTGGATTCTACTATGTCTTCTGCCACTTCAGTTGCAGTTTCTAATACTCCTTCGGTTTCCTCAGCAGGAGTTTCTACTGCTTCAGTAGTAGTAGTTTCTACCGCTTCTTCTACTACAGGCTCTTCAACAGCGGAGGGAATTGCTTCTGCTGCTTCCTCTAAAGTAATTCCTTCAGCTTCGGCTAATAGTTTTTGACGATATTTCTCTGCCATTTCTTCGGCTTTCTCAAATACTATCTCTCTATTTTTGAGCATATCGCCTGGTTCTGGCTCTAGCTGCTTAGTGGATAGAGATATACGACCTCTTTCCGCATCTAAATCGATGATCATCACTTTTAGTTCGTCATTAACACCAAATACGCTGTGTGGGGTATCAATGTGATCGTGAGATATTTCAGAAATATGAAGTAAACCACTTACTCCACCGATGTCAATAAATGCACCGTAAGGCTTGATACCACGTACAGAGCCTTTGACTACTTGACCTACTTCTAGACCGTTCATCTTACGTTCTACCAATGCTCGGCGATGACTTAGAACTAGTCGGTTGCGTTCTTCATCTACTTCCAAGAATTTTAGGGGAAGATCTTCTCCGACTAAGTCTTCTTTTGCTTCTCTGGCACTAATGTGAGAACCAGGAATAAATCCTCTCAAACCTTCAATTCTAACCAATGCACCACCACGATTAGTAGCAAAAACATTGGAACGTACGGTAGCGTCTTCTTGTTGTAGCTGTCTGACGCGCTCCCAAGCACGCATATATTCGATGCGTCTGATAGACAAAGTTAACTGTCCGTCTTCATTTTCGTCAGTGAGAATGAAAAATTCTCTAGTTTCGTCAGCTTGAAGAACTTCAGTAGGGTTGTCAACTCGATTGATTGACATTTCCTGAATGGGAATATAAGCTGCTGTTTTAGCGCCAATGTCAATCAGAGCACCCCGAGGTTCCATACTAAAAACTGTTCCTGCTACTATATCTCCAGGACTGAAGTGGTAGTCGTATTTGTCGAGTAGAGCAGCGAAATCTTCGTGAGTAAAACCAATATCTTTAGTACTATTTGCTTGCTGATTGACCATATGGGTTAGATGTCCTTGTTGTATTTCCTTATTTTTTTGATTGATGAGCCTCCTGCTTGATGTACACTCACCCGATCTTCGTGTAGCCTACACCTACATTCATCTAGCGTGACCGCCAACAAAGATTAATTGTCGGATTACGAAAACCCGCTCAAACACTTTGCCACTGAAATATATCTGCTTGTCGGCAAGATGGCATTATAGCATTGTAACTTTTTATTGGGGTGGCTGTAACTTTTTTTTATTTTTTTTGCTGAAAGTTTAATTGATTTTTATGTTTTTCTTATTAAAGACAAAGACTATCTAATGGTAGTAAATTCTGGACTCTTGGAATTTGAATTTTCTTTTTGAAGATGATTTAAAGTTTCAATAAAGTCTTTAATTCCCTGGAATTTTCGATAGACGGAAGCAAAACGAATATAGGCTACTTCATTTTCATAGCGTAAGTTTTGTAAGACTAATTCGCCAATTTCACTGCTACTAAATTCTTTGCCTGAATTTTGCTGCAACCTTGCTTCTATGCCGTCAACAATAGCTTCTGCTTTTTGATAAGAAACTGTTGTTTTTTCACAAGCTCTTAATATGCCTCTAAGTAATTTAGCGCGATCAAAAGATTCCCGACTGCTATCTCTTTTAATTACTGTAATAGGAACTAATTCAATTCTTTCGTAGGTGGTAAAACGTCCCTTGCAGTTTAAACATTCTCGACGACGGCGAATACTTTGTCCGCTTTCTGTCGAACGAGATTCAAGGACTCTACTTTCCGTGTGCTGACAATTAGGACAGTGCATGGAGCTAAAAATATACTTTCATTATAAACATGTTCGCATAAACGACAAATCTGAGCCGTTCTCTACATCATAATCTGTTAGTTAACAGACAATAAGTAAAAATGACTCAGAAATGGCAAAAACTTAAAAATTATTAACAACTTATGGAATTCCGAACACTCAACTAAATAGTGCTTTGAATTGACTAGTTGTGTTTAATTTACATTCATTTACATTAATGCTTAATTTATTTTTCAATACGGGGTGGCTCGCGAAAAGCGATCGCAAAAAAGAGAACTGAAATCGCCATAGCCAACACTAGAATATATGCAACAGCTTCCATATTTAAAATCCTAAAGTTTATTTACTATTATTTTACCGCTAAAATCATTAGAGATTTGATTTTTGTTTGTTTGTTAGGGAGAGAATAAATTACTATCGCCCTAACAAACATTCAGCTAAAAGTTCCTAACCAATAGCGTAATTCTACGCTTCTTGCTTGGCACGAGTAGATTTGTCACCCACTTTTTGATAGAAGCCCCATTCTACCTGTTCTTCTTCTAGCTCGGGGTCAACACCAGCAAATACGTCTCTGTACAATGTACGAGAACCATGCCAAATATGACCAAAGAAGAAGAATAGAGCGAATACGGCATGACCGAAAGTAAACCATCCACGAGGGCTGGTGCGGAATACACCGTCAGAACCTAATGTTTCTGTATCAAAAGCAAAAGCTTCGCCAAGTTGAGCCTTACGAGCATATTTCTTGACTGTAGGAGCATCACTAAAGCTTTGACCGTCTAAAGCACCACCGTAGAAGGAAACTGTAACTCCGCTTTGTTCTACGCTAAGTTTAGACTCTGCACGACGGAAAGGAATATCCGCTCGAACAACACCATCTTCATCAACTAGGATCACAGGGAATGTCTCAAAGAAGTTAGGCATACGACGAACGTTGAGTTCGCGTCCTGCACCATCGGTGAATACTGCATGTCCTAACCATTCTTGAGCAATGCCATCTCCACTATCCATCGAACCAGTACGGAATAAACCACCTTTAGCGGGGCTGTTTCCTACATAGTCATAGAAGGCTAGTTTTTCAGGAATTGTCGACCAAGCTTCAGAGCGAGTCATGCCGTCATCCATTGCAGTTTCAACACGACGTTGAATTTCTTGGTTGAAGTATCCCTGATCCCACTGATAACGAGTAGGACCAAACAATTCTATGGGGGTAGTAGCGTTTCCGTACCACATAGTTCCTGTAACTACGAAAGCTGCAAAGAATACCGCAGCAATACTACTAGAAAGAACTGTTTCAATGTTACCCATCCGTAAAGCTTTGTATAGTCTTTCGGGAGGACGAACGCTGAGATGGAATAAACCAGCAATAATACCAACTACACCAGCCGCAATGTGGTGAGCGACAACACCGCCAGGATTAAAGGGGTTAAACCCACCAGGACCCCATTCTGGTGCGACTGGTTGGACGTGACCAGTTACCCCGAAGGCATCTGATACCCACATTCCAGGTCCCCACACTCCTGTGAGGTGAAATGCTCCAAAACCAAAACAAAGTAGACCAGACAAAAACAAGTGGATACCAAACATTTTTGGTAAATCTAATGCTGTTTGACCAGTACGAGGATCGACGAATAATTCTAAATCCCAATATACCCAGTGCCATACTGCTGCGAGGAACAGTAAACCAGATAAGACAATGTGTGCGATCGCAACACCTTCAAAAGACCAGAAACCAGCACTCGCGCCAGTTTCTCCCGTAACGCTCCAGCCACCCCAAGATGTGTCTACACCCAAACGTGCCATAAAAGGTAGTACATACATACCTTGTCGCCACATAGGGTTGAGGACAGCATCACTAGGATCGAACGTTGCTAGCTCAAATAGAGCCATCGAACCAGCCCAGCCTGCTACTAGAGCGGTGTGCATTAAGTGAACTGATATTAGCCTTCCTGGGTCGTTCAGAACGACCGTATGAACTCGATACCAAGGTAGTCCCATAGACTAGACCCCTCCTATTAATTAAATAATTTGTTTAGTGAGATCGAACTATTGTCGATCTTGCTAATAGACCACTGTCAATTAGTGGAATTAATTTTGACTGTTATTTTGTAATCTGTATTTATGCCTCAAACCCAATGGTTATCAGGGCAAGCCCAATCGCCATTAGTTAGAAATTAGGCTTGTTCAAGAAAGACTTGAAAATACTATTTATTTAAAGAAGTGTAACTATTGTTAGAACCTATTGCAAGATTTATCGACTGTTATCGATAAATGTTAAGTTTTGTAAAGTTTTTCAGTCTCAAATTAATAGTTTTTGAAATCGAGAAACTAGGAGTTATTGAATATTGATTGTGATTCGCTCAGTATTTCAATTGCTCGATCTGCATCGATCAAACGTTTGAGTACGACTTGTCCAATACTAGATTCGGCGGAGGATGTTTCTTTGGGATGAACTTCAACCATCAACACGGCATCTTCCACAGCATGAAGCCATAAAGTTTCTTCTTGTTGAATCGCGCCACAATTGAGGCGTTTAATTTCGGGTTTGCGTCCCCAACTAAGACGATCCCATAATCCGCCAAACTCCCAAACTCTACCGTAAGTCCAGCCATCGCTCAGAAAAAAATACTTCACTTTTTCAATAGTCACCTAAATCTAAAACGTGAATTGAATCTTTAAATAAAGTCTCAACTGTTAAGTCAATAATTATCATACAACTAGGGCGAAGGGCGATCGATTAATTACACTTTCTCTTCGGGAAAAGTTTCATTAAACTCTTCAATAAGCTCGTCTAATTCTTCTAAAGCTTGGTCGACGTCTATTCTGAGAGTTCCTAAGTTGGGTCTTTCAAGCAATTCTACTAAAGAATCTCTTTTGGCTGCCATTTGAGCGATTTTGGCTCTAATGTCGACTTTATCCATAATTTCTTTAAAACTAAGTATCCAATAGCTTTAGAATAGACAATATTGACAAATTTAAACAATTTTTTATTATGTTGCGTAAAATACCATTAGCCGCAGTTGGCTTGACTGTGGGAGGGATACTAACTGTCGTTGGTTTTTATGCCTATGCTGTGGGAATGAACACCCTTAATTTGGCAGGTTTCTTTTATGGAATTCCTTTATTGTTAGGAGGTTTGGCTTTAAAGGCATCAGAATTGAAACCTGTACCTTACACTAAAGAAACTACTCCGGAAGTAAAAGAATTGCGATCGCAAGCAACCCCTACCCAAGAGCAGTTGCGTAAAGATGTTACTCGCTTTCGTTACGGGCAGGAAGCTCATTTAGACGAGTCATTGGCCAAGTTTGGTTTGAGTCCTACGGACGAAGAAAGACCTATCTTAGTTGGTCTTCAAGAATATTCGAGGGATGGTGCTTATACTTTGCTGATGGAATTTTATTCTCCTTTCTTTAATCTAGAGCAATGGCAGGAAAGACGAGAAAAAATTGAAAAGTTTTTTGGCCCTGATATTAAAGCGGAAATTACTGAGGGAGAAGAGTCTAAAATTGATTTAGCTTTGATTAAGGATTTAGCTTTGATTAAGTCTTAGAAATTATTTATCTTATTAAATTCCGATGGCTTTAATTCGTATTCCCGAATCTTGGGAAATATCAGAAAATCAGATTACACCCCCCAGACTTTATTACAGCCGTCGTAGCTTTATAAAATCTCTGGTGGGAGCGGGAATTGGTGCGAGTCTCTTGCCTCTGGGGGGATGTCAGGCAGGATCTAACATTGGTAAGTCTTCATCCGAGACAGCTTTAGAAAAAAGCATTAATTTGCCTGAAATCAAATCATTTAACAAGAATCCTAATTTTGCCAAAGTAAATCGACCTATTGCAGAAGAAAAGGTAGCTGCCCAATATAATAATTTTTATGAGTATGGCGGTACCAAGAAAATCTGGCTCGATGCTCAAAGCTTACCTACAGAAAACTGGAAAGTAGAAGTTGGCGGTTTGGTTAAAAATCCTCGTACCTACGACCTCGACGATCTAAAAACTAAGTTTCCTTTAGAAGAAAGAATTTATCGTTTTAGATGTGTCGAAGCTTGGTCGATGGTGTTGCCTTGGATTGGTTTTCCGATGAAGGCTTTGTTAGCAGATGTCGAACCGACTGCTAAGGCTAAATACGTGAGTTTCACCTCTTTTTATGACCCAGAGATTACCACAGGGCCAGGTTTTCATTTTGGCTCGTTACCTTGGCCTTATAGGGAAGGATTGAGAATTGAGGAGATGGCAAACGAGTTGGCTTTTTTTGCGGTGGGTATTTACGGTCACGATCTGCCCAAACAACATGGCGCGCCGTTACGCATGGTTACTCCTTGGAAATATGGTTTTAAGGGTGCGAAGTCCATTGTTAGAATTGAGTTTGTTGCTGAACAACCAGCTACTTATTGGAATACTATAGATTCTAATGAATATAAGTTTGAGGCTAATGTAAATCCTAACGTGCCCCATCCTCGCTGGTCGCAGGCGACTGAGAAGTTTATTAGCAAGGGGCCTGGTTTGTCTTGGGAAATTAAAGAAACTCTGCCTTATAACGGTTATGGAGAGTATGTAGCTGGCTTATATGCTTGAGTGTTCGTGTAAAAATTTTTATGGTATGATTGGAGCCTGTTTTAATTTCAATTCTCGATGATTGAAATAGTAAGAATTGAGCGATTGTTTTAATTAAGTTTTACTGGCGATCGCAAACTTTGAAAAATAACAGCAAAAACTGTTTCAGCGGTTAATAAATAACCTTAAATTAATCAATCAATTTAATTATTTAAGCCTATTTATTAGGCTAATTCGTAATTATAAATACCTGCAATGAAACTAATTCTCAAACCAAATCTTCGATGACGATTTCGATCTGGAAAAGATAATATTTTAAACATTTTTAGCCGACGGTTAACGTGTTCTATGGCAACTCTTAAGCGATTTAATTCACGATTATATTTCTTTTGGTCTTTATAGGTATGGGAATTGCTATAAAATTTTACTCTTCTTGAGAATTGAGCGTAATTAATATTCATTTCTCAAATACCCGATCAATGCAGGTAAAACAGGACAGGGTTTTTTCTGCTGCAAGTTACTGGCACTATCTTGGCGAAAAACACTCCAACGAAAAGGACCTAACTGGGCTGCGGACATCCAGAGGAGACGTTTAGCTCTAGTCATAGCTACATATAGTAAACGATATTCTTCTGCTTGTTTGAGCTTGACTGCTTCCTCCCAGGCTGCGTTAGGTAAGGGTATTACTTGGGGTCGATCGCCTAATATATATTGATGGTGGACGATCGCTCTTATTTGAGCGCGGGCGACTTCTGACAGAGTGAAATTGCCAAGAAATTGACTGGCTTTGGGTATCCAAGGTTGTCCTGGCAAAATATCTTGGTGGAGAAAGGGAATAAATACATAGTCCCAATCTAATCCTTTTGCCTTGTGCATGGTAATGATGGTTATTTGTCCTGGGCGAGTATAACGATCCTCGTTATCTTCTTCTACCCCTTCAAAATTTTCGGCGGTCACAATCTCCTCTAGGGCATTAATACTGGCTTTAAGGGAACTTTGTCCGATTATTTGCTGGTTGACTCTTTCTGATAGTTTTTGTACTGTGGCTAATTCCGAACCCGTATATTTTAAAGTCATACCCAAAAAAGGAATTATTTGATAGTGGGGTAATTCCATGCGGGCGCGGAGTAAGTTACAGCAATAGCGACGAGCCTCTTCTACTTGGGGTTTGTGAGGGGGAGTTAAAACAGTGGGATATAAAAATTGTTCGGGAGAGGTGGCTAAGGCGTTGAGATCTTGGGTAGGAATAAGACTTCTTTGCTGCAATACCTCCAGGGCTGCTTTGAGATTATCTGGGGAGTGGGGGCGATCGATAAACTGTAATAGTTTGAGTATTTCCCCAGGAATCTGGGAATATCTTTCGCTTTCGCTGATTTCGTAAACTTTTATATCATGTTCCTTATTTAGATAAGCTAATTCTTGAGCCAAGAAACGTCCTTGACGATTTTCTCGTACCAAAATAGCTGCATTGTGATCGGGATGCTCTTTAAATAAAGCGATCGCTTTTTCGCCAATTAGCTTCACTGTCTGATAGACATCATCGGGATTAGTAATCATAACTCCACTACCCTCAGGTTGAGGATTGGCATCGGGTTGCGGATCTCCGCGATCGACAGTGACAATTTTTTGTTCGCGAAAGGGTAACTGTTCGGGATTGCGATCGCCTTGCTGTTGATTGACCCAACTCACTACAAAATTGGCAGCATCAATAATTATCTCACTACTTCTTCCCGCTTGATTCATCGTTGTCAAGCTGTTTTTAGTTTGGCAATTTTGGCAAAACCATTTAAAGTAGATCGGATCTGCGGGGGTAAAGGTAGAATTAATGGCTTGATTAGGATCTCCCACTCGTACTAGATTGGGTGAAGAATTAACTTCATCGCTACCAGCCAAGATAGAGATTAATTTTTCCTGTAGGGGACTAGAATCTTGAGCTTCATCTTCAAATACCCCGTATACCTGATTCTGCCAGAGCAATCTCATGGGGGGATATTCTAAGACTTTTAAAGCAGCCAAGATCATATCGTCATAATCAATCAGATCTTGCGATCGCATTAACCGTTGATATTCTTGATATAATCCTGCTGCAATATTTAAAATGCCATATTCATCCCTAGCACTTTGACTCAGTTGCGCCAATTCATCTGGCAATAATCCCGAACTTTTTGCTTCTCGCACCACTGTATTAGTTAGTTGGGGTAAAACTTCCGTCCGCAATACCGACTGACGGCGCAATCTTTCGGTTTCTTCCCCATCAAACTGGATCCCTTCCAACAATGTTTGATATTCTACTGGATGATCGCCGATCCATTGTTCTACCGCAGTTCTAATAATACGGTGTTCCGCGTTCGGTACGACAATACTGACATTGTCTAAATTTAATCCCGCCAACTCCTGACGTGAATTAGCGATATTAAGGGCTAACCCGTGTAGAGTATGAACGACAAAACCTCCAGGAGGAAGCTTCAAATCCTTGAGGCGATCGCGAATCTTGAGCTTAATATTGGCTGCTGCGGAGCGAGTATAAGTAACTACAATCAACTGTCGGCGACTGTGTAATTGATTGCGGGCAATGGCGATCGCTGCTGCCACAGAAAGACTGTGAGACTTTCCCGCCCCAGGTACGGCAGACACTGCCATCTCTCCTCCATTCCAGTGGGCTAAACCTTGCTGTCCTCTTCTCAAACTATTACGCAACAACTCTAGTTCAGATTCCAACCATTGATCATTTATCATTTATGTCTTCAAGCCATCACGACACAATATTAAGTTTTGAATCCCTAGCCTGGACAATCAAATTTTTTCGCATATAACGTAGGTGCGATTTTTCGTATCTCCTCTAAATTTTATAAATCCAACCAAGATTGATAATGGAAGAGCCTGGGCTAAAGATTCAACACGATTCCCTATCTTATTATTTATCTCTTCAATATCCCATTGACGTGTATCCCGAGAGAAGAGGATTCACTGTCATGATTCCCGACTTACCTGGGTGCATGAGTCAAGGAATGACTATGGACGAGGCAATGATTAATATAGACCGCGCCAAACACCTTTGGCTAGAAACTGTTTATGCTAAAGATAAAACTTCAATTCCCTTACCTTCAAAATAGAAGACATATTTAACAAAACTACATTTAAATAATCATAGAGCGAGCAATAACACAACTTGCTTACACTAGAAATCAAAGAGTTAATTAAGGAACATAGAGAAACTGGAAAAATTGCGTTAGCCTTTTCCTAGAAAGACTGATAAGCAAGAGTCATTCTAGCAACCGACAAACAAGCAAAGAAACCTTTGGGGCAAGTTAAATACTATGGCAAAAAGAACTTTTGGTGTAATTGGTTTAGCGGTAATGGGGGAAAATCTCGCTCTTAATGTAGAAAGTCGCGGTTTTCCAATTGCTGTATACAATCGCTCTCCTGATAAAACTGAAAAATTCATGGCAGGAAGGGCGCAGGGAAAAGATATTAAAGCTGCTTATTCTCTTGAAGAATTCGTGCAAACTTTAGAATGTCCTCGCAATATTTTGGTAATGGTCAAAGCAGGTAAACCTGTCGATGCAGTTATCGAACAATTAAAGCCATTATTGGACAAAGGCGACACCATTATTGATGGTGGAAACTCCCTTTATGACGATACAGAAAGACGTACCAAAGACCTAGAGTCTACTGGATTGGGTTTTGTGGGTATGGGAGTCAGTGGCGGTGAAGAAGGCGCGCTTAACGGACCTAGTCTGATGCCTGGAGGTACAGAAGCAGGTTATCGAGATTTAGAGCCAATTTTGACTAAAATCGCTGCTCAGGTAGATGATGGTCCTTGCGTCACTTATATTGGTCCTGGTGGTGCTGGTCACTATGTCAAAATGGTACACAATGGCATTGAGTATGGGGATATGCAATTAATTGCCGAAGCCTATGACTTGATGAGAAGTACTCTAAATTTATCTGGCGAAGAATTAGAACAAGTATTTAGCGAATGGAATCAGACGGACGAGCTAAAATCCTTCTTGATTGAAATTACTGCTGATATTTTCAGCAACACCGATCCCAAAACTCACAAGCCGTTAGTAGATTCTATTTTGGATGCTGCGGGACAAAAAGGAACGGGACGTTGGACTGTAGTAAGCTCTCTAGAGTTGGGCGTACCTATCCCGACTATCTATGCTGCGGTTAATGCTCGGGTTATGTCAGCCTACAAAGACGAGCGCGTGGCTGCATC
This sequence comes from Waterburya agarophytonicola KI4, assembly GCF_020640915.1. Taxonomy (GTDB): domain Bacteria; phylum Cyanobacteriota; class Cyanobacteriia; order Cyanobacteriales; family Xenococcaceae; genus Waterburya; species Waterburya agarophytonicola. The sequence continues at coordinate 15,303 of NZ_JADWDC010000038.1, read as the reverse complement.
AAAAGAAATTGAAGCACCTGCTGGTAATTATGAAGGAGACAAACAAGAGTTTATTAATAAAGTTAGGGATGCTCTCTACTGCTCCAAAATGTGTTCTTACGCTCAAGGAATGGCTTTATTGAGCAAAGCGTCTAGTGAATTTAACTTTCAGCTTAATTTGCCAGAAATAGCGCGAATTTGGAAAGGAGGCTGTATTATTCAAGCTGGCTTCTTAGACAAAATTAAAAAAGCGTTTAACGAAAATCCCGATCTGCCCAATCTTCTACTCGCACCTGAATTTAAGCAGTCCATTATAGATCGTCAGGCAGCCTGGCGCGAAGTATTATCCACTGCCAATCAGTTGGGTATTGCTGTACCTGCCTTTAGTTCTTCTCTAGACTATTTTGACAGTTATCGTCGAGCTAGTTTGCCTCAAAACCTGACTCAAGCTCAACGAGATTATTTTGGTGCCCATACTTACGAAAGAGTAGATCGTCCTAGAGGTGAGTTCTCTCATACTGAATGGACTAAAGTAGCGGAAAAATCTTTGCAAACAGGAACTACAGATTAGTACTGCTGGGTGTAGGTTAAGTAACAAGTAATCAGTAAGGGGAGAAAGTGCCATTGTATTTTCTTCCCTTTTTCTTTAAATCCCAAGTCCTTAATCGCTAAAATGTTCAGCGATAAAATTGGTATAGATCTCACCTTTCAAAAAAGCAGGAGTTTCGAGAATCTTTTGATGAAACTCAATGGTAGTAGGCACTCCCGTAATAGCACATTCCCGTAAGGCTCTCTTCATTCGCTTGATTGCCATATCGCGATCTTCTCCCCAGACAATCAACTTGCCAATCAAAGAATCATAATAAGGAGGAATTTCATAATCTGTATAGACATGAGAATCCATTCTTACTCCTGGCCCTCCTGGTGGTAAATAAGCACTAATACGCCCAGGATGGGGACGGAAATTATATTTAGGATCTTCTGCATTAATACGACACTCGATCCCATGACCCCTTAAAACTACCTCCTCTTGAGTAAATCGTAGTTTTTCTCCTTGGGCTACCCGAATTTGCTCGGCAATTAGGTCGATTCCCGTGACAACTTCGGTAACTGGATGTTCCACTTGAATGCGGGTATTCATTTCCATAAAGTAGAACTCTCCCGATTTATCTAAGAGAAACTCGACTGTCCCCGCACCAACATAATCGATCGATCGAGCAGCCTTGACCGCAGCGTCTCCCATTTTGTCCCGTAATTCTTGACTTAAAACCGCGCTAGGGGCTTCTTCTAATAACTTTTGGTGACGACGCTGGATCGAACAGTCTCTTTCTCCTAAATGGACTACATTGCCATGACTATCAGCCAGGATTTGGAATTCAATATGGCGGGGACATTCAACAAATTTTTCTAAATATACTCCCCCATTACCAAAGGCTGCTTCTGCCTCTCCTTGAGCAGCTTGGAACATTCTCACCAATTCCGATTCATCCCCTACCAAACGCATTCCTCTACCACCACCACCCGCAGTAGCTTTAATCATCACGGGATAACCAATTTCATCGGCAATCTTTTTGGCTTCTGATTCGTCTCGCAATAAGCCATTGCTACCAGGAACAGTAGGGACTCCTGCCTTTTGCATGGTTTTTTTGGCTGTAGATTTATCCCCCATCGCCAACATAGCTTCTTTAGAAGGACCAATAAAAGTTAGCTTGTGGTCGTTACAAATTTCGACAAAACGGGCATTTTCTGCTAGGAATCCATAGCCAGGATGAATAGCCGTCGCGTTACGAGTCAAAGCAGCCGCAATGATATTGGGGATATTGAGATAGCTTTTCCCAGATGGAGGAGGCCCAATACATACGCTCTCATCGGCCAGCTGGACGTGGAGGGCTTGGCGATCGATAGTGGAGTGTACGGCTACGGTAGCAATACCCATTTCAGCACAGGTGTGTAAAATGCGTAGAGCAATTTCTCCTCGATTGGCGATCAGGATTTTGTCAAACTGCATTCTTTAGAGTAGATAACTAGAGTCATGTTTAAGAATAAGGCTTTTTCAGGTATTAATAAAAGAGCCGACTTTTCTCTATTATTTAATCGGTAAAATGCGTAGAGCAATTCCTCCTCGATTGGCGATCGGAAATTTTGTCAAACTGCATTCTTTGAATAGATAACTAGAGTCATGTTTAAGAATAAGGCTTTTTCAGGTATTAATAAAAGAAACGATATTTACTTCGTACCTAATTCTGAAGTTGGACGATCGTCACTCCAGCCCCACCAAGAAGTTTGACATTCGCACAGATAGAATTCTTGATACTTACGGCGATCGCCCATACTAACGGGAGCGCGTCGGTTGAGCCAAACATTTTTTGCTTCTTTAGGGGAAGTTTTACAACTAGGACAACAAAAGTCAAAGGCATGAACTGCTGATTTAGTCCATTCTGGAGGAACTAGAGCAAAAGCATCCATATGGTCTATCAATAATGGGGAATGTGGATAACAACTTGTGATGGTTGTTTTTGTATTGTACTTTGATTATCAAATTGGGGAGTTTGGCTACTCATCTTTTTTGACGCTCCCCCGAATGAATTACGGGGGATTCCTCCTGCACAAGGATATTCTAAGACCTTTCCCCTTCAGAGGCTTGGACGGTGCGCCCCACCGCCACTAATTTAAGACCACGCTGCATGACTACTTGAGCAGCAGCTACATCTCGATCGGTTATATATCCACATTCAGAACAAGAATGTACTCGCTCTGATAACAGCTTTTTACCCGTTAATGTCTGACATCTAGGACAAGTTTGACTTGTTAAATTAGGATCTACGCGATCAAAATACACTCCTCTCTTGTGACAAACAAACTCAAGAATACTCAAAAATTGACCAAAGCCAGCATCTAAAGTATGTTTTCTCAACATACCTCTAGACATCGCTTTCAGGTTCAAGTCTTCAGCAAATATCATTCCAGCCTCATCGCACAGTTGATTAGCTACTTTATAGTGATAATCTTTTCTAGTATCAGATATTTGTTCATGCAGACGAGACACTTTTTTACAAGCTTTTTTCCAGTTGCTAGAACCTTTTTTCTTATTCTTCATTTTCCGTTGCAGCGATTTCAGCTTGCCTTGGAGAGAAGCAAAAAACTTTGGTCTAGCAATTAATTTCCCTGTTGATGTACTCAAGAATTTCTCAAGACCTAGATCTATGCCGACTGGTTCACCATGAGGTAGTACATCTGGCGTAGACACATCTGCCTTTAAAACTAACATTGCGTACCAACCAGAAGCACGTCTGACTACCCTGACCTGCTTTAGCTCAAAGCTTTCGGGGATTTCTCGTGATTGATGCATCTTAACCCAACCGATTTTAGGTAACTTAACTGCACCTTGCTTAACTGGCTTAACTCCCATTTGTTTGAAGTTAAAAGACCTCATTCGACGAGTAGACTTGAATTTTGGGAAACCATGTCCTCTGTCCCACATTGCAACAAAAGCATTTTCTAGTCGCTTTAGTGTCTCTTGTAGAACGTGAACATGAACATCTCCTAGTTCTTTAAAATCTTTCCTTGCTTTAGTTAAAGCCTTACACTGAGTAGCAAAGGTAGGACGTTTCGTATTGGCAGAGATAATGTATTCTTGTTGGATACTGCAAGCGTTAATTTCGCACTTTCTTGAATTTACCCATGCCTTTCTTTCTGCCAGTGCATAGTTATAAACCTTGCGACAAGCAATTAGCCAAGACTCAAAAATAGAGACTTGTTCAGTTGTTGGCTTGAGTTTAAATTCATAAGTGCGAGTTATCATGACTAAACTATATCACATTTAGTCACGGACGTTTTAACGTCCGAGTTAGCTTATCCCCCGACTGAAGTGCGGGAGCTTGCCCTTGCCTGTCTTTTCTCTGTCAGTCAATCATTAAATTTTTCCTTTAAATATCATTTTGACCCCTGTTTTGGGTGCAAGAGTAACTCCTCGTCTAGCGGGAGATTCGGGCTTATCTTCGAGCAATTCTAGGTCGTAATTAGCGATAATTGTAGCGAGGACTAATTTCATTTCTAATTTGGCTAAAGCTTCGCCAATACAACGGCGTTTACCCCCACCAAAAGGAAAGAATTCATAGGGAGAAAATTCTTGGGTTAAAAAGCGTTCGGGTTTAAATTTATTTGGTTCGGGATAAACATCTTCTCGTTGATGTAGCAGGTAAATGCAGCCCATTACTATCTGTCCTGGTTCGAGCTTGTAGCCGATTAGTTCCAGTGGTTTTTGCACTTCTCTAGGGAAGGTTAACATTCCTACGGGATAGATCCGCAGAGTTTCTTTACAAACGGCATCTAAATAGGGAAGTTGGGCTATTTCCATCGGCTCGGGATCTGTTCCCAAACTGGCTATTTCTGCTCGTAACTTAGTTCTAATTTCTGGTTGGCGATGCACCCAATATAACGACCAAGCGATCGCCGTAGCAGTAGTTTCGTGTCCTGCAAACATCAGGGTCATTAGTTCGTCCCGCAACTCTATATCTTGTAATCCTTCCCCCTCTTCGTCTTTTGCAGACATCATCAAGGATAAGATATCAGAGCGATCGCTATTATTTTCTTGTCTGCGATCGGCAAGTTCTTGATAAATCCCCTCGTCAATTGCTTGTCGTTGGCGGATCAAATTTCCCCAAGGACTCCAAGCACCCAAATCTTTTTGCAGCAAAGGAAAAAATAAAAAGGCAGAAGTGAGAGTAGATTCAAAGATATTGGTTAGTTTGTTAATATGCCCTTGCAACGCTTGGGAACGTTCTCCATCTTGCAGCCCATAAACCGCTTCAAATATCACTTGTAAGGATATTGTTTGACTAATTTGACGTGCCACAAAGGACTGATTGGGTTTAAGGCGACTGACAATATTGTGAGTCAGATCGCAAATCAATTTGCCGTAAGACTGCATTCTTTCCCCGTGAAAGGGAGGTAACAATAACTTACGCCGTTTTTTATGGCGATCGCCTTCTATTAATAATAAAGAATTTTCTCCTACTATCGGTTTTAAAATTTGATTGTCTTTACTACCTGCAAAAAAGCTAGAGCGATCGCTAGTAATCATCTGACGCATCCCTTCAGGATGATTGACAAATATATAACTACCCTGGGGTGCTATGTCAGCTAGGAACATATCGGGAGAGTGTTTGGCAGCCGAATTCATATATTCAACGGGTTTGGCAACCCACTGAAACTTTTGCTGTAGAGAAGATTGTTTGAGTCGGGGAATCAATTGCACGATTATTTATCGAAGTTTATTAAATTAGCTGTTCTTTAGTTTAATAATTTCGTAGCATAAATGCTTGAATTCTATAGGAATATATATTTCGATTTTGGGACAATCCCTATCTTTGGGAAATACCAGTAGACTATATTGATCGCTTATTTGAAAAATGTTTAATAGGATACTTTAGATTTAAAAATGCGTGTTTACTACCCTGTCTCGATCGTAATATCCACTTTAAAATAGAAAAATAATATCTATTTTTATCATTTTTATCGTTATCCTATGAAGCACGCAAAAATATTGATAGTAGAAGATGAATTATTAATTGCCGAAAATTTAGCCATCAAACTCAAAACACTAGAATACCAAGTAGTTGATATTGTTTCTTCAGGAAAAGCTGCTCTTGAAAAAGTTGAGTTGCACAATCCCGATCTTATTTTAATGGATATTGCTATTAAAGGAAAAATAGATGGGATTCAAACTGCCCAGGCAATCCGAAAAAAACATGATGTAGCTATTATTTTCTTAACAGCTTATGCCGACGATCAAACTTTAGATAGAGCCACTTTTGCTGGTTGTTATGGATATATTATTAAGCCATTCAAAGATCGGGAACTCCACGCAACAATTAAAGTAGCTCTAAAAAAACATCAAGAACAGATTGGTATTCAACAGTCATTAACAGAAATTACTGAGCTTTTGGGAGAGTATTCAGCAGAAAAGAATCATGTCTATGAAGATAAATTGACTAAATTACCCAATCAATTGATGTTACAAGACTTGTTTTCTTATTTAGTAGCTGAAGCTAACAATTCATTTACCAGAGAACGATCAAAGGGAGTTGGCAACCAAAGTACATTTAGCAAAAGACTATTATCTGTAGCTTATATAAAATTATATAAATTTGAAAGAATAGTAGCTTCTTTGGATAACGATTGTAATAATTCATTAATTCAATTGATAGCTAGTCGATTTGCAGAAGCAGTCGAAGAATTTAAGTATCAAGGAGCTACCCTGAAATTAGCATCTAGTGATTTTTGTATTTTACTATCAGGCTTAGAAAACAGACAAGTTGCATCTAATTTTTTTGAATCTATTTTAGATAAATTATGCCAGCCTTTTATAATTAATCATCATAAAATATTTGTGACTGCTAGTATTGGTATTTCTTTTTATCCTTTTGATAATTTGGCTATAGATAGACTCTTAGAACAAGCCAAACAAGCTATGCTCTATGCAGAAAATCAAGGTAGTAACAAGTATCAATTATATACATCAGCATTTAGAATTATGAATTCTAATATCTCTGGAGATTTATCTCTAGAAGCCGATCTTCATCAAGCTCTAGAACGTGAGGAACTTGAGCTTTATTATCAACCAAAAATAAGCGTCCAAACAGGAAAAATACATAGCGCAGAAGCTTTACTACGTTGGAATCATCCCCAACTCGGGATAATTGCACCTAATAAAATTATTCCCTTAGCAGAAGCTACTGGTTTGATGGATAAAATAGACAAATGGGTATTAAGAAAAGTCTGTCATCAAATTAAGATTTGGCATCGAGCAAAGTTCGATTTTTTGAAGGTTGCGGTTAATTTGTCTGGACATCAATTTAAGCAATCAGATTTGTTTCACCAATTAACTACATTACTATTCGAGCTAAATATTAATCCTAATTTTTTGGAATTGGAGCTAACAGAACAAGTATTGGTTGAAAGTATTAAAAGTAATATTCAAAGATTAAATTCAATTAAAAATTTGGGAGTTCAAATATCTCTTGATGATTTTGGTACTGGTTATTCTTCTTTAGGATATTTACACCAATTTCCTTTTGATATTTTGAAAATAGATCGCTGTTTTATTAGCAATATAAATTCTAATACTAAAAATGCTACGATTACACAATTCATGATAGAAATGGCACATAAACTAAATTTGAAGGTGGTGGCAGAAGGAGTTGAAACCCAAGGAGAATTAGATTTCTTGATCGAACATAAATGCGATGAAGTCCAAGGTTATCTATTTTCTTATCCTTTGACTGTGAGAGATTTTGAAAAATTATTAAATAGCAATCGCATATTTATTAAATCGTCTGATTGTAATTCTGATTTATCAATTAAATCAATTAAATAAAATAATATTATTTTGTCTGATAGTTGGGATTATCTTGACTCAGAAATTAGATTAAAACAGCAAGTTGCCAGACAATTAGTCCAAAAACTTTATTAACCATGAGTTGGAGCCAACAAATCAAACGAGAATTACAAATATCTTTAGGAGCAAAACTCACCTTGGCAATGACAAGTTTGGTTTTATTGTCTTTGATCTTTGCTACTACTGTCTCTCTGTATCAAAATCAAAAAATCTTCCGCCAGCAATTAGAACAACAGGCAGATATGCTTTTAAACACCTTAAGCGTATCTACTGTAGACTCTTTGACTTCTGGAGATACAGAGTTAATTCAAAACATTATCGATCAATTGAGGGAGCAAGAAATTATACTTTGTAGCCGTGTTTATCAATCAGAAGGTATAGAGATCGCCATTACTCAAGTTCACCATCGGGATGAATTGAGTTCGATCGCCAATTCTTGGAAGACGAAAATGTTGCAAAGTAAGACAACAATTCTCGATTGGTACTCAGATCGTTTAATAGCTGGTAAATCAATCGAAGTAGATAATAAAATATTAGGAGCGATCGTAGTAGAGTTGTCTACTGCAACCCTAGAACAAAAATTAGCAGTTGAAAAAAAACAAAGTTTTACCTTAGCCGTGATTATTGCCATTACGATCGGTATAATCGCTTACTGTTGGAGTCGATCGATTACCGAACCCCTCAATCAGATGATTACCGCCACCCAATATCTGGCTTCTGGAGCTTTAGATCGCCAGCTTCAAATTACAAGTAATGATGAATTTGCTGTGTTAGCTCGCACTTTCAACTTCATGGCTTCGGAATTGAACAAAACTGTCAAAGATTTAGAATTTCGAGCCGAAGCATTACATCAAAGTGAAACGGATGCAAGCGATCGCGCCTTAGAATTAAGAAAAACTTTAGAAGAATTAGAAGACGCTAAGGCAATAGCGGAAAAAGCCAATCGAGCCAAAAGCATGTTTCTCTCTAACATGAGTCACGAATTACGAACTCCTCTCAATGGTATTTTAGGCTACGCTCAAATATTAAAACGCGATCGCACTTTGACTGCCAAACAAGAACATGGCTTAAACATAATTTACGACAGTGGCAATCATTTATTGACTCTGATTAACGATATTCTCGATCTCTCTAGGATTGAAGCGCGCAAACTAAAACTATATCCCACTGAAATTCATTGCCAGAGTTTTTTCCAAAGTATTGGCGATCTTATTCGCCTACAAGCAATAGAAAAAGGAATCTTATTTGAGTGTGCTTTGTCTCCTGATTTACCCGTTGGGATCGAAGCTGATGAAAAAAGACTCAGACAAGTGCTGCTCAATCTACTGGGCAATGCCGTTAAATTTACCGATCGCGGTAAAGTAACACTTGAGGTGAGTATCTCATCATCACAAAACCCTACCAAGTCGTGTCAAAAAACCTTATGTTTTCACGTAATCGACACAGGATCGGGTATTAACCCTCAACAACTCAAGAAAATTTTTCAGCCTTTTGAGCAAGTAGGAAATATGAAAAAGCGCGAAGCAGGTAGTGGCTTGGGTTTGGCGATTAGTAGGAACTTGGTTACATTGATGGGTGGGCAAATTAGCGTAACCAGCAAGCCTAATCAAGGCTCTAATTTTTGGTTTGATGTTACTTTTCCCACAGTAGAAACAGCAGCCATGCCGAACTTTTTAGAGCCAAAGCGTCAGGTAATTGGTTATCAGGGTAAACAACAAACAATTCTGGTGGTAGACGACCAAAAACAAAATCGTCAAGTAATTCTCAATTTACTCGAACCACTGGGTTTTAAAATCATTTTGGGTAAAGATGGTCAAGAAGAAATTGATTTGGCACAAAAACACCAACCAGACTGTATTTTGACCGATGTAGTCATGCCAGTAAAAGATGGATTGGAAGCAGTCAAAGAAATTAGAACAATTCCCAGTATTAAAGATACGATTATCATTGCCATCTCTGCCAGTGTTTTAAAATCAGACCGCCATCAAAGTCGTATAGCTGGTTGCGAGGCATTTTTGTCCAAGCCATTTCAAGAGGAGCAGTTACTTACTTTATTACAAAAACATCTCAAGCTGAAGTGGATTTATGAAGAAGTCGAGCTATCAACATCAGATCCAGAAAAAAGCTTGTCATCTCAATTAAAAAGTCAAACCTCTACTCCTCCCAAAGAAGAAATAGAAGTCTTATACGAACTAGCGATGTTGGGTAGTATGAAAAAAATCAGCGAGCGAGCCGACTACCTCGAAGAATTAGACGATCGATATGCCGATTTAGCCAACCAACTAAGATCTTTGGCTCAAGGTTTTAAAGAAAAAGCGATCGTCGATTTGATCGAACAGTATCTATAAACTATTTCAGTCTGCTTCGCTATCGGAATTGATAAATCTAGATTTAACCGTCCACATATCAAACTTTATATACAAATAGCAATTATCTCGAAATCTTACTTCCGTCTGACGCTAGAATATACGACGGATACTTTTTTGAGAACGCCCATAGGCAGCAATTGGTAATATGAGTAAGGGAACATTATTCGATAAGGTTTGGGATTTACACACTGTTGGTACATTACCCTCTGGTCAAACTCAACTATTTATTGGTCTGCATTTGATTCATGAAGTGACCAGCCCTCAAGCTTTTGCCATGCTGCGGGAAAGAAATCTCAAGGTATTGTTTGCCGATCGCACTGTCGCTACAGTAGATCATATCGTGCCAACAGAAAATCAAGCCCGTCCTTTTGCTGATGCATTGGCAGAAGAGATGATGCAAGCTTTGGAAAAAAACACTCAAGACTACGGCATCAGGTTTTATAACGTCGGGTCGGGAAATCAAGGCATAGTCCACGTTATCGCCCCCGAACAGGGTTTAACCCAACCAGGAATGACCATCGCCTGTGGAGACTCCCACACTTCCACTCACGGGGCATTTGGCGCGATCGCTTTTGGCATCGGTACATCTCAGGTAAGGGATGTTTTAGCCTCTCAAACTCTTGCTTTAGCTAAACTTAAAGTCCGTAAAATTGAAATCAACGGCGAGTTACCCCACGGTGTATTTGCTAAAGATGTAATCCTTCATATCATTCGCCAACTAGGGGTTAAAGGAGGTGTGGGTTATGCCTACGAGTTTGCAGGGACTACTTTTGAAGCCATGAATATGGAAGAAAGAATGACTGTCTGCAATATGTCTATTGAAGGTGGGGCGCGTTGTGGCTATATAAACCCCGACGAAACTACTTTCAATTATCTCAAGGATCGAGATTTTGCCCCCCAAGGAGAAGCATGGGATAAAGCTGTGTCTTGGTGGTCGAGTATTCACAGCGATACCGATGCGGAATACGATGATGTAGTTAAGTTTGATGCTGCCGATATCGAACCTACGGTAACTTGGGGCATTACCCCAGGACAGGGATTGGGTATTAGTGAGACTGTACCTGTAGCCGAGAATTTAGCAGAAAGCGATCGCGCGATCGCTCAAGAGGCATACAAATATATGCAGTTAACTCCAGGTCAACCCATTAAAGGTACGAAAATTGATGTTTGCTTTATCGGTAGCTGCACTAATGGCAGAATAAGCGACTTGCGAGAAGCTGCCAAAGTAGCCCAAGGACATCATGTCGCATCAGGGGTTAAAGCATTTGTCGTCCCTGGTTCAGAAAGAGTCAAACAAGCAGCTGAAGCAGAAGGATTAAATAAAATATTTGAACAAGCAGGGTTTGAATGGCGCGAACCAGGATGTTCTATGTGTTTGGCAATGAACCCCGATAAACTTGAAGGAGATCAAATGAGTGCATCTTCTTCCAACCGTAACTTTAAAGGTCGTCAAGGATCGTCTACAGGTAGAACTTTGTTAATGAGTCCCGCAATGGTTGTCGCAGCAGCGGTTAAAGGTCAAGTAAGCGATGTTAGAGAATTGTTTTAGGCGTGAATTTAGGATATAAAAGATAAGAGGGGAACAAGTTCCTATAGCTCTAACCGCTCCTTCCATCAACGGTTAATCTTATCTAAGACTTAGATAAAAAATGCTCTCCACTTCTTGGGGGGCATTTTTTTTGCCAAATTAATTTCCAATATGGAGTCGAGCTAGCTAGATGGTTAGCACAACGGGAAAAAGTCTATTTAACTCACATCTTGCACGCCTTTCAAATAAACTTAATAATCTAGGATGTATCATCACTACAGTTACTTACTTGGGAATATAAGGCAAACTTGCTTGGTTTGTTAAATAACGCAAGCAATTTAAAATCGAATTGAAGTAGTTTTTTAGTTCTCTAGTTTTGTTGGCTAAGGCACGAATTGCAATACCATTTTCTGTAGGTAATAAAGTAATAGCAGTTTCTATATTATGAATATCGGCAGGCGATTGCTTTCCTATTTCGGCAACTAATAAATTCAGATCTAGATCGGGCAATATTGCGATCGCATTTCCCATAATTGGTAAGGATGTAAATAGTTTATTATCTTTAAAAGGATTATTTTTGCCGAATAAACGCATCGCATCGATATATGATAATTTATCTTGTGAATCTACAATTTGTAGGCGATTAAAATAGTAATTAAAATCGTAATATTCATTTTTTGCCAGTCTTCCTGGTAAGATTATTTCCGTTAAAAATAATTTAGCTGTAGGATCTAGTTTTATCTTAGTATTTTGCTCTAAAACTGAATCTTGATAAAGAATAATAGGTTCGGGAATAAATTCTAAGCTCGAATTATTTTCGATTGTTATTTGTTGATTAATGGTAGCTTTACTAACCTCTTCGGAGATCGGATGCACTTTAGTAGCAGCTTGATCTGTCAGATACAAATTAGTATTTTCCCTGAGGTGTAAAGATAGATCTAAAGTGTCGTTGGCTAATAAACCAGGGGAAGTATTAATGAGATAAAGATAGGCGCGATTTGTGTTTGCTCCTTCTAAACGGAATACAGGAGATAAGCGTAGGGGATAAGTTGTGTATTGATGCTGGCAGACTGTTTGATTGTTAGCATCAGTTTTTAGTTTTAGTTCTAAATTGTTTTTGTATTTATTACTTGCTGTTTTTTCTACGATCATATTGATTTTTGATTGTTAATTGTGATATTCATTTCTAATAGAAATGTGACTTTATTATTCAATGTGTGGCAAAGTTATGGGTAAAGCCTCTTCAACGCTATTCAAGCTAGCGAACCTCGATCTGGGAGTTACAACTCCAATTCTTTCTTCTGCCGCTTGGAGAATTTTACCCAGCATTTGACCGTAGGAAATATCAGCTATTTTCGCCATTTTTGCTAAATGACCATCCCAACACCACCCAGGATTGGGATTAACTTCCAGTAGTCGGGGAGTCTGGTTGGCATCTAGTCGCCAGTCAAATCGGGCATAGTCGCGACATTCGAGCCTGTTAAATAGTTTGATACAGCTAGCAATTAAAAATTGTTCTGTTTCTTCAGGTAGATTGGCAGGTACAGAAGTGATTTGCCAGTAGGGAGAATCGGGCTGCCATTTTGCCTCATAGCCACAGATATGGGGTAATTGGCTGGGTAGTTTGCCATAGTCTTCTTCGATAATGGGCAGGGCATGATAGGACTCTGGAGGATTACCAATAATACCGACGCTAATATCTTTTCCTGTTAAAAACTGTTCTACCAAGATTGGCTGGTTATAGCCTAGTTTTTCCCTTACCTGAAGGATGGCGTTTTCTAACGTAGTGAGGTCATAGCAAACACTATCTTGGGTAATGCCAAAACTAGAGTCGCCAAAATTGGGTTTGACAATTACAGGAAATTTCAGCGGCAAATCGATAAAAGAAATATCCTCTGGTTTAATTACAAAGGCTTTAGGCACGGGAATATCCATCCCTTTGGCAATGCCTCGCACTAGGGATTTATCATAACAGTAAGCCAAACATTGAGGATTACCTCCCGTATAGGGCAGATCGAGGATTTCTAATAAAGCAGGAATGTGCAACTCTTTTGTAGCTTGATTATCATAGCCTTCATCGCAAAGATTAAAGACAAAATCCAGCTTGTCTCTCTTTTTGAGTAAATCTTGAATTAACTTATCGTGCTGATTGAAATAGATAAAATTATATCCAGGCAAGTTTGCCAAAGCTTGCTTTAATTCATTAATGGTAAATAGATCGTCTTGGTCGAAACTACCATCGGGTTTAATGATATCGCTAAGATTAGGATCGCCCATCAATACCCCTACGGTTTTTTTCTGACCCTGAGAAATTTTAACGGGAGTCCAGTCTTTATTTGCCACAGCCGAAACAATAATCCGCTTTTCCATCATTCCCAAGTCCTGATTCCGTTTTGACTCGGTTTTGACTTCTGAATGTAGCTGAATCTTACCAAAGCTAGCCAGACTCAATAAATCCGTAATACTGTTACGAGAATATAGTCTTTCAGCATAAAACTGATCGGCAATCACTCCTTTTTTGACGTGGGTGATTACTTCTCTAGAGATTAATCGTTCTTCATTTTCTGAGAGAGAACGTTCTCGGCAGACAAAATATTGCTTATCGATCCATTCCCAACTTCTAGGCTGAAAATTTTCTTTGACATAGCTACCGTCGGTAACATCAATTAGGAGTTTGCCTTGAGGTTTGAGGATGCGGATGATTTCGCGTAAAACTCTTAGATCGTCCTGGTCAGATTCAAAATAACCAAAACTATTACCCGCCAAAATTACATAGTCGAAAGTATCGGTAGGAAAGGGCAGTTTTCTGGCATCGCCCTCTTTATAATTGACGTTGAATTTTTGCTGTTTGTTGAGGGTACGCGCCCTAGTAATTAGATAGTGCGAGCGATCCAATCCTGATAAATTGGTGAAGCCACGGCCAGCTAACTCCAGAGAATGTCTTCCCTGTCCGCAGCACAAATCGAGAATTACACTATCTTGGGCAGGAGATAAAATTTCAGTGAAAAGATCTACCTCATCTTTGGTGATAGTTTTGTCTTCAACTACGTCGCCATCAGTTCTTAAATAATTGGCATTAAAAATATGTCGCCACCAGTCAGCCTTAACGTATTTTTCTAGGTCTTCCACTGGACCTAAGGATACATTGTTATCAATTTTCGAAGATTTTGTTGATGCAGCCATAATTCAATCTGAAAAGAAAAAATAGTTTTGATTTTTGGTAATATAAAAACTTAATATTGCCTATATTTTTAAATACTAGCCTTTAAAAATTGAAATGTGTATTTTTTGGGGTATTATTACGGCTTTTTCGGTTTCTGAATGCTTTATTCTTTAAATAACTCTGGTATTCTATTATATTAAGCACAAAATACCAGAGATAAATTTTTAGCTCTGAATTTCGCCCCACCAATTCGATCCAATCTAATGCAGATATTTGTCATGAATATGTCTAAGATGTGTCAGTTTTGACAAACGATTTTGTGGCATTTGTGAGGCGATCACCTTGTGAGAACAATGCGAGTTCAATCATTGCCAAAGATCAATTCATTTTTAAACTAAGTCATAAACTAAGTCAGAAAATGTGGCAGTAAACTTGGTGCTTGCCATAGGGCATAGCCAAGGAAACTAAAAAATAGTGTGTTGACCAGAGTTAAAAAATACCCCAGACACATCAACAAGCCATCAGCCTCTAAAGTAGCTACCGCCAACAGTAAAATCGCGATCGCAGGCAGAGGGTTAGTAAAAGGGATCGGCAACATGAGTAAGATGGAAAGCCAAGCAATACATAGACCATTTCCTTGCCAGCTAAAGGGATGTTGCGCTATCGAGCGCCAACGAGATCGTACGACCTTTTCTAACCAAACCGTAATGCGTCGCACATTTTTGAGTAGTTGCTGGCTCAGACTGCGAGGGAATTTGAACCGTGCTATTGGCTTGGGTAACCAGGGAGTTTTTCTGCCTAATGCCATTTCAATACTTCTCGGTTAAGTATCAAACAGAGTTAAAAATTGCAAAAGTAGGCTCTT
>NZ_JADWDC010000037.1 GCF_020640915.1 Waterburya agarophytonicola KI4 | reverse complement strand
CGATCGCTCTTTTTTTTCCCTGATTATAACCTAAACTAGGTGCGTCTAAGCTTAGCTTCAGTAGAGCCGATTAATTAGTTCGACAAACAGATAAATAATTAGATAAATAATTAAACGTATTGATATTTTGTTGGGCAACTAATTCTATTTTTCCCTGGGAATTTACTTTCCAAGCATTAGCTTCAGATATTATAGAGCGATCGCTTGATGGAGAATGCTCAAAAGTATTTTTAATCTTAGTTGGAAACGATTTTGAACTTTTGTTAGCCTTGCCAAAATCCTTTAAGGTATCCAAATTTGCCATTTCTTGGGTAGGGTTATAAGGAATACCACCCCGTCCAATATTACGAAAGCTATTTTTAGCCAAATCTTCCCCCGCGCCACAGCCCGTACGAATATAATCTTCTGCTACTAGAGGCGAATATTCTTCAAACCCCATAAATAGTCTAGAATTCAGGTCTAAAGTAATTATTTTAATCGTGCCTTCTTGGGTTTCAACTGCGGAACTAGCGGTAATAGTACTGTTAGGATCGATAAAAAAACCTTGAGTATCAATGCTAATATTACCTCCGCTTCCCTGTTGAGCATCCGCACTCAGGCGATCGGATTCTAATAAAAGTAAATTATCTGCTTCGATAAAAATATTGCCCCCATTACCATCTTGTTCTGCGGTAGTAGAGACAGAACTGTTATTTTCTAAAGTAATCGCATTTTCAGCCACAATATTAATTGAACCTCCTTCCCCCGATGCAGTGTTGGCGATAATTTCTCCTGCGGTATCTAAGCTCAAGCTACCAATATTTAGCTTAATATCTCCTGCATTAGCCAGACCATAATTACTTACAGAAATCCGCGCCGAATCTTCTATGGTTAAATCTGGGGTATTCATAATTAAACTTCCGCTTTCTCCTGGGGGTTGTTGTTCTAATGGTAGATTTTCAATTCCCGAAGAAGCAGCAAAACCACTATTTAAGAGAGTTTCCGTCAAATTGCCCGACCTATCTTGTGATCGCAAAATTCCCGTTCCCGATATATCGATAGATTCGGTGGCATTGACCGTAATTGTTCCCCCCGCACCACCCCCTGCTAGGGCTTGAATTTGACTGCCATCGCCAATAATCAATTTACCCGCGTTCACTTCTATTTGTCCTCCATCTCCCATTCCCTGAGTAGAGGTACTCACAATAGATGGATTACGGTCCAAGATACTCGATAATTCTATAGTCTCTAAAGCTTCTAGGGTGATATTCCCCCCTGCACCTTCGCTTAATGTACCAGCAGAAATAATCGAACCATTAGCAAGAGAAATATTGACCGCTTCAATAAAGATATCACCCCCCATACCTGCGATCGCTTGTTCTAAATTCGAGCCTAGTTGCCCTACTTGAGTAAAGAGAAAGCTACTATCCAAATTTACTGATTCGGTAGCCTCTAGCTTAATAATTCCTCCATTACCACTAAGATCGGTAAAGTTACGTATTCCCGAACTAGCCGTAAAATTAATCGTTTTTCCCCGAAAATTGACAACTCCACTACTATCAATCAACGCTCTATTATCAAAATCAATTCTGCCGTACTCTAAAGCGCGATCGTAACCAAACTGCCAATCGCGATCGTTTTGTAGTAGATCGATTTTGCCACTTCTAACACTGCTAATTTCAACATTACTAGCGATCGCATTAAGATTATTACGATTAATCGTAATATCCCCTCCTAATAATGCCAAAGTATTTCCCGATTTCACGCTCAAGCCAGCAGTAGGATTGTTACCTCCTCGATTGGCATTGGGCAATACTGCAATTTCTCCATTCACACCATACTGCAATCCAATAGGAGAACTAATAGTTAAAATAGGTGGTTCTGTGGGAGCAACCGCACTAAATTCTTGACCATCTTCAAAGATCGTTTTCTCTGCTGTGGTAGCGATAAAAGATCCTCCCACATCTAGCTGGGCATTTGCACCAAAAATAATTCCCGCTGGGTTAATCAAAAACAAATTAGCGTCATTTTGAGTCCGAATTAAACCATCAATTTCCGAAATATTCCCCCCCGTAATGCGGGTAAATATATTATTAATATCCGCACTATGGTCAAAACTAGCAATTCCATTTGTCTCTAAAGAAAATTGCTTAAAGCTATGAAAAAGATTGTCTCCAGCTTGCGTACCTCCAATAATATGGGCGGTATTATCGATTACCTTAACTTGAGTATTGGCTGTTTGGTCGCTAATTACCTGCGATCGCACATCGTTACAATGCAAAAAAAAGCCTAAAGTTACCACGATGGTAGTACTAACTTTAAATTCACAACTAGCAAAATTAGTAGGCAGCATGGTAACAATCCTAAAAAGACCTTACGCAATATTAACTTAAGTAATGGATTAATTGGCAAGAGGAATTTGCTTAACAAAAGTACAAACTTGCTGAGAATTAAGTAAACTCATATACAGGCAGTATCTAATCTCAAATCAAGAATGCAACTCAGTTCCAATTCAACTTCATCATTTCCCAGAGCTTTGCTTTTAATTGCCCCTTTTTTCCTTTGGGGAACGGCAATGGTAGCAATGAAGAGTGTTATTCCTAATACGACACCTTTTTTCATAGCGGGAGTGCGACTTGTTCCCGCAGGGTTTTTGGTGTTGTTGGTAGCAGCTATTTTAAAACTACCCCAGCCGAAAACTATTACCGCTTGGCTGTGGATTTTGGCTTTTGCTTTAGTGGATGGAGCGATGTTTCAAGGTTTTTTAGCCCAAGGAATTGTCAAAACTGGTGCTGGTTTGGGTTCGGTGATGATTGATTCCCAACCTTTGGCAGTGGCTTTATTATCTAGTTTATTGTTTGGCGAAATTATTGGCTTCTGGGGTTGGTTGGGGCTGGGTATTGGGGTATTGGGAATTAGTCTAATTGGCTTGCCAGATCGTTGGATCTACAGCGTTTTTGCGGGGGATTTAGAGGCAGTAAATATCAATTGGCTGGGATTGTTTGATAATGGTGAATGGTTGATGTTGTTGGCTTCCTTATCCATGGCGGTGGGAACGGTAATGATTCCTTATATTAGTCGTCATAGCGATCCTGTCGTAGCTACGGGTTGGCATATGATTTTGGGCGGACTACCTTTGTTTGGCTTATCTTGGCTGGGAGAAACAGAGCAATGGAACAACCTTTCGATCGAGAATTGGTTAGCCTTAGGATATGCGACGGTTTTTGGTAGTGCGATCGCTTATGGGATTTTCTTTTATCTGGCTTCCAAAGGAAATCTGACTAGTTTGAGTGCTTTAACTTTCTTGACTCCTATTTTTGCTTTATTGTTTGGCACGATTATTCTTGCCGAAGTCTTAAGTCCCCTCCAATCTGTAGGAGTCTTGTTAACTGTAGTTAGTATTTATTTAATCAATCAAAGAGATGCGATCGCTGCTAAGTTTAAGGCAGTTAAGGGTGAAAGTATTTAATATCTTTTCTTTTCTTGCGATCGAAAACAAAAAAAGTGTAGAGATATCATTTTCAATCTCTACACTCAATAATTTTCAAAAGCTAGTTACGACATCAAGACAATTATTATTTGTTATTATTTGTCAATTGTTCGCCAATCAATAAGCATCCTGTAGTTCGTAAAAATCAGGAGATACATAATCTTTGCGTAAAGGCCAACCGATCCAATCCTCATTCATCAGAATGCGCTTGAGGTTAGGATGTCCTTCATAAACAATGCCGTACATATCATAGCTTTCACGCTCTTGCCAATCTGCTGCTTTCCAGATCCAATACACAGAAGGAACAGAAGGATTTTCTCTGGGAAGAAAAACTTTCAATCGAACTTCTTCGATCTCTTCCACATCATCAGCAACTTTAACCAAATGATAAAAGCTGACTAGCTCTTTTCCTGGACCGAGGTCGTAAGCACCCTGACACTGGAGATAATTATAACCATAAGCATACAAAGCGGTAGCTATGGGCAATAATAACTCTGCATCTACCTTAATCATTTCCACATTAGAAACATCAGGAGAAAGGGCTTCATTATCAAAACCATTTTCTGTCAGCCAAGTGGAAGTCTGACCGGCAACTACTAAATCTGCTCCTGTTTCTTCAGGATTTTGATTTTCCTTCTTATTTTCCGCCACGTTTTGCCTCCTCTGTTTCTGCTGATTCGATCGCTTGTAGGGGCATTCCCATTGCCTCGGCTAGTTCTCTTGGTGGTGCTTGGCGAGTTTCTGACTGAATATATTTACCAGTCAAAATTGGCTCGACCATCTTCATGTTATGTCTGGTGCTGTAATAACGATGAGTCTGTTCTAAAACAGTCGCACGCTCTTGGATAGATTCGTTGGAAACTTTTTTGCGTAATTTAATAATGGCATCAAAAATAGCTTCAGGGCGAGGAGGACAACCAGGAATATAAACGTCTACAGGAATTAGTTTATCTACCCCTCTAACGGCAGTGGTAGAGTCACTGCTAAACATTCCTCCCGTGATCGTACAAGCACCCATTGCAATCACATATTTGGGTTCGGGCATTTCTTCATAAAGACGAACCAATGCGGGGGCCATCTTCATGGTAACTGTGCCTGCGGTGATAATTAAATCCGCTTGACGGGGGCTAGAACGAGGTACTAGACCATAGCGGTCAAAATCGAATCTAGAGCCAATCAGGGCTGCAAATTCAATAAAACAGCAAGCCGTACCGTATAGCATGGGCCACAAACTAGATAGCTTTGCCCAGTTATAAAGGTCATCTACTGTAGTTAAAATTACGTTTTCTGATAAATCCTGAGTTACCGCACTGGAACTAATTGGATTGAGAATTTTTTCTTGCTGATTTTGTTCAAATATTGGGGAATTCATGACCACTCTAAAGCTCCTTTCCTCCACGCATAAACCAAAGCAATTACCAAAATGGCAATAAAAATGAGGGCTTCTACAAAGGCTAGCAACCCTAAACGACTAAAAGCTACTGCCCAGGGATATAAAAATACTGTTTCTACATCAAAGACGACGAATACCAAAGCAAACATATAATAGCGGATATTAAATTGAATCCAGGCTCCACCGAGGGGTTCCATCCCAGATTCATAGGTTGTTTGACGTTCTGGCCCGCCGTTGCTAGGTCTTAATAATTTAGAGGCAGTTAGAGCGAGTGCTGGAACTGCACTACAGATTAGCAAGAAGCCTAGAAAATATTCATAACCGTTGAGAACAAACAATTTTTATCTCTCACTCCCTATTGTGGATTGTGTATGTTTTTACTATACTGGTTAACTTTTAATAATTGTAATGGATGTTAGGAAAGGAGAAACGAAAGAGCGATAAGCTAAGCTTTCCTTCGGTACGCCTTTTTGAAATAGGTTACAGATAATATAGTAATAAAACTAGAGTCATAGTCCGATCTTGGCTATAATGATGGATCGTGGAATATAATCGGAGGCTAATCATGGCTCGCAGGTGTCAAATAACAGGCAAAAAAGCCAACAACGCAATGGCGGTTTCTCACTCTCACCGTCGTACTAAAAAATTACAGGGCGTAAATTTGCAGTGGAAAAGAGTTTGGTGGGCAGAAGGTAATCGCTGGGTTAGACTGCGTTTATCGACTAAAGCAATCAAAACTTTAGAAAAAAAAGGTATTGGTGCAATGGCTAAAGAAGCTGGTATTAATCTTAATAAGCACTAAGTTTGATTTTGGCAATTGGTAAAGAAACAGCTTTATATTAAAACACTCGCAGTCTTCATCTTTAATTTTTAGATTCTATTTTCTGTTTGAAGCAGTCAAAACGATCTCGATTATTGTATGATGGCTGCAATTTTGTTAGAGAATTTTTATTTGAATTTAAAAAAGACGTTCGAGATCGAACGCCTTGGTAAAAATATACAAAATAATTGGAGTTGGTTATTCTACTTCTTGGAATTTATCAATTCCACCTTTATATTTACTGGTAAATAACTGGAAGACAGTACGATCCTTATTAATTCTCACATTGGCTTGAACTTCCATTCCAGGCTGGATATATTGTTTCTCACCATTAATTATTAAATAGTCTTGTTCCAAATCGACTTTAGCCACATAACGGAAAAAATCATAGGGTGGTTCGGGTTCTAAGGCACTAGCACTGATAAACTTCACCTTGCCGTCAATATCGCCATAGTCGCTATAGTTGAAAGCACTAATACGCACGTCAGTGTCCATACCTTTTTTGACAAAGCCAATGTCTTTAGGGCTGATAAATATCTCCGCAACCAAATTTTCCGTCGGAACAATTTTTAATACTGGTGGGGCATTTTGACCAGAAGGGGGAACGTAGCCAGAATAGGCTCTTAGGTCAAACACATCTCCAGTGACGGGGGCTGTAATGGTTTGATACTTGAGATTCATCGCGGCACTACTAACTTGGCTGTTAATTTCAGCAATACGTTTGTCGTTTTCAACAATAGTTTTGTTGAGTTGACTATCAATCTCTGAAAGTCGTTTGCGGTTAGCCGCAATTTGATCTAATAAATCTTTTTTAGATAGGGTAGTAGTGTTATTTAACTGCTGTCTAGCTTGGGAAATATCGAGAGTTAATCTTTGTTCTTCTTGGAGCAGACGTTGAATTTCTGCTTGCAGGGTTGTTACTTGCTGTTGCTGGCGATCGCGTTCTAAGTTACCCTCTTTAAGAGCGTCATTGATGGCAGCTTTGCGATCGTTGATTCTTTGTTGCTGTTGATCGACTTGAATTTTAGAAAGTCCGCCCTCTTTAAATACGGGCAAAATAGCCTTGAGAGTTTGTTCTTCAATTGCCAAGCTTTCTTTGGCTTGAGTCATGGCTTCCGTGTTACGCTCTTTGATTTCTTTAAGGTTCTGCTTTCCTGTGGCTAGCTGCGCTCTAGTATCTTCTACCTGAATTTTATTTTGCTCTAGCTGTTTTTCTAGCTGTTCGACTTCCAACCTAGCAGAAGTTGTTCTTTCGCTGATATCTGCTTGAGAAGTTTCCAATCTAGCCTGTTGCTCGGGACTCATGGCTCTATTAGAATTACCCAAAAGATTTTGAAACAGTTCGTTTTCGTCTTTGAGCTCGGCTCTATTGCGGGTCAGGTAGGCAATTTCTCTAGGTATTTCTAAAGATGCGATCGCGCCATCTATATTACTCGCATCAATATCTCCTGCCAACAAAGCTCGATAAAATTTATTTTCTTGAACCAAAGATTTGCGGACTTGATTGAGAGAGTCAACTTGCGCCTGAGAAGTTGTTGCATCTAAAAGTAGTAGGACATCACCTTTTTCGACTCTTTGCCCTTCTTCTACTTTGACTTCCTGTACTACCCCGTTGGTGGGGACTTGTATTTCCTGTACTTTTCCTGAAGGTTGTATTTGTCCTTGGGCGGGAATTACCTGTTCTATTTTGGCAAAATAAGACCAAATAACCGCAAATGCGCTGACTCCCATAATTCCCCAAATAGTATATCTAGACCATTTAGGGGAACGGCGTAAAATTACTGTTTGCTCGAACTTACGGGTTTTAGCAGAAGCAGGATTACGCTTAACTAAAGCATCCAATTCTTTAGCGGAATTTGTCGTAACCAATTCTCCCTTGGGATAAGAACGTTCTGGACGACTCTTTTCTTCGGGAGGTGTCAGACTAATAGAAGACATTGCAGGAAGTTTTTGAGCTTCTTCTATTTGAGGCAGGGATGATAGGTTGCGATAGATTCCTGGCCCAATTTGAGCGTAACCGCGATGAACCGATCTAATCGCGTCAGTTAATTCTTTGGCGGGAGTTCCTTTCAGCAAGTAACCCATTGCGCCAGAACTGAGAGAACGAGAAACATATTCTTGAGTATCGAAGGTACTGAGAACTAATACTTTGACATCGGGGAAACGCTGGCAAATTAGTTTTGTAGCTTCCATCCCATTCATACCAGGCATTTCCATGTCCATTAAGACAACATCTGGTTTGAGGGATTCTACTTGTTTGACGGCGTGTTCGCCATTTTCGGCAACACCAACTATTTCAATATCTTCTTCAGTTTTAACTAGGGCTTTTAATCCTTCCCTAATCATTTTCTGATCGTCTACGATCAACACCGCAATCTTATCGGGAAGATTGGAATTTTCACCATTATTAGGGCGATCACTTTTACCATTGCTGGATGAGTTCATAATGAAAGATGATTAGTAACTTATCTAAAATATTTGGCTGTGGGCTAGCTTCTAAAAGAAACAATACAAGTAATGTTGAGTAGGTCACAAAAACTGTTGGTAAGCACTTAAACTCTAATGTTGAAAATTGAGATCGATACTTTCTTGAATAAAGTTTCTACGCAATTCTGCATTAAACACACCAAAATAACTCAAATTTTTAACATAACTAGTCCTTTATAACTAACATTTTACATTTCCGACATATAGAACTCCCTGAATATTAGATTAATAATTTTTCATAAATATTCTCAGATTTTGAGAAATACTGTGTAATCCTGAATAGTCAAGGATAGTGTTTGCTCGATTCCACACAACCTGACAAAATATAAGACTCAAAAATATTTAATCTCAATCTGGGAAAATTATGACTACGCCAAAATCAACCCCTACAGGTCAAAGTCAAGGCAAAAATCTAGAGTCGATGAGGAAATTTGCCGAAAAGTATGCCAGTCGCACTGATACTTATTTTTGTAGCAATTTAGCGGTAACTGCTGCGGTAATTAAGGGATTAGCCCAACATAAGGAAGAATTGGGTTCGCCTTTGTGTCCTTGTCGTCATTATGAAGATAAAGCAGCAGAAGTTAAAAAGGCTTACTGGAATTGTCCTTGTGTGCCAATGCGGGAAGAAAAAAAATGTCACTGCATGTTATTTCTAACTCCCGATAATGCTTTTGCAGGGGATACTCAAGAGATTACTACAGAACAAATTAACGAACTCTGCCAGCAGATGTAGTAAATAATAACAATAATAATATGGTAAAGTCACGAGAATTTAAGCGAGGAATTGCTGAATTTAATCAACAAGAGTTTTATGCTTGTCACGATACCCTAGAAGCTATATGGGTAGATGCAGAAGAAGTTGATAAAAGGTTTTATCAAGGGATTTTACAGGTAGCGGTGGGTTGCTACCACCTGAGTAATGATAATCTACGGGGGGCGATTATTCTTTTGGGGGAAGCTGTTAGACGGTTGTGCGATTATCAACCAGATTACGAAGGGGTTAACGTCGAACTGTTGTTAGAACAAGCCAGTCAATTGTTACAAGCTTTGCAGCAGCTACCACCAGGAAAAACTACGGAGTTTTTTCAGCAGTTACAAAAAAAACAGTCAGGAAAGGATGTTTCACCGTTGGATGACGATTTATTAAATAATCTGTTTGCTAGTTGTCAGATTCCTTATATTTCAATAACTACTAATTAAACGATCTAAATGCGATCGCTGGTGAGTAGCCATTAATGATAATCTAATACGACTGGTAGGCACTGTAGGTGGGCGAATTGCAGGGGCAAATATGCCAGCTTGGGTTAGTTGTTGAGATTTGTTTAAAGCTGCTTTTGGGGTATTTAAATTGAGGCAGAGGATCGGCGACTCCGAGGGTAGAAGATCCTGAGAGGATAATTTCTGCTTGAGATAATTAATGTTTTGCCAAAGTTGTTCTCTTCTCTGGGGTTCTTGTTTGATTATTTCAATGGCTTTGGTGGCTGCTGCGGTATCTGCGGGAGATAAGCCAGTAGTATAGATCCAGCTTGCTGCGCGGTTGCGTAAGAAATCAATTAAAACTGCGCTACCCGCAACATATCCCCCCAAGCTTCCTAAAGCTTTGCTGAGAGTACCGATTTGAATTAATTCTGTACCAGTACAGTTGAAGTGTTCGACACAACCCCCTCCCGTTTTTCCCATAACTCCCGTGGCGTGGGCTTCATCTACCAATAGCATAGATTGAAAGTCTTCGGCGATCGCAATTAATTCGGGCAAAGGGCATAGATCCCCATCCATACTAAAGACGCTATCAGTCGCAATCAAGCAACGACGATATAAACTGCGATGCTCGATTAATTTATAGCGCAGATCGGCAATATCGTTATGCTGATAATCAATTGCCGTCGCACCGCTGAGAATTGCTCCTTTTTTTAGACTGGAGTGATTGTATAGATCCCCTAAAATTAAATCTCTTTGTCCGACTAAAGCAGATACCGCCCCCAAGTTGGCTAAATAACCAGAACTAAATACAAGGGCGTCTTCAGTTTGTTTTAAAGATGCGATCGCTTTTTCTAAGTCGCGATGTAAGTCTTTGTGTCCACTGGTCAACGGAGATCCCGTACTACCCGTACCATAAGCTTGTGTCGCATCAACCGCAGCTTGTATTAATCTTTCGTCTCCTGCTAATCCCAGATAATCATTGCTGGCAAAATTAACTACAGGTTTCCCTGCTAGTTCTACAATTGCTCCTGGCTTCCCCGCGATCGCTTTTACCGAACGATACCAATTAGCACGATGTATCGTCTCTAAAGATTTGTCTAGCCAACTATAAGGATTTACCAAAACATTATCTTTTTAACAGCTACGAACATTATTTATAGCGAGAACTAACCGTAGCTACGGATACTGGTTTGACAAAAAAGAATAGTGCGACCAAAGCTAAAATATGGATCGACCAGTGCGCGATAACTAGACCCCAAATTAAACAAACAACCGACATCCCAACACCAAGCAGGGCAAATATATCGTTAGAAGTGCGGAGATAAATAACAATATTAGCTATAGCAGTGACGAATAATAGTATAGGAAACATAGGGATCGTGGGGTGAGGGTTAATTATTGGTGTGCTTTGAGGGAAAAGGGTAGCTTTTGAATTTGTTTTCTCTTAACCTTGCCAGCTATGTAGATAAACTTTACTTATTAGTTTCATAACTTGTGTTTATCATTTACTCTTCTAATTTAGCGTGGGATTCCCGAAAAAATCGGTCATTTCTGAGCTAATTATGAATATTGTAAATTTTCTTAATACAACTTTAGTTTTCGATATTTACCAAGTATTTAAACTAAGTATTTATAACTAAAATATCCTATTAACAATTAACTGAGTTCTTTGATATTCTAAAAAATCTAATAACCAGTCTTTTAAATGACGAGTTGCACGACAGTCATCTTCATTATAACTTAGAATTAATTCTAACAAAGCTCGATCGCCAGTAGCCAACCAACGATCGTACCAACAGACAGATTGATCGCCACTTCCTGTGGTTTCTCGCCAATAAAAACCAATCCAGTTGGCTAATGCTTTGAGGGAATAGCTTTCCACAGGAAAAATAGTCGATTCTATCACCCATAAATGTAAATCTACTAAACGAGATATTAGCTCTTTAGTAATAGCTTGAGGGGTATGATAAAGACTGCTAAGACGCTTGATCGTATCTATTTCATATTCTGAATAGTGAAAGATTGGTGCGTCGGGATAAAGAGCCATAAAATCTAAAAAATCTTGCCACATTTCACCTTCATCTTCTGGTTTTTCGGCGACAAAAGCATAAAATTTTTCTGTATTATTAGAGCGATCTATTAATAGAACCCCAAGCAAATAATCGATTTTTCTTTCGGGTTCTGCTTCTATATCAAAATAGATTTCAAATACTCCTGTAGGGATGGGTTGGGTATTAATTAAATCAAAATCAGAACGTACTAGAGGGCGATCGCTTTTAATTGCCATAGTCTGTTGTTTCAGTTGACGAGCAATATTATCGTCAAACATTTGGGCTAATTTTGTTTCAGATACATTTACTAAAGATTCAAAATTGTCAACTCCAATATTTTGCATATATTCATAGCGTTTGGGAGTGACTCCTGGTACTAAAGATAAATGATTGGCTGATTTTGCTATTTGATAACAATAATTATACCAACTACAAAGACTGCATCTTTGCCGAGAAATAAATACTTCAGGCTCGTTTTTCTGGGCTAACATTGCCAGACATTCAACTATAACTTCCTGCATTTTTATCAGCCAAATATCCAGATTAATAAAGTAATCATTTTCATCTTTTAAAATTAATTGCGAACGCTCTGGAATGCGTTCTTGAATAATACCTAAAAGCTGACTGTGAAAGGCAGAAACTAATTTATATTCGGGTTTAGAGCGACGACCGAGTTTGATATTAACGGGGATATATTCCCAGTCTCCAAACCTAGAACTTCCAGGTTGTTTAATTAATAAAGTTGGGGCAGCAGTAAAAGTAACTTTTTGGAAAAATTCTTGCTGCTGGAATGCCAAATTACTTTCAACAAAATTATTATCAAATAATGTTTGCCATTGAGGTAAAGTAACACTTAAAGTACCTCGAATAATGTATTCAGCACCATCTGCCATCAGTTCTATTGTCTGAGCTGCATTTAGTTGCCAATCCCTCCTTGAAGCTTGGGGTTGTTGAAAATTGAATATATCGCCATCTTGAGTATCAATCCATCGATTTCGGATCGTATTAGTAATATGAGTTTGATTTTCTCTTTTTAGTTTGATGATAAAATCTTTTTCAGTATTTCTTTGTTGAACATCGCCATAAATTTCGAGAAAGGTACGACGGTTACAGCGTTTATAGTTTAGTAAAAGATGGTCGGTAATTAGCATTTATAACCAGGGAAGCAAAAGAAATAAGTAAAGCGTGTCATCAATTAAGGAAAGGATAAATTCCTGTTTTTTTTGCCAGATAGCAGTTTTGCTTCCCCAAAAATTGAGTTGCTGAATATTAACGGAGAAATATCGATATACTAACAAAGGTTCGCCACAGAGCAAGATATTATTTATGAATAATAGTTTATCGTCAAACGATCTCCAAGAACATCGCCAAAAATTCCCAGGATTAGTTAACAAAACCTATTTTAACTTTGGTGGTCAAGGTACGATGCCCGATGCTGCATTAAACGCCATTATTGATACCCATAAATATATCCAACAAGTAGGACCTTTTTCTGGTCAAATAAACAGTTGGCTGACTGACAAAATTAATGCTTTACGAGAAGCGATCGCAACAGAACTTAATACAACAGCCCAAACCATTACCATTACTGAAAATGTTACCGCAGGATGTAATATCGCCCTGTGGGGGGTAGACTGGCAAAACGGCGATCGCATTTTGATGAGCGACTGCGAACACCCAGGTATCATTGCTACGGTTGAAGAGATAACCCGACGTTTCGGGGTAGAAGTAACAATATGTCCGATTATGGATAGTCTAAATGATAGCGATCCTGTAGAGATAATTCGCGCTCATCTGACAGAGAATACGCGCCTGGTAGTTTTGAGTCATTTACTCTGGAATACAGGACAAGTATTACCCCTCAAAGAAATAGCCCAAACTTGTCACAACTATCCAGCCAAACATACCGTTAGGTTGATGGTAGATGCTGCACAGTCAGTCGGTTCATTAGATCTTAACTTACCAGAATTAGAAGTAGACTACTATGCTTTTACAGGACATAAATGGCTTTGTGGTCCTGCGGGGGTCGGCGGATTGTATATTAGTAAAGAGGCTTTTGGGCACTTAAATCCGACCTTTATCGGCTGGCGTGGGGTAAAAATGGATGGGAAGGGCAAACCTATTGCCTGGAAGCAAGACGGTACAAAATACGAAGTAGCTACTTCAGCATACCCCGAATACGAAGGCTTGAGAAATGCGATCGCTTTACATCAATCTTGGGGTACTTCCAAACAAAGATATCAAAGAATTTGTGAAATTAGTAAATATCTTTGGGCGCAACTGCAAACAATAAATCGCCTTAGCTGTCTGAAAAATACTCCTCCCGAAGCTGGATTAATTTCCTTTACTGTAGCGGACATAGAACACGCAAAAATGGTCGACGATCTAGAAAAACAAGGCTTTCTTTTAAGAACAATAGCCGATCCAGACTGTATTCGCGCTTGCGTTCATTATCTCACTTTAAAAGAAGAATGCGATCGCCTTGTATCGGCGATCGACAAACAATTATTAACTGATAATTAATTTTGCCTAAGTACTTAGCATTGTTCGTAAAGATTGTACGCGAAATTATCCAATTAAGTATTGTGACTTATTTTTTTGAGGATTGATTGTTGATTTTTGCGATCGCGAAAAGGCGACGGGTAAACCTATCCGTTTAGCGCGTATGAGAATAGCAGCAAAAGCGGTTCGGCTTTTATTCCAGGAATTATTTCAATTGATCGATCTTTCGTTATTTTTTATTCCCAACTCAAAATACCCGTATTTCCATTGAGAGTAACTACTTGTCCTACTGGCAAGGCTGCATTGACTCCATCGTGTCCGAAGGGCAAGTCGTAAACAAGAGGAATATTTAGATCTTCAAGGCGATCTCGTAAAACTTCGGCAATTGTCCAGCTTTTAGTACCTGGATACGGTTCACAGCGACTGAAGCGACCGAGAGCAATTCCTTTTATCTCTTTAAAGACCCCCATCATGCGCCACTGGGTCAACATTCGATCAATACGATAGGGATACTCGGTAACATCTTCCAGAGCGATGATCGCCCCCTTAAAACTTGGCTGAAGGGGCGTGTTTAAAAGGTGAATACCTACAGTCAAATTGGCGGGTAATAATATTCCTGTAGTTTCTCCTCCTTTTCCTGGTTTGCCTTGTAGAGGTTTTATTTTGCCAGTTTCTAAATAATCAAACATTCGGTCGATCGCCCACGGGGGTTCGGATGCAAGGGTGGTTAATACGGGCGCGTGAAGGCTAGAAATATTTACTGTTGCCAAACTCCACAACAAACTAGTAATGTCAGAAAATCCGATAATCCATTTTCTCTTGTTAGTCGACCAACTCCAGTCTTCTAGTAATCTTGCTCCTCCATAACCACCACGAATAGCAATAATTGCCTTACATTCTGGGTTTTGCCAAGCTGTGGTCATATCTTCCCGACGATTGCGATCTCTTCCTGCCAGATAACCATAACAAGACTGATAATTTTTACCTAGTTCTACTCTATAACCCCTCTCCTGCCAAATAGCAATTCCTTTTTCCAAAGCATCAGTTGTTTTAAGCGATCCGCTAGGAGCGATCGCCATAACTAAATCTCCAGGTTTAAGCAAAGGAGGCAATTGATAGGGTTTAATCATTTAGAAATATCAATATATGTTAAGTTAATTTTTATAAAGTCTTTAGATTATACAAGTTAGAGAGGAGAACATCATGGCATTGGAAATTCCTGAAGGAATAAAAACCTGGTCGCAATTTGGTCATCCAATTTTAATGTGGACACTGTTTGGCATTACTATTTATGCTTTGTATCTCGGAGTTAAAAGTTCTAAAGTTCGTAGTGCAGACAAAGAAACCAGAAAAGAATTAATTAAACAGAATTTTAGTCAAAGACACCACAAAATGGGGTCAATTTTGTTAGCCTTGATGGTAGTAGGAAATATTGGTGGTATGGCAGTTACCTATATTAATAACGGTAAGCTATTTGTCGGACCTCATCTACTAGCAGGTTTGGGAATGACTTGTCTAATCGCTATTTCTGCATCTTTAGTACCCTATATGCAAAAGGGTAATGACTTAGCTCGTAATACTCATGTTTCCTTGAATATTGTGCTTTTAGGGTTGTTTGGTTGGCAAGCTCTTACTGGAATGCAGATCGTGCAAAAAATTCTCGATCGCATGATGTCTTGAGCTTTTAAAACCGACAAGTATTATCTATATTATTTTGGAATAAACCGATCAGGACTTGTCTGTAAATTCAGACAAGTCTTTTCTGATTAATCAAAAAAAAGTCGACCTTTCAAAAATCCGATCTTTCCAAATAGCGGAGAAGAAAGTACATTCCTACGACCAAAAATCCTATACCCACAAATACTCCAGCAATCAAATAATTTTTAACTGCTAAAGATACAATAATCGCTACAATATAAGGAATACACAGAAGAATTATAGTAATGGTTAATTTGCTGGGAGTCCAATTAATTTCCTGAAAATTAGTCCGAATAGATCCAGACCCCCCACTAGCTTCAGGCGGTTTTCTTTCGATAGAATTTCTAGTCCTCCCTAAACGTAGTTGTTTTGGTACATTGGGTTTTTCTTGTGGCATATTACTAAAGACAGAACGAATAAAATCTATGAAGTTGGCTTTTTAGAATACTTTGCGCGTTTAGATAATAATAACTACAGAATATTCAATCAAGTAGTCAAAATTTCATTACAAGACAAAAGTTGTAATTATTATATTCATTTGATCGCACACCCCTAGTAGTCGATCAAAAAAATCACATCAAGTAGCAAATATTTTACTTTATTGGCTCAAAGTGTTGACCAACAATAGTTTGAAGATTTATAGGCTTTTAAATTCATCAAATATTTAATTATAATTGAATACCTAACTTTGGTTTTATTACTTACTTACTTATTTAAAAGTAAGAATTTTTGATGCAATTAACTGATAACTATTGTCTATTAAATCTTTTATGAATAGATACTATCTATTACTATTAATTAACTTAATAGGACTATCGGTTTTATTAATCACCAAATCGGCGATCGCTTTGAATACTTTCTCCGAACCTGGAATAAAAGCGATCGCCAGTTGCGACGGTGTGATTCATTCATCCTTACCATTTATCAATGATTCTAAAGATCGAACCAAAATAGAAAAAGATCTTAAAGCAATCAACCGAAGAAATACGAATGCAGATATTCCTCAAGAAAGCATTTGGTGGGCAGCAGAGCAGTTCGATCCTTTTGACGGTAATTTGATTCAAAATTGGCTGACTTATCCTCAAAAACAGCAAATAAACTTAACTGTTAATTGGCAATTATGGACGCTTTTAGATTATTTTGGACGATATCGATTTGTAAATCAATTCGGCACAGTAGTTAGAAAACACGGCTATAGTCTCAATATTTTCAACCAAAAAAAACAATGTTTGGCAACTTATAAATACAATTCTGTCAGCAATCCTCCAAAATGGGAACTATATTTAGAAACGTTTGGGAGAGATAGTTTGGAATTAGAATTCCAGGAAAATATTCAAGATGATTTCAACTATGAGTAATTAACAATTATATCTAAAGAAAAAAGGTAGTTATTAATAACTACCCTTAATATATTTTTATGATTTACTGAAACTTCTAGACAAATTAACTCAACTACGAGGAATTTAATCTATCTTTTAGCTAATTTCTTAGTATTTAGCTTGCGCAAACGAATAGATTCAGGGGTAACTTCCACCAATTCATCAGCACCAATATATTCCAAAGCTCTTTCCAGACTTATTTCTGTAGGTGCTTGTAGCTGTACCAATTCATCTCCACTAGCAGCGCGGTGGTTAGTCAATTGCTTGGCTTTACAAACGTTTAATTCAAGGTCTTGAGGGCGATTGTGTTCCCCAACAATCATACCCTTGTAAACCTTAGTCCCTGGAGTGATGAAGAATACTCCTCGATCTTCAGCATTTTTAAGGGCATAAAATGTCGCTACACCTTCCTCAAAAGCAGTAATCACCCCATTGTAACGAGTTTCTAATTCGCCAGAGAAACCACGATACTCTAAGAAACTATGATTCATAATCCCTTCTCCGCGAGTAATTCTGACAAAATCACCACGGAAACCAATCAAACCTCTAGCAGGAATGACAAATTCTAGCTGAGTGCGTCCGCCATTATTCTGCATATCTTTCATCTCGCCTTTGCGCTGTCCGAGACGTTCGATACAGCTTCCTACAGCAGCTTCAGGAACATCCAATACTAAATATTCAAAAGGCTCGCAAGGTTTGCCTTTAATTTCGCGATAAATTACTTGTGGTTGGGATACTTGAAACTCATAGCCTTCACGACGCATCGTTTCAATTAAAATCCCTAAGTGCAATTCTCCTCTACCAGAAACCAAGAATTTCTCTGCCGAATCTCCATCTTCCACACGGAGAGCCACATTAGTTTCCAATTCTCGCATCAAGCGATCGCGAATTTGTCTAGAAGTTACAAAATCACCTTCTTGTCCTGCAAATGGAGAATTATTAACCGAGAAAGTCATTTGTAAAGTTGGTTCGTCTACCTTAATTAAAGGCAAAGCTTGAGGTTCGTTAGGACAAGTGATAGTCTCCCCAATATTGGCGTCAGCAAAACCAGAGACTGCCACAATATTACCCGCACCTGCTTCTGGTAGTTCAACTCTAGCTAATCCTTTAAAGCCCATAAGCTTAGAGATTTTAGCTTTGACAACTTTGCCATCTTCTTTGATTAATGCTGCTTGTTGCCCAGCTTTCAAAACTCCATTGTGGATTCTACCAATCACAATGCGACCTAAATAATCAGAATAATCTAGAGTAGTTACCTGCAACTGTAAAGGTTTGTCCACATCTCCTGCTGGTGGCGGGACATGGTTGAGAATTGCTTCAAACAAAGGCTGCATATCTACCCCTTCTTCTTCTAATGCTTCTTTAACATAGCCTTCTAAACCAGAAGCATAAAGAGTAGTAAAGTCACACTGGTCGTCATCTGCACCCAATTCTACAAACAAATCGAACACTTTATCTACTGCACCATCAGGATGAGCGCGGGGACGATCAATTTTATTAACTACAACAATAGGACGTAAGCCTTTTTCTAAAGCTTTCTTGAGTACGAAGCGGGTTTGTGGCATAGGTCCTTCGTTAGCATCAACGATCAATACGCAACCGTCCACCATACCCAAAACGCGCTCTACTTCTCCACCGAAATCTGCGTGTCCAGGAGTATCAACAATATTAATTAAGGTGTCTTGATAGCTAACTGCTGTATTCTTGGACAAAATAGTGATTCCTCGTTCTCGTTCGAGGTCATTAGAGTCCATGACACAATCTGGTACGTCTTCGCCTTCGCGGAAAATACCCGATTGTTTGAGTAGCGCGTCTACAAGAGTTGTTTTACCGTGATCGACGTGAGCAATGATTGCAATGTTGCGAATAGGAAGAGACATAAGGATTGGTCTATAGACTTTTGTGTCGTTAGCTCAAAATTTCTTAACAATTATAACTCAGTTCTGTTTTTATTGATATTTGAATGCTATGAGAAATAGATTAATGAAGCGCAAACGAATTTTTTGGCTGGTTACTATTATCGGGATTATTTTCGATCAACTAACAAAATACTCAATTGTCAGGGAATTTGCCACAGTCAACAATACTTTTCCCCTGTGGGAAGGAGTATTTCATCTAACTTATGTAATTAATACGGGTGCTGCTTTTAGCGTATTTAGCGGACAAGTCGAGATCTTGCGCTGGGTTTCTTTGATCGTTAGTTTATTGTTGATTATTTTTGTTTGGTACAGTCCCAGGATGATTCTGCTAGAACAATTAGGATATGGATTTGTTTTGGCAGGGGCTGTAGGTAACGGGATTGATCGCTTTTTATTTGGTTATGTAGTAGATTTTTTAGATTTTCGCTTAATCAATTTTCCTGTTTTCAATATAGCGGATGTATCGATCAATGTTGGAGTAGTCTTACTCTTACTGGCTACTTTTAGTAAGTCATAAATTTTAAAAATTCAATAAGACGCAACAATTTTTCGATGAACTAACAAATTAAATTAGTCTAGATGTAAAAAATATCTTAAGATTGACAAGTAAGAAGTTAAAATTTCTTAAAAACTTAACTATTTGACAAAGATATAAATTAGGGAGAATATATATGGCGCTCGTCCCAATGCGTTTGCTTTTAGAACACGCTGCTGAAAACAGTTATGGTATTCCTGCTTATAACGTTAATAACATGGAGCAAATTATCTCCATTATGGAAGCTGCCAACGAAGCTGACAGCCCAGTAATCTTACAAGCTTCTCGTGGCGCACGTAAATATGCTGGAGAAAATTTCCTACGTCACCTAGTACTAGCGGCAGCGGAAAGCTATCCTCACCTTCCGATCGCCATGCACCAAGATCATGGAAACAGCCCTGCCACTTGCTATTCTGCGATTCGCAATGGTTTTACTAGCGTCATGATGGACGGCTCTTTAGAAGCTGATGCTAAGACTCCTGCTAGTTTTGAATACAATGTAAACGTAACCGCAGAAGTAGTTAAAGTGGCTCACTCTGTTGGTGCTAGTGTTGAGGGCGAACTTGGTTGCTTGGGTTCATTAGAAACTGGTCAAGGCGAAGCAGAAGACGGTCACGGTTTTGAAGGAACGTTGAGCAAAGAACAACTTTTGACCGATCCCGATGAAGCGGTAGAATTCGTTGAGCGCACTCAAGTAGATGCTCTAGCTGTTGCTATTGGTACTAGTCATGGTGCTTATAAATTCACTCGCAAACCTACTGGCGAAATTCTAGCTATCAGCAGAATTGAAGAAATTCACCGTCGTCTACCCAACGTACACTTGGTAATGCACGGTTCTTCCTCCGTACCTCAAGAGTGGATCGACATCATTAATGCTAATGGTGGTAAAATTCCTGAAACTTATGGTGTACCTGTAGAAGAAATTCAAAAAGGTATCAAGAGTGGTGTTCGCAAGGTTAACATCGATACTGATAACCGTTTGGCTATCACTGCTGCTATCCGTGAAGCAGCTTTCAAAGATCCTTCTAACTTTGACCCCCGTCATTTCCTCAAGCCTTCGATCGCATACATGAAAACTGTATGTCTTAGACGTTATGAAGCTTTTGGTACTGCTGGTAATGCAAGCAAAATCAAACAAGTTTCTTTAGACGATTATGCTGCTAAATACGCTAAAGGCGAATTGTCTACTGGTAACAAAACAACTGTTTCCGTATAGAAAGCAAGTTTTGAAATTGATGTTCGGGATATAAGTCGAACAAATAATTAGAAATGAGTGGTTATCATAACTACTCATTTTTATTTATTATCAAATTTACGACTAATTTTCTTGCTAAATTTGAAAAACTGATTATCATGTATAAAGTACCACTACCGCGTTGGTGACTACCTTCCAAGTTTATTGATCTATGCTTGATTTATGAGGGAGTAGCAATAGTTTTTATGGAAGTATACCGAGCATGTACTCGGAAATGGATATAAAGGCAGCCAATTCCCACCCTGGACTTCCAGGTCATAAACTTAGGTAAAACGGCGTGGCGGTGGGCTATCTTACATTCGATCTCTACAAAACTTGAAATTGTAAAATTATTTTGTCACAAATGTAACAAGAACAGCATTATAGAAAAGATATGATTAGCTAAATTAACGCTCCTCTAGTTATTTGATGCCAATATTATCGCAATCTGTCTATAACGCTCCATTTAACGCCAAAACATTTGAGTTAAGTAATGGATTGACCATTATTCATCAATACTTACCAGCGACTTCTGTAGTAGTAGCTGATATTTGGGTGCAAGCAGGTGCGATCGCCGAACCGACAAAATGGTCGGGAATGGCACACTTTTTGGAGCATATGATTTTTAAAGGTTCTCCTAATGTAATGGTAGGTGAATTTGATTGGCTCATCGAAAATACGGGAGGAATAGCCAACGCAGCTACTAGCTATGATTATGCCCATTTTTATTTAACTACTGCTGCACCTCATTTAGAAAAAACTCTACCAGCTTTAGCAGATATTTTATTGCGCGCTAATATTGCCGATGAGGAATTTGTTCGCGAACGAGAGGTTGTTATCGAAGAGATTTATTCTAGTAATGACGATCCTGATTTTTTGGGATTTCAAGCTTTATGTCAGAATACCTATCAGTGTCATCCCTACCGACGCTCGATATTAGGAGATGAAGAATTGTTGTTAGAGCATACTCCCAATCAGATGCGCTGTTTTCACCGCACTCACTATCAGCCAGAAAATATGACAGTAGTCATTGTTGGTGGTGTCGAACAAGAACGAGCCTTGGCGTTGGTTAATGAAAATTTTAGCGATTTTAGCGTCCGTTCTGAATGTCCTCCCGTAATAGTGGAAGCCGAACCAGCAGCTATCGCCGTTCGCCGTCAGGAATTACATCTTCCTCGCATCGAACAAGCTCGTCTTTTGATGGCTTGGGTATGTCCTGGAGCGCAAAATTTAACTCAAGCGATCGCCCTAGATTTAATTGCTCTAATTTTATCTGGTGGGCGTAGTTCGGGGTTAGTCAGAGAATTGCGAGAAGAAAGACAATTGGTGATGGATATTGATTGTAATTTATCTCTGCAAAAAGATTCTAGTATGTTTACGATCGCAGCTTGGTTGGAAACAGCAAATTTGGAGATGGTGGAAAATATTATTAGCGATCGCTTAGAACGACTGCAAAAAGATCCGATTCCTGAAACTGAAATTCTTCGCGCTAAAAGACAACTAATCAACGACTATATTTTTTCTACTGAAACTCCCAGTCAGCTAGCCAGTATTTATGGTTTTTATAATATAGTAGCTACTGCTGCCGATTCTGCACGATATCCCCAGATTGTCAGTAAGCTACAGTCAGAAGAACTTCAAGCGATCGCTAGTAATTATTTATCTCCCGAATGTTACGCAATCACGATTTTAAAACCTGCATAATCACAGTAATAATCATGATGGGGATCTTTAGCGATCGCTTTCAATCGACTTTTAGCTGTAAATTTCTCTCATAATTGAAATATTTTAGTCGAGAATTCTCATCTTAATCCTGCAATCAGCTAGATTTTATAAAACACTTCAAGGTATCTTCAGACGAAGAATAGCACTTTTCCATAGTGTCTTCATAATTAATCTGATTGATTAATTATTTATTGCTATATGTAACAATTGCCAGGGATCGTTAATATTTATTGATATTTATTGACTTAATTGCTAGATTGTGTGTGTAAATTATCAAGAGGTTTGGTGATGATATTATCTTCCTATGAGATCGCGCTAGTTGTTGTAATTACGGCTGGATATATTATGGGGGTAGGATTAGGAACTATCGCTTATTTTGCCAATGAAAAAAACTATTAAGCCTGGCAGTTTAATAGTTTTTCAACGAGATTAAATTGATATTTGGCTAGCTAACTTTTACTAAATATTTTAGCTAGCTTTTTCTGAGATTATTATAACTAACGTAAGCCTTTAAGTAATCAAAATTTTCATCTTAGTTTGAGGAATTAAATACTTGCAGCAATCCGAAAACCAAAAGCATCAGATTTACTTTTAGGATCGGATTTAATTCTTTGAGCAGAACGACAAGATCCTGGTAAATGCAGCCAAGAACCCCCTCGAAGAATGCGACTATCCTTGGGATTATTATTAGTCCACGCACTTCCATCTGTAGGAGCATTATGATAGTTATCGTGCCAACTGTCAGCACACCATTCTGCTACATTACCATGAAGATCGTACAAACCAAATCTATTGGGAGAAAAGCGATCGACATCTGTAGTTTCGCGACGATTTTCTCCTTCAAAGCCAGATCCATAAACATCTTCGCCATTATAATTAGCTAATTCTGCACCAATAGTCGAGCCATAATGAAAGGGAGTTGTAGTTTTTCCTCTGCAAGCATATTCCCATTCTGCTTCAGTGGGTAATCTAATTTCTCTACCGATCTTTTGAGATAATTTTTCGCAAAATAAATTGCAATCAAACCAAGATACTCGTTCTACAGGTTTTTTGCTTAAAGATACATCTGAATCGACAAACTTAGCAGGATTATTACCCATTATGGCTTGCCATTGAGCTTGAGTAATAGGATATTTTCCAAATAGAAAAGGACGAACAGAAACTTGGTGCTGGGGGCTTTCTTCTTTTTCTCTTTCTAATTCATTGTTAGGGGAACCCATGAGAAATTTTCCTCCAGGGATACCAATCAAATCTAAAGTAATATCTTTAGCTAAATTAATAGTTATGTACTTAGCTTTTCCATGATGGAGGTAAGTTTGTAAGTGAGATTTTTTACCTATAATCAAACCAGAATTGTCAGCAATAGTTTGCCAATCATATTCAAAGATTTTTAATTCTAGTTTTTGAATTTGCTTTTTTACTCTAGTGGATGGAATTTGATTTTTATGTGATGAGGGATTGCTATATTGAGCTTTAATAAGATCGGATCGAGAAGAATAGGTAGAATTTGGATTTGTATTGCCACTCAATGCTGCTAATACTTCACTTACCGATTGAAAACGTCGTTTAGTCGCGCCTTCTACTAGTTTATCTAAAACGCGACTGAGTTCGTAATCAATTTCATTATCTTGAAGATAGTCGCGCCAGATCCATTCTCCTTCTGCAACATCGAAAAGTTCTGTAGGTTCGATATTGGTTAATAAGTGAAGGCAGGTTGCACCCAGACTATAAAGATCGCTGGCAAACTTAGCTTTTCCTACTGCTTGTTCGGGAGCAATATAAGCAGCAGAACCAATAATTGTTCCCACCGCTGAAGTATTTTCTCCCATAGTTTCTTTAGCTGCACCAAAATCGACTAAAACTAGTTTGTTATCTTTTTTTCTTCTAATAATATTTTCTGGTTTAATATCGCGATGAATCACATTGTTATTATGCACAAAATCTAAAACTGATAATAAGTCTAATAGTAATTCTTTGATTTTTTTGCTATCGAACACACCTTGATTTTTTAATTCTTTTGATAGATCTTCGCCATCAATAAATTCTTGAACCAAATATTTACGTTCTTCTTGATTAAAAAACGCCAACAACTCAGGAATTTGCTGATGTTTGCCCAATTCATCGAGCCGAGCAGCTTCTCTTTCAAATAATTCAGTTGCTTTTTTGAGGGCTTTTTTTCCTTTTACTTCAGGTAAAAACTGTTTGATCACGCAACGTGGCTGAGATGGTTTAAATTCATCAATTGCTAAAAAAGTTCGACCAAAACCCCCTTGACCTAAAAGACTAACAGCTCGATATCTATCCATCAAAAGCAAAGTAGAATTACATTGCTGGCATAACTTTGTATCTGTAAGATTAACGTGAAGACAGTTAGGGTTAAGGCACTGAGTAATCATACTATCGATACAACCGAATATTCGCCTTTGATTATAAACAGGAAAATAGCGATCGAGCCTCAGTTAATCTTCAGTCTTTATTTGAATAATTATATTTTTAGCTTAATTTTCTACGTAATTTTATTTAATTTTTAAAAGTTAGAAGGTAATCCCAACAAGCAAAAAACTTTTATCCCACTTGCCGATCTTGTTGCATAATAAGAGACGGCACTATAGGTAGAGTTTAAAATGAAAAAGTATCTCATAAAACTCTATATATAGTATTAAGCTGCTATGTTTTAATTTTAATCAGTACAAGTACATGAAACTATCTGCTGTCGAACAAGTAGAACAGACTAGGGATTTACTATTAGCCGAACTACAAGAGCATCAAACCCCTATGAGCTTGCAACAACTGGGACTGAACTTGGGAGTAGAAGCAAACTTGTCTCATCGCACTCTCAAAGAAGCTGCTTGGGGTTTAGTGGAAGAAGGAAAAGTAAAGTTTAATTCTACCTGGGATTTAGAAATTTTGTAATTTTCCCGTTCAAACTACGGCTAAAAATTTGGTTAAGGCGTACTATCGAGATGAGAGTACGTCTTTTTTGAAGATTGAGGGTTTATGTTGGAAAGACAACAAAGACAACACAAGCCGTTTGGAAATAAAGGAGATAAACCAGGAGACAGTCGCAAATCATTTCAAGTCGATCGCGATCGCATTTTGTATTCTTCGGCATTTCGACGTTTAGCCCAGATTACTCAAGTAGTCACGGCGCAAGAAGGCCATGTCTTTCACAATCGTCTAACTCATTCTTTAAAGGTAGCACAGGTAGCTCGTAGATTAGCAGAAAGATTGGTGGAGGAACAGCCTGATGTCGCAGCAGCTATTGGGGGAATCGATCCAGATGTAGTAGAATCTGCTGCTTTAGCCCACGATTTGGGACATCCTCCCTTCGGTCATACTGCGGAGGAAGAATTAGATAATTGTGCGGTTAAGGCTGGTTTATCGGACGGTTTTGAGGGGAATGCTCAATCGTTTCGCATTTTGACGCGATTGGCAATTCACCGTATTGATTATTATGGTCTAAATTTAACTAAAGCTACTCTTAATGCTGTCTTGAAGTATCCTTGGTTGAGATCTGCCGATCCTACTAGTAAAAGGCATCGCAAATATTCTATTTATGACTTAGATCGTCAAGGGTTTGAATTTGCCAAACCAGAGGGTAGTGATACTCAATCCATTGAAGCTAGTATTATGGATTTTGCCGATGATATTACCTATAGCGTTCATGATTTGGAAGATTTTTATTTGGCTGGTTTAATTCCTCTGGAGTTGTTGGCTACAGATTGGGATGAATTGGATCGTTTTATTAATAAATGGCTGAGGGAATCTCCTCACAATTGGGTGGCTAAAGTAGTCAAAGCCAATCCTCACCGATTTCAAAATTTTCTCAATGCTACTTATAACCTCAAAGGACAATATCCTCCAGGTTCGTTCGAGCAAAAAGCTCAGATTAAGCGTATTAGTTCCCAGCTAATTCAAACTTATATTCATTCTGTAGAATTGACTACAGAATATGGCGATCGCGGTTATTTAAAATACAATCGCAATCGAGAAGAAGAGTTGAGATTTTTACAGCGTATTGTTTGGTCTTATGTTATTTCCGCTCCTCGTTTAGCTACCCAAAGATATGGACAAAAAAGAATTATCAAGACTCTATTTGAAATTTATTTAGAAGCAATTCGCGATCGCGATTTAAGTTTTATTCCCCCTCGCTTTGTCAGGGAATTCTTGGAAATTGAGGAGCATACTGGCAATAAAACCGAGATGTGTTTGGAAAAGATTCGGATGGCAGTAGATATTATTGCAGGGTTAAGTGAAACCGAAGCAGTGGTGCAGTACCGCCGTTTAATTGGAATTAGCCAAGGCTCTTTTTTGGATAATTGGCATTAATATTCAAAGTCTAGTTGGTTAGTCAAAGCTTGATAATTCTCCGAGTAAAATAATCGAACAGTTCAAATTCTGAATTAAAGGCTTGGTAGTAGCACCCAGAGCCAAACTATCTACGCCGACGCGCTGACGTTGCGATCGCAAGATTACTAGCTCATGAGTTTTGCTGGCGTTTAAAATTTCCCGTACAAAATTGTTTTGAGCCGTTACCTGAATATCTAGCCTAGTATCAGGTAAAAAATGTTTGCCGATAGTTTCTAATTTATTGTGTAGATGGGTTTTACGTTCTTGAGAACTCCCATAGGGGCAGACATGGAGCAAGGTAATTTCCGTGCCTTCAGTAATTAAGTTTTGAGCAAAACGAATCGGACGCAACCCAACAGGATAGAAGCTTTCTACTGGTACTAAAATACGTCTAATTTTTAGAGGAGAATCATGCATACTAGCCATGACTACCGAACAGTGTGCCGACCAAAGTACACTATCGGTAACAGAGCTAAATAAAAGAGAGCGAAAGCTCCTTAAATTATCAAATCCTAAGACAATTAAATCAGCATTGACTTCTCGACTGGCATGACTAATACCTTGAGCAATATCATAGGCAATTCTTAACTCTGGTTGAGCCACTATGCCTAATTCTTCGCCTATGGATTGAGCTTGAGCGAGCAATTTTTGACACCGTTCTACATCTACATTTAGTTGAGGAGAATCTAAGCGGGATTCAGCTTTAGCGATCGCCAAAGGGATAATTTCTCCCTCATCTTTACGGGTCAACAAAGAAGCTAACTGCAATAAATAACGTTCTGTTTGGGGATTATATACGGGAACGACCACTCGTAAACCTTTCGCCACAGGAGCATCACTAGTAAATTCTCGATCCCTTTCCCTTTCAGGTGAATCTTGACTATTCAACTGAGCAGCAGCACGAGAGGTAATTAAAGGGCCGGCGATCGAAGTTACCAACATTAATAAGATAACGCTGTTAAAGACCCGCTCGTTAATAATCTGTGCCTGAAAACCAATCAAAGCAGCAGCCAGAGTTGCTGCCACCTGGGGTAACGATAGCGACCACATGGTTATAGTTTGTTGCCAGCTATAGCGATAGGCTATTTTGGCGATCCAAGCTGCAATAAACTTGCTTAAAATTAATGCTCCG
Source organism: Waterburya agarophytonicola KI4 (assembly GCF_020640915.1). Lineage (GTDB taxonomy): Bacteria > Cyanobacteriota > Cyanobacteriia > Cyanobacteriales > Xenococcaceae > Waterburya > Waterburya agarophytonicola. The sequence continues at coordinate 17,659 of NZ_JADWDC010000037.1, read as the reverse complement.
ACAATGGAGAGCGGAATACCCACAGAGCGAAAAACATCCTGAAAAGCGTCCAAGTCAATCAGCAAGCCCATATCCACAAAGAAAATAGGAATAAACAAGACCGAACCGATAAATTCTACTTTTTCTTTAACTGGCCCATCACCGATAACATCATTAACCGCCAATCCCGTTAAAAAAGCCCCGACAATTTTTTCAATGCCAATTGCCTGCGCCCCCACTGAAGCAACAAACAATGCCAAGAGTATAAACAGAAATTGATTGCCCTGGTCGTTTTTAGAACGGCGGAAAAAGGATTTACCCAAACGATCTAAGCCCAACAGCACCACTAAGGTATAAATAATCAAAGAGCCTAATAATATACCCAAATCGATCGCGGTAAAATCTCCCTGGTTTACCCCTAAACATATTGCCAATACCAGCAAAGAACCAATATCAGTAAATATAGTTGCCCCAATCGTGACCGTGACTGCTTCGTCATTGACTACCCCTAATCGTTTGACGATGGGATACGCCAGCAGGGTATGGGAAGCTAAGAGAGAGCCAATTAAAACCGCTGTATTCCAGCCAAAACCGAATGCTTTTCCGACCAAAATTCCAGCAATTAAGGGAACGGCAAAAGTAGCAAAACCAAATCCCATCGAACGATTTCTAGTACGACGAAACTGCTCCATGTCAATTTCTAATCCTGCCACAAACATCAGATAGATTTTGCCAATATCTGCCAAAAGAACCATGGTCTCTGACTTACTATCTAGTAAACTCAAGCCACTGCTGCCAAAGATTACCCCTGCTATTAAGAGTCCTACCAAGCCTGGCAACTTTAATTTTTCAAAGATCGGTGGAACTATAAAAATAATTCCTAGTAGTAGGGCAAAGGTGAAAATAGGTTCGCGTATCGTGGCTGAGATTAATTCCATATTGGTTTTGGGGCGTGATGCTAGAAGTTTCAATCTTGACAATTACTTTGTCGGTCGATACCAATCCGATCGATCTTGCTTCTGAGATTAAGACTAATAGGAGTAATTCTGCTAAATGATAGGTTCAAAAAAAAGCCAGTCAGATAAAACCTGGCTGTCTTAAATATAAGTGAGGTATGACCTGCCAATTAAACAAATATTGCTAATTGGCAAGTTAGAAAAAAAATGTAGATGTGTCGCAATTTATCTCAATGAGACAACAATTTTAATTTAGGCAAAGAAAGAGTTAGTATTTTCGCGTCCTGTCTGATCCATCGATCTGCTAAATCTTCTGCTATTGGCTTAATCGGAAAATAGGAGAGCAATTCTACCTTGATAGTAGTTTTATAGTAGCGGTCGTTGACTTGTCGATATCCATAGCCAATTACCTTGCCAGTAATCCCTGTTGTTTGATGCTGGACACGATCGCCAATTTTAAACATAAATCTAAATCTCCTTGGTAACTAAAGCAAAATAGCTAGTTGTAGAGAGCAGTTAGTAACTAAGGATCGTGATGAAAACAATATAAAAATACTGTTTCTTCAATCTCCTCTCAATGCCGACGAGGTTAGCTGACGGGCTAGGACTGAGAGATGTCCCTGACTACCTATAGTAGAAATACGCCCCCTGTATTGGTTCCCCCGCTTCTATATCTGACTATAGAACTAGGCTGACTGAACTCTTTTTGTGCTTATTTAATTTGTAATTTGCATATTAATCAACCAATGTTTCTAGAGTGTGTTTTTCTTATGTCAGTTTTGTCAAATACTGAATTTTATCGATCCTAAATAAAAAGGGAGTTTTAGTTTTAATATTTGATTGAGTCTTTGACATTATTAGGCTCTGCATTTTGAACCACATATTCAATAATTTTTCCCGCCACATCCATTTCCGTCGCTTTCTCAATTCCCTCTAATCCAGGAGAGGAATTGACTTCCATAATTACAGGACCATGGTTAGAACGAAGTAAATCAACCCCCGCTACATTCAAGCCCATCGCTTTGGCTGCTTTAATTGCGGTGGTTCTCTCTTCCACAGAAAGATCGATTTTCTCAGCATTACCACCTCGATGTAAATTAGAACGAAATTCCCCTTTTGCTCCCTGACGCTTCATCGCTGCAATTACTTCTCCCCCTACAACAAAACAGCGTATGTCTGCGCCTCCTGCTTCTTTGATATATTCTTGCACCAAAATATTGGCATCTAAACCTCTAAATGCTTCAATTACTGATTTGGCAGCCTGATAGGTTTCAGCTAGAACTACGCCAATTCCCTGAGTTCCTTCCAAAAGCTTGATCACTAAAGGTGCGCCTCCCACGGTTTCAATCAAACCGTCAATGTCTTGGGTAGCATGAGCAAAACCAGTTACTGGCAAACCTACTCCTTCTCTAGCCAGGATTTGCATACAGCGTAGTTTGTCGCGACTGCGGGAAATAGCTTGAGATTCGTTAGCACTAAACACTCCCATGACTTCAAATTGACGTACAACTGCTGTACCGTAAAATGTTCTCGATGCACCAATTCGAGGGATCACAGCATCAAAGTTTTCTAAGGGAGTACCATTAAATATGATGCTGGGACGACGAGAAGTAATATTCATATAGCAGCGCAAATAAGGAATCACCCGTATTTGATGCTCTCGTTCTTCCCCCGCTTCTTTAAGTCTTCTGGTGGAGTATAAAGAGGAATCTTGAGATAGAATAGCAATTTTCATTTGTGTTTTGGAACAAAGTTTTAGCGATATAAAAGGGTGACTGCTTTATTAAGCCCAGAAAGAGGATATTAACAGTTTTTGAGCCTGTCTAAGATAAACAAACTATCTATCAATTAGATGTCTTTTCGATGTCAATTTTGATAAATTTACAATCTTTAAGGATTTCTGATGATTAGACTTATGGAAATAGCTGATGTTCAATTCCGTTTTTGCCACTTTTTTTAACTTTATACATCAGATTATCTACAGATTCTAGTATTTTATCCACCGATTCGGGTACATTCAAAAATGTAATTGTTCCAATACTTGTGCTGACTGGGGGAGAATAAGCTGTAATCTCTGTCATTAACTGTTGTTGAAGACGGTTTAAAACAAGCTTGCCATTTTGATAGTTTGTTTCGGGTAAAAGTAAGGCAAATTCGTCTCCCCCCAAGCGGGCTACCGTATCAATTTCACGGATATTTTTTTGCAGGGTTTGTGCCACCAGCTTTAACAGATCGTCTCCTGTCTGGTGTCCAAAGCGATCGTTAATCTGTTTGAAGTTATCCAAATCCAAATAAGCCAAGGTAAAACAACAGTCATAACGTAGCGATCGCTGGTACTCTGTGTCTAATATTTCTAAAAAAAATCTCCGATTAACTATTTTCGTCAATCCATCGGTTTGGGACAGGGTTTTTTCTCGTTCATAGGCTAATTTTAGGCTAGATAAAAGATGAGCTATAGTCAAAAAGACAATTAATCTAACTGCCGTATTCCAAAGCAGAATAGCAAAATTTAGATTTTCTTTAGCTGAAAACTCTGCCAAAAACCAGCCAACACTGCTAACGAACACCAAAAGACTTGAAAACCGCCTCGTACCATGCCAACTAGTGAAGACAATAGGCAGTAAATAGAGAATAGACAGAGAAATATCAACGACAATGAAATAGTCTAAAACACTAATCAATAAAACTGCAATTAATCCTACTAATCTGACATAGTGCTTAGACATTAATACTGACTTATCTTGGAATTGGTGGTAACGCTAAGATAGCTCATGTAAAGCAAATTACAATCCGTAGAATTTCATAATTAGCAAGGGTGTTACGATCGCCATAATCAAATTTAAAGGTGCGCCAACGCGGAAAAAGTCGCTAAATTTATACCCTCCTGGGCTATACACCATAGTATTTGTTTGATAGCCAATGGGAGTCATAAAGCTATTAGATGCTGCAAAGGTGACGGCAAACATCATCGCCACTGGATTGAGATTGAGAGACTCAGCTACTTTGGCTGCAATGGGAATTAGTAAAACTACTGAAGCGTTATTAGAAAGGATCTCTGTCAGTAGAGAAGTAATCACAAAGAAGAACAACAAAATCCAATAACCGCTAAAATTGCCACCTACTACCATCAGATTATCTGCCAGCCATTTAGTCGCCCCAGAGTTTTCCATTGCCGTACCTAAAGGGATTAACCCCGCCAAAAGAAAAATTACGTCCCATCTTACCGCACCGTAGATTTCTCCAGGTTTAAGACAGCCAGTAACAATCATCAGCACGACACCAGCCAAAGCACTGACCAAAATCGGTAGGATATCAAAAGCAGCGAGTAAGATAACTCCCAAAACAATCCCTACCGCCAACCAGGCTTTGTTGCGACGGATAAATTCTGGCTCTTTTTGCTCGATTACCAGTAACTCTCTGGTAGTTTGTAAACCGAGCAAGCTTTGTTTTGCACCCTGCACCAACAGTAGATCACCGAATTTTAAGCTGACTCTACCCAACCTGTCTCTAATTAATTCCTCTCCGCGCCGAATGGCTAACACCGTTAAGTTATAGCGTTGGCGAAATCTTAAATCTTTTAGAGTTGTGCCGATTAAACGAGAGTTAGATAAGATCAATACTTCAGCAATACCTTCATTTGCCGAACTTAGTTCAGTTTCTAGATTTTGTTGATTGAATTTGATGTCTGGCAATATATCTATACCCTGTTCGGTACGAATCTGCAAAACATCTTCAGTTTTACCTCGCACCATCAACAGATCGTTGGCATAAATGGTTTGATTGGCTACGGGCTGAGGTAATCTTTCGCCATTGCGAATAATTTCTAGGATATCGACAGCAGAATTTTGTCTCAACTTAGACGATCGCAATGTTTTACCAATTAATTTAGAACCAGGTTTAACAATTACTTCAGTCACATAATCTTCTAAACCATAGTCTTCACTAACGCGATCGCTATTTAAGTCTTTACGATTGGGTAACAGGCGAGGGGCTACAAAAGCAAGATATGCTAAACCAACTAAAAAAGTCACAATACCCAATTTAGTGAACTGAAACAGACTAAATTCTTGGTAGCCCAAATCTTTAGCGATACCGCTCGCCAAAATGTTAGTCGAAGTACCAATTAAGGTAATCATGCCTCCCAAAATAGTCACGAAAGATAGAGGCATCAGCAGCTTAGAGGGAGATATACCTCTTTTTTTACACCAGTCTTCGATAATTGGTAGAAATATAGCCACTACTGCGGTATTGTTAATAAATCCTGAAATTGGCCCGACGAGCAAACCCATTACCAATATCTGACGGGTAATACTTTTGCCTCCCCACCTCAGTAATAAATCGCGAAAGATTTGGATTACTCCAGTACGAGTAATTCCCGCACTAAGAATAAACATCGCCATCACGGTAATGGTGGCAGAATTACCAAACCCCGCTATACCTTCATCGGGAGTAACTAATCCTAATAGAACTAAAACTACCGCCACACAAAGAGCCGTAATATCTACAGGCAACCATTCTGTAATAAAACAGATTAGGGCAACAATTACTACACCCAAAGTTAAGAATATAGTCATCTAGTATTTAATTTATAAATTAAATGAATTTAGGCTTTTCTGGTTGTTACTTTTCTTTTACGCTTTTGTTCCACAGGAAAAAGCTTGGTGAGTAGTAATATATTAAAAGCAATAAAAAAGAAAACAAGTAGCTGGAATAATAAACCTATAATCATGATCAAGGACTCCTTTCAAAACTGAATAATTAAATTTTATAATTTAGTCTGGAAATTTGAGATGTATGTAAAATAATTGTTCCTCTTTTAGGATATTCAATTAGCTTTTTACTTTGTAATTTGTTCATCGATCTGGTAATACTTACTCTAGTAGCTCCTAAGAATTCAGCTAATTCTCTATGACTCAAAGGTAATAAAATTGCTTTACCATTAGCTTGAATAGAGCCAAATTTATTGCCAAGATAAATTAGAAGTTCTAGCAATTTTTCTTCTACGCCATTTTGACCCAAAATATAGAGCAGTTTTTCAGCATCTTGATAACAACTACGTATTTCTTTGGCTACTTGATGCCAATCTGGGTAAGGTACACAGTCTACTTCTGTAGAAATTAGACATTTTATTTCATAAGGGTCGATCTTAGTTAAAGATTGACCAACGACATCTCCCTTACCCCAATATCCTAAAATTATTGTTTTGCCTGATAAGTCGTAAGTACTAATTTTAACTGCCCCTTGTTTGATTAAATATAGAGTATCGGGGTCAATCCTAACTTTCTCTCCACCCTCGAAGGTTTTTACCAGCCATTTACATTTAGTACTTTCTAACATCAATAATCTATTAATTCTCCTTTGATTTCTTAGATAATAATTTTGGCGTTAGTTTGAAAATTAGGATATCTTGAAACTAAATTTATGCTTTAATCGCCTGAATTGAATAACTCAATGACTTATCTAGTAACTCAAGATTTTGTCGTCCTATTTGCTCTAGATAAATTTCATTAAGCTGTTGTGCCACACCATCCCAAGTAAATAGTTCAAATACTCTTTCTCTAGCCATAACACTCATTCTCAAGCGCAATTGTGGTTTGGTAAGTAGGTGAAAAATAGCTCTAGCTAACAAAAATGAATTTTGAGAGGGAAACAATAGACCATTTTTTTGATCTTCGATTACATATTTTAAGCCACCTAAATTAGAAGCAATTACAGGGGTACCGCTTGCCATCGCATCCATAGCTACCATTCCTGAAGGATTATAATGGCTGGGAACAACGCAGACATCGGCAGCAGCATGATAGACAGCTAATTGCGATCGGCTAAATCTTGAGACAAAAGTAGTGATGTTATCAAGCCCCGCGTCCCAAACTAGTTTCTCAATTCGTTTTTGTTCTATAATGTTGATCTTGCAAGAGTCATTAATCAACGTTAGACGAATATTGGCCTTGCTATGTAATTGAGGTTTACTAATAGCTTTGACTAGGGTTTCAACTCCCCGATCGCGATCGAATCCACCTACATAGAGTATGTTAAATTGATCTGGTTCAATTTCTAGTTTTTGCCTTGCTTTAATTTGAGATATCGAGCCGAATAAATCGATGTCTGTGCCGCCAGGAATAATTTCTATATTCCCCCGATCTGAAACCAAATCTCTAAGATAATCTCTTTGTTGGGGACAGGTAGCAATATTGAGATCTGCTGTTTCTAGACAAGTTTTTTCAATTTCCAGACGACTCTTTGCTAGATTGTCAAGCTGCTGCTCTCCAATATATTTAACTGCCCCTAATGAATGATAGGTATGAATATGTTTTAAGGATTGAATTTTTTTGAGTTCCATACCCACCCATGCAGAAAGCCAGTAATTGGTATGAATTAAGCGATATTGAAGATTATTCTCTGCTTGAAATTTTAATAGTTGTTGTAAAAACTGTGGTAGACAACCAATCAATTTTTCTTGACGAATAAACTGTTTTGCCCCCGCAGTAAGGCGAATAGTTCGACATAAAGGATTATGTTGTACTATTTCTTCTTGGTTAATCTCAGTTTTGCGGGTAAACATATCAACCTGCCAACCCATACGAGACAATGCTTCCCCTACTTGACGCACATATATATTTTGTCTACCAGTTTCATTAGCAGGGTCACTATGGACTGAGATTAAAGCGATAGTCTGAAGTGGTTGCATAATTCTAAAATATTCCAAAAATGTTGACAATACTAATAGCGATCGTGGGAACGTAGATGGGAAAGTAAATTTTGGGAGCAGAAAGGGCAACTGGTCATAGTTTTTCCTCCAGTAGTGAAAACCTACTTGAAGCAAGTAAATAATTGATTTATAAGTTGATTTATAAGTTGATTTATATTGTTAAGTTAACAAGCGGTTCTTTCATTGCTATGTCAGACAGATGTTAATCTTGACACAACTCTTCATTCTCTAATCAAGAATTACTGACTATTTTATTGACAAACCAATTTTTCAAGTTTTTCTTAGAATCTGATGCCCAAAGTAAAGGAGTTCCCATTTTTGACCACAAGGGCATAGGAACTGGAGTCCAATAGTAAATTGACAGTAACTTACGACTACAATTTAGAGGGCAAGCAAGATGATTGGGTACACCATGTAAAGTTTTAGCGGTAGTCGGGAAAATGATAGTGCGGTTGAAGTTGGGCGGATAACTTATGCTATCTTGCTTATTTTCAGGATTTTGCAGCTTTAACTCGCCACCCCAACTAGTATCCCAATCTCGATTGAGATAGATCAAGATATTAATTCGTCGCATCAAAGGCAAACTAAAGTGTTTGGTATAGTCCGCGTGCATCTCCAACCAGCCATCCCGATACATTTCGTGTAAACCCGCACCATGAAACAGGGGATCTCCAACTAGGTTATCAATATCGACGATTGACTCTATGGTGCTAATTACGTCTTGAGAATTGAGCCAGAGGCAAAACATCTGAGTAAATAAAGACAATCCATTTATACCTTTCGATGTAGTCTTTAGTTCGTGCTTGGTATCCCAAACGAGCCAGTTTCTATTTTCTTGCTTAGGAAAATCCGCAACTAAACGATCTAAAAGTTCGGGGGCAAAAAGATTGTCTATGACAACGTGGGGATAAGGTTTTGCTGATTTATAAGACTGACGCAATGATGCCGATCTATTTTGTAATTTATTCAGTGCCTGGGAAAAAGCACCTAAATCTAGACAGTTGTTTTCATAGTTATTGTTTAGATCAAGATCGGTCAACGCAGCAGTCATAATTACACATCCAGTGAAAATTTAGCATTTAATTTTTGGTAACTTACCAAATTAGCGTTGCATTGTTATGCCAAGTTGATGTCAATTTTGACAAAGTAGTGAAAATCTAGATTAGATTGGTTCTGCTCGCTGAGAATTTGCTAGACCATCTATTCGATCCATCTTAAGATGGGTAAGAAAAACTTGAAAGTACTGCCTACATTGGGCTGACTGTCAACAAATATTTCTCCTTGATGTAGTTCTACCAAACGCTTACAAATTGCCAACCCGATCCCAGTCCCGCCATATCTTTGGGTTCGGGATGATTGCGATCGCCAAAACCGCCGAAATACATGACCCAATTCTTCTTCGGCAATCCCCGAACCTGTATCGCTAACGGATATCCAAACTCGATTGTTTACACTCCAAGCTTTAATAGTAATCAAACCTTCAGGAGTATGACGAATAGCATTGCTGAGTAAATTAACTAAAACTTGCTCCAGGCGATCGCTGTCAGCGATGATATAGGGCAAATTGTTCGGACAGTCTAAAATTAAAGCGCGATCGCTATCAAGTAATTGCTCGCTAAACCTTTCTGTTAGTGGTTCAAGAATCTGGCGTAAATTAGTTGGTTTTAAATTTAAAGAGAGGTTGCCTGATTCTGCCTGGGATAATTCCTGTAGATCGTTGAGTAAACGTTGTAAACGCTTGGTTTCACGGATCAAACGTGAATATACGCGATCGTTAGCAACAATAATACCATCCGCTATTTCTTCTAGTCGTCCCCGAATAATCGTTAATGGCGTTCGCAACTCATGGGTAAGATCGTCGATAATTTCCCTTCGTCTTTCTTCTACTTCCTCAAGGCTAGTTGCCATGCGATTAAATCCCATTGCCAGACGATCTAATTCTGGTATTTCCAGATGAGACATTCTTTCATCTAGTTTCCCATTAGCAAATTGCTCGACAATAGTTTCCATTTCATTTAACGGTTGAACTATTCTTTTCGCCAGCCAATAACTAAGCATTGCTGCTGCTAATGTACCGATTAAAAAAGACCAGAAATTACCTCTTGCCCAAGCCGTTTCAAACACTGCTAATAGTTGAGCATGGGCGGTACGAATATTCAAGCCTTTTCCTTCTAAAGCTCTGACATGGATTTGAAAAAAGCGAGGGGAAAAGAAATTACCAACGACAGAAGAAGCCGTTACTCCAACAATCGTGACTAAAATATGGGAAAAAAAGAGTCGGGCTTGTAAGTTTAGTTTGACCATTGCTGTTAAAAATCTTCAAATTTGTAGCCAACACCAACAACGGTTTGAATAAATCTGGGCTTACCTGCTTCTGGTTCAACTTTTTTGCGTAATCTAGCAATGTGAGTATCAATTACTCGTTCTTCACCAAAGAAATCATCCCCCCATAGTTTTTCAATTAGTTGTCCTCGTTCCCATACCCTGCTAGGGTGTTTGAGAAATAAAACCATGAGCTTAAACTCTGAAGAAGATAAGTCTAGCTGTTCAGCTATATCAGTATCAATATGACGACTGATACAGTGTTGTTCTAAATCAATGGTAAAAGAATTTGTCCTAATTAATTTGGAGTAATCACTAGAATCTCTCAAACGGCGACGTAGCAAAGCTCGTACCCTAGCGACTAATTCTCTGGGACTAAAAGGTTTAATATAATAATCATCTGCTCCTGTAGATAAACCAATAATGCGATCTATTTCTTCTCCCCGAGAAGTCAGCATCAAAATGTAAGGATCGTTCGTCACTGGCTTGGAGCGGATTTGATTGCATACTTCTAATCCATCTATTCCTGGCAGTCGGATATCAAGAATCACTAAGTCTGGCTGTTGTTCGCTATATAGTCTGAGAGCAGAATTACCGTCATGGCAGACAGAACAGTCAAATCCTTCTGCCTCTAGACATTCTTGGATGATTTCGGCTATTTCTAGTTCATCTTCAACAATTAAAATTTTCATTGTAATAATTATTGTAGAGTAACGGACAGACCTAGACATAAAACTAATTTTCAGCTCTAATCCTTTAAGGAGGGTAACATCACCCAAGCTTGAGCTACCAATTCGGATAACCATTTTCGGCGATCGAGGTCTAAAAGACAATCGTCTTGCAAAACACCCCTAGTCAAATCTTCCAAAGATTGACCTTGTTGACGGGCTATATTTACGACACCCGCGATCGCTGTGGCAATAACTTCTTCATTGACGGAATTATTTCTTAGTGCCAATATTTCCTCTGTGCTAGCTGGGATGGGATAATCCATAGATAGGGTTATGTTGTGTTGAGACTAGTTACTAGCTATGTATCAATGTTTATTTTTGTCTGAGTTTAGTTGCAAAAATAAATAACCCCGTAAGTCTAACCCACGAGGGATTGATTTAACTTTGGTTTTGAGACTTCTTAACGATAAATTAATAATATAAATTAATAATATTTTTAGATGCAAGAATTACTATACACAGAAATACCTACTCCTGACATTGAAGGAGTTCGGAATTGGTTACAAAATACCTGGCAACCCCACCAGGGAAAAAAAACTACTACTCAAGATGGCATTCTTCTCCAGTTTGATGTCACCGATAGCGAATTATCAATCTTCGTCTGGCAACTACAACGCACAACTTATCTCAAAATCTTTCAGTGGGGAAAAAAAGCGATCGCTCAAGCTAAGCAAATTGAGCAACATTTATTGACAGAAATACGTCAAGCATTCCCCCAAAAATATCCCATTCCTCCAGAAATAGATTTATCGCAACAGAATATTTTTGAAGCTTTGGCGCAAGCTTATCCCAAAACAGTAAAATATTTTCAGAAAATGCCCAAGGGAGAGTACGATCTCAATCGAGTTTATTGGTGGGAAAAACGTTGGCGCGATGGTGTAAATAATCCTCAGAAACCACAGCAAGTAATTTTCAAAAGCGATCGCACCGTAGATCGAGAAGTAGAATATGATTACGATCTTATCTATGTGGGTGGTGCCTTAGGAGTCATTCATGCTGCGGTAATGGCGCAAAAAGGCTATCGAGTACTCTTAATTGAAAGATTACCCTTCGGTAGAATGAATCGAGAGTGGAATATATCCCGCGACGAATTTCAAAGCTTGATAAATCTGGGTTTGTTTACTCCCGATGAATTTGAATCAGTCATTGCAGCAGAATATATAGATGGTTTTAGTAAGTTTTTTGATGCTTATAACCCACCTCATCTTAAAGCTAAAGTATTGCACACCCCTACAGTTTTAAATGTGGCGATCGATGCCGAAAAACTGCTCCGTTTTTGTGGCGATAAACTATGCCAAGCAGGAGGAGATATTTGGGATGAAACAGAATTTGTTCGTGCTGATATTAACCCTCAAGAAGTTACAGTCAAATTAACTCATCTACCCACCCAAAGCAGCAAACAAGCCACAGGAAGACTATTAATCGATGCAATGGGTACAGCTTCCCCCATTGCTTGGCAACTAAACGGGGGGCGTACTTTTGATAGTGTATGTCCTACGGTGGGGGCGGTAATTGAAAGCGGATTTGCCGATGAAGTATGGGATCGAGATTATGGCGATGTTTTAAATTCTCACGGAGATATATCTAGGGGAAGACAACTTATTTGGGAATTATTTCCTGGGGGAAATGGAGAATTAACTTTTTATCTCTTCCATTATCATCAGGTAGATCCAGAAAACCCAGGATCTTTACTAGAAATGTATGAAGATTTCTTTACTATCCTTCCTGAGTATCGCCGTTGCGACATGGAGAAACTAGTTTGGAAAAAGCCTACTTTTGGCTATATCCCCGGACATTTTAGTACTAGTGACAGCGATCGCACTGTAGCCTTCGATCGCTTGCTGGCAATTGGTGATGCGGCTTCTTTACAATCTCCTTTGATCTTTACTGGTTTTGGTTCGTTAGTTCGTAATTTGGAAAGATTGACTAATCTTCTAAATACGGCATTACAGCATGACTTACTTGCTGCTAAGCACTTGAACCAAATTAGAGCCTATCAAAGCAATATTTCAGTAACTTGGTTATTTTCCAAGGGCATGATGGTACCAACGGGGAAAACCTTACCTCCCCAGCGAATTAACTCCATGTTAAATACTTTTTTTGGACTACTGGCAGACGAACCTCCTGAAGTAGCAGATACTTTCATCAAAGATCGTACCGACTGGCTTACTTTTACTAGACTAGCCCTAATTGCAGCCCGCAAAAACCCCGCACTCTTAGTGTGGATCTGGCAGATGGCAGGAAGCAAAGATATGATTCGTTGGCTGGGTTCGTATTCCTCTTTCAATAAAGATGCTTTGCGAAATTTACTTTTGAGTCGTTGGTTTCCTGGCTGGCTGAAATTGTTGCAGCCTTGGTTAGAAAAACACAATTCAGGCTTGTGGCTGAAGTTATTAAGTTTAAATTATCAATTAAGGTGAATCCCCAATTTAAAACTAACATCGCCCTAAAATCCAGAGTTTTTTAAAGCAGAGATGAAGATAAACGATTTTAGGACAAGCTTTTATGAACAAATCGAAATATTTAGTAAATTGTGGAATAATAAATTTAAGACTAGATATTCATTATTATTTACCAATCTTGAAGGGTGCGCTCGTACATGACGCACTTTTTTTTTGTCAATTTTTTTTAGATATATTTTTAGATATATTAATTAATAACTAAATTGACTCAAGGAAATAAGGCAATCAAAATAGATAAACTCTAGTGTAGACTGAGGACGAATATCTATCCCCCAAGATGAATTTTGAAGAATCGCTCTAGCTATTTACAGCTTATTCCTTTTATTCTTCCCCAAAGTACGACGATAACCCTGGCTTTTATTTGTACTCTTTTGTTTACCACTCTCTGGCCAATTCAGGCATGGTTGGCAGGAGAAATGACTGAATATATTGGTCGAGGAGATACCAATAGTATTGCTAGATTGGCAGGATTAACCGCAGTTGTTTTTATTGTCAAAGGTATTGTGCAGTACGGACAAGATTCTTTGATGGCAAAGGCTGCTTTGACTATTGCTTTAAACTTGCGCAAAGTTGTTTATAGTCATTTACAAAAGCTGAGTCTCAATTATTTTGAAGTAGCTAAAACAGGAGATCTCACTTATCGCCTAACAGAAGATATCGATCGCATTGGGGAAGTAGTCAATCAGTTTTTTCATGATTTTGTTCCTTGTATTTTACAGTTAATTGTGGTGTTGGGATATATGCTGTGGCTCAACTGGCAATTGACGATGGCAACCTTGGTTTTAGCACCTTTAATGGCAATAATAATTGGCGCATTTGGCGAAAGGCTTCTACAGTATTTTCGGCGCAGTCAAAACAGAATTTCTAATTTATCGGCATTATTAACTGAAGTTTTAGGCGGGATTCGTTTAGTCCAAGCTTTTGCAGCAGAAGATTATGAATTGTCTCGTTTTGCCCAAGAAGCGGAAGGTAATTGTCAAGCGAAATATCAAGCAGAAAAAGCCAAAGCATTCCAAATTGTTGTAGTTGGTTTCCTGACTTTGATGAGTGTGGTTGCTATTTTTTTCTTGGGTGGTTGGCAAATTTCTCAGAACAATCTGACAGGAAAAGAATTTGTCAGTTATTTGGCTGGAGTCGCTTTATTAATCGATCCGATTACTCACACTACTAATAACTACAATAGCTTCAAAGAAGGACAAGCATCTGCTGACAAAATTTTTGAATTGTTAGCAATCGAGCCGAGTGTAACTGAGCCAAAAAATGCGATCGCTTTACAGGTTGTTACGGGTAAAGTTGAATATAATTCTGTCAGTTTTGCTTATGTTCCCCAGACTCCAGTAATTAATAATCTGAGTCTAACTGCTAGCCCTGGAGAAACCATTGCTTTAGTAGGATCTTCTGGTGCGGGCAAATCAACTTTAGTTAATCTTTTACCTCGTTTCTACAATGTTGATCAAGGAGATATTTTAATTGATGGAGTAAATATTAAGAATGTTACCCTCAAAAGCTTGAGACAGCAAATAGGAATTGTACCTCAAGAAACAACTTTATTCTCTGGCACGATTGCCCAAAATATTGCCTTTGGCAAGACCGATTTGGATCTACAAGGTATAGAGAAAGCAGCTAAAATTGCTAATGCTCATCAGTTTATTAGCGAATTATCTCAAGGTTATTTTACTTATGTAGGAGAAAGAGGCGTAAATCTATCGGGGGGACAAAGACAAAGAATTACTATTGCTCGCGCTATCTTATTAAATCCTCCCATTCTAATTTTGGACGAAGCAACTTCAGCCTTAGACTCCGAATCAGAAGATTTGGTACAAGAAGCTTTAGAAAGAATTATGCAAGAGCGTACTGTATTTGTCATTGCTCATCGTTTAGCTACAGTTCGTCGAGCCGACCGTATTTTGGTATTAGAGAAAGGTCAAATAGTCGAATCTGGCAATCATCAAGAACTATTAAATAAACATGGCATATATGCCAGTTTTTATGCCAGGCAGTTTCAAGCAAATTAACTTGGTAACAAAAGTTTTAGGTTTGAATTGGGATGACTATCTTTTTAATAATTAATTACTGATAGTAATTCTCGATAGTAATTATTGAAATTGATTTTCAGTAATCAAAAAATAAGTTCTAGACTAACTTATCCCATTTTTTCGTGTTAATATTTGCTGTAATATAAGTAATTACTCGTATGGGTTTTTACAGATAAATTAATACGAACGAATATCTAGAAAATAAATTATGAAAATTGAAAATATTAGAAAAGAAACTCAAGGAGATAAAGTTAAAATAATTGCTGAAATGATTTGGGAAAATTGTGATCGCCCCAATCAAGATATTTATTTTGAAACTACTACTGAATTCGCAGATGATTTTTATCTCAATCCCAATACTTTCTTATTAGCCTGTACTCTTCCTGCAATGCGCTATGGAGAGCAACGAATTGCTTTATCCGAACCCATTTGTTCGGAAGTTAAAGACGGCTTAATTAATGCCATGAAATGTTTAATTAATTGGCATGGAGGAGATCGTCAAGTAATTACTATTGAAGCACCCGTCCAAACAAAGGTTTTATTTCCTGACAAACCCCCCAAAGCAGGAGCATTATTTTCGGGAGGAATTGATGCTTTAGCAATGTTACGGGACAATCATCTTCGTTTTCCCCAAGATCATCCCCGTCATATACAAGATGGTATTTTGGTTTACGGAATTTTGGAGGGTGAAAGTAATACCGATCCTAGTTTTCAAAATGTAATTAATGCAGTTTCCGCAATGGCAAAAGATGCGGGAATTGGCTTGATTCAAGTCTCTACCAATGTCTATGCTAGTTTTCGAGATTTAGATCCTGAGTTTAAGTTTTGGCGGTTAGAATATATTGGTTCTTTTTTAGCTGCGATCGCCCATACTTTTGCTCCTAGATTTACCACTGTTTCCATTGCTTCCACCTACGATTATGCTAATTTAGATCCTTGGGGTTCTCATCCCTTAATCGATCCTTTATATAGCAATACAGGATTACAAATTCGTCATGAAAATGCAGCATTATCTAGACTAGAAAAAACTAAATTAGTGGGAGAATGGGATGTAGCTTTAAAACATCTTAGAGTATGTAATGAAAAGTCTAGCTATAGCCAAGGTAATTATAATTGTGGCAAGTGCGATAAGTGTGTTAAGACTATGACTGCCTTGGTTGCATTAGATTTATTAAAAAATACTGCTACTTTTACCGAACAAGATGTTTCTAAAGAACTATTAATTAGTAATTGCTATCTCAGCGATGCTTATGGCGAGAGTACTTATTTAGAATTAATCGAACCTCTAACTAAATTAGGTCGTCAAGATTTAGTTGATGGTATAAATTTTGTTATCAGAAGATATCATGAAAAAGATCTCAAAGGTTTAATTAAACGATTTGATCGCACTTTTTTTGATGGCAATTTATTAAGTACGGGTAAAAATCTCTTAAAGCAAAAATAGATTAAAGAACACAGAGATATCTCTAGCAGTACCAAAACGATGCAAGACGAGTCAATTAGAAAAAAAGTTTTGGCTTTAAAAGTTGATCTCCAAAGTCATATTTTTCCGTTATTAAATTTTTGGTCTGATTCATTCACAAGTCAAAATATGCTCAATTATTTTGCTTGATCGAGAGCGTAGATTTCTCTATATGAAAATTGTTAGCGAATTTTCAGTATTCATATAATCTTCAAATGTCAAGGGGTTCAGGCATTGTATAATACTTTCGAGCGTATCAATGGGTCGCTAGTTACCGAAGATCGGATAATCAAAAAACTAAAGCTAGCAAGCACCTTGAAAATCAAACATATATGGTTGCAGCTAAGAAATAGTTCCAATTAGGAACTCGGTAGCTGCGTAAAATGTTTGCCGTAAGAAGGATCATTTTGAAAACTGTACCCAGGGACGCTGGGGAATGGAAACTGTCTGCTGACTGCTTACTGTCAGGGACCTTGAACTTGTTCGAGGTCTAGATAAGTGCAACGCAGAAATACCTAGTTGCGAGTCTAGGGAAGCCCGCGTTGTATGCTTGCATCAACTTCCTTTTGTCGCTCAAGCATTATTAACCGAGAAACCACAGATAGTACAAGCGCAACCCAATTTAGATTCAGAAGATAATAAAACTATTACAACAGTTGCTCAACTAGATCCAGGTTTAAAAGCATACGCCAAATCTATATCAGTCAAAATTTCTAACAATAATAAGGGCAAAGGTTCGGGGGTATTAATTGGCAAGCAAGAAAATAAATATCTCGTCTTTAGGAGCGAAAATATCTGAAGGCAATACTACTACTGAAGGCTGGCTGGAAAGAGAAAATATACTTTGGCGATTGAAACAATATGATCGATCTGTAGAAGCATTTGATCGCGCGATTGAACTAAATCCAGAGTTTGTTCATCTAGCTTATTATGGCAAAGGAGTTGCTTTGAACCTATCCCACTAATAATTTATTAATCCAAATATGAATCATAGCTAATGAT
>NZ_JADWDC010000036.1 GCF_020640915.1 Waterburya agarophytonicola KI4 | reverse complement strand
TAAGATTTAAACGAGTGCCTATTCTAGCATAATCCACTTCTTATTCAGCAACGCCGTTCCCCGTTGGGCGTTGGTTTGCATAATGTCAAAGAAACCTTTAGTTTGCTCGTCTACATCGGGTAGTTTGAGGGGCAGTAGTTTAGAAAAGCCCAAAATTGGCGCGAGGATGTTATTGAGATCGTGAGCAATGCCACCCGCTAGCGTTCCCAAACTTTCTAGCCGTTGGGTGCGGAGAAACTGCGCTTCTAACTGTTTTTGCTCGGTAATGTCGGTATTGACTACTAAATAAAACTTGGGTTCGCCTGCCTCATTTCTTACCATTGTCCAGCGACTTTCAACGGTAATTTCTTTGTCTGCTTTGGTTACTTGCTTGAGTTCTCCTTGCCATTCCCCTTTTTCTCTTGCAGCCTGCTGTATTTCACCCAATCTATTAAGAGAGGTACGATATAAAAGTTCGGTAGCATCATGGTTTAAAGCTTCTGATTGTGTCCAGCCATAGAGTCTTTCTGCTCCTTTGTTCCAAAACAGCAGTTGGTTATCTAAGCCCCGAACCATAATCGCATCGGTGGCGACATCGAGTAATGCTGCCTGTTCGCGGTTTTTTGCTTCTGCTCGTTTGCGTTCTATATCCGCAGTAGCGCGAGAGGCAAAAATCTTTAATACTTCCTCAATTAAAGAGATATCTTCTAAAGGTTTGCGATCGATAACCGCAATTAAACCCAAAGGTTGCCCCGATTCACTCACAATGGGCATTCCTGCATAGCTTTCTGCTCCAATGTCTGCTAGTGGCTCGATCTGAGGAAATGTTTCTCTAACTGCTGTGGGATAGATACAGATTCCTTGTTCGATGACATTCCCACAAAGACCATCCCCCAAATTGTATTCAAAATTGCTGACAATACGATCGCTGTCATATACAGCTAAAGTTTGGATGCGGTCTAATTCTGGCTGGACTAATTCACTTTTGGGGGTGACAATCATCTGAAAAGCCCTTTTAAACTAAGGTCTACAAGTTGAGAGGGTGATTTTTAAAACAAATCCAAGCAATCCATATTAGTACATAAAAACTATTAAAATAGCAATTCTCGTTAATTATTATTGATGAACAGAATTAATTGAGCAATTAATGATAAAAAAAGTTAAATAAAGCGCGACTTTAAAATCCCAATCATGGACTTTTTTTCTGCTCATCAATCTCAGGTTGAAAAATATTTAACTAAGAGTCAAATATTAACTTTACAGCTATTAATTTGGCTACTTCAAATACAAAAAGATGTAAGAATAGAGAGATTAGCTAGCTATTTACCGATGCCAATTCTCTACGAAAGCCGTCGAAAAAAGATTCAGAGATTCTTAGTTTTATCCTCTTTAAGCCTATCTCTATTTTGGTTTCCCATAATTAAATTAATAGTAGAAAAAGAATTTAAATCAGAAAAACGTCTAATTCTAATACTAGATAGAACTCAGTGGTCAGACAATAATGTTTTCATGATTAGTGTAATGTGGAGAAAGCGAGCTTTACCAATTTATTGGCTGATTTTAGAAAAGAAAGGGAGCAGCAATATTCGCGAACAAATTGCCTTAATTAGACCTGTATTGAAATTATTTTCTGACTACGAAGTAGTAATTTTAGGAGATAGGGAGTTTCATGGTGTTGAATTATCTTATTGGCTAAAACAAAAAAATAAAAAAGCCAAGAAAGCTATTTATTTTGCTTTCAGAGAAAAAGATAATATTTATCTAAAAAGAAACAAGAAAAATCTCGAAAGACTGAAAGATCTAAAATTAATTCCAGGAGTCAAAGTTTTATATAACAAGGTCAACATAACCAAGCAAAAAGGTTTTGGTAGATTTAATTTGTTAGTGTATCAAAAGAGAAATTATCGTCACTATCAAGAAAAAGATACTTGGTTTATTCTAACTAATTTGAATAATGCATCTGAAGTGGTTGAACTTTATAAAAAAAGATATGCTATCGAAGCTATGTTTCGTGATTATAAAAGTGGAGGTTACAATCTTGAAGGCAGCAAAGCTAATATCTTGAGATTAACTAACTTGATTTTATTAATCGCGATTGCCTATACTTCAGCTTCTTTAAAAGGCAAGTCTTTTAAGAATAAAGGACATCAAAAGTATATTACTCGTCTTAGAGAAGCTCAAAGAAAATATAGAAGACATAGTGATTTTCGAGTAGGATTATATGGACAAAACTGGGTAATTGCTTGGGATTCTTGTGTGTTTTTAGTTGAAAAACTTATGGTAATTAACCGCCATAAGCTCAAGTATTATCAACAAGGATTAAAAGTTTTAGCGGCAATTAGTTAAGCATCTATTTTAATTAATTATTCTCTAGTTTTAGGCTTAGTTATTATCAAATAGTCTACTTTATTTTGTCTATTTAAGATTAATGTACATAGGACTTACGCATCGTACAAAATTACTATATTTTGACAACGAAAATAGGTGATTGTAGCCTTATTTCAAACATCTTTTAAAAGGTGGCGATCGCCTAAAAGTGAAAAAACCAAAATTATAGATACCCAAAACCAATACCGCAGATTTAAATTTTTCTGTCAATGCGTAAGTCCTAGTACATATCAATTTGTTGAGAGATTATCTTGAATGAGGTTGTTCTTGATTTTACTTATTTAATTTGCTAAAAAGATTAAACTAATTTATATCATTGTTGTTTTTTAAATCAGCTTCTCGAATGTAAATCTCATTTCTTAAGGGTTTTTCAGATGCTTGTCACCCCAAAAACTAATTCACCGATGAAAGCATAATCTATTTTGAGTGTTTTGCTGAGGTACTCTACCAAAGAAGAAAAGAAGTTTGTCCCGATAGGAATAGTAACTCCCGAAGCAATATCTTTGAGAATACTTTCCCGTCGTTTGCGATCGCTAATATCGGTAATCGAACCCGCCATGCGTATTGCTTCGTCGTCCTCATTCCAGATTGCCTGACCTCTGGCATTAAACCAGCTATAGTCCCCTTGTTTAGTCTGCAAGCGATACTCAACGTTGTAGGGGGTACGATCTTCGAGGTGATGCTGCACTGCTGTTAAGACTGGTTCTCGATCTTCTGGATGCAGTTTGGACGACCAAGCCTCCAATAGATTGGGCATTTCTGCATCGGTATAACCAATCATGGCTTTAAATCGCGGGGCATAAAATACTTCATTGGTAGTTACATTCCAGTACCACAAACCATCGCGAGAACCCCGAACTGCCAAGTCAAAACGTTCTTGACTTTCTTCGAGCAGCTTTTCTGCCTGTTTGCGTTCGGTAATATCGGTAGAGTTACCATCTATACGTAGCGGTCGATCGCTTTCATCGCGGGTAAGATTAGCGCGGTCTAATAACCAGCGTATTTCTCCGTCAGGACGTAGGATACGGTATTCCATTTCACAGCTACCCCGTTCGACAACTATATGAGGAAACTCGCTGACGCGATCGCGATCGTCGGGATGTATTACTTCTAACCACAGGTTTTCACTGCGATAAAATTCTGCCACTGGATAACCATAGATTTTTTCCGCAGCCTGATTGATATAGGTTAATTTGAGAGTTCGAGCATCGGCAGACCAAATGATGTCATTAAGAGAATTAAGAATACTATCAAATTTTTGTTCGCTGGCTTTGAGGGCTGTTTCTGCCTGTAAGCGTTCGTTGGCTTGGGCGATAATATTAGCGATCGCACTTAAAAAATTAACGTCATCGGTCGTAAAATTTCGCTGCTGGGTGGTATGAGTCCCCAAAACTCCATAAGGTTTACCGCTATCGGCAATAATGACGCTGATTCCGCTAATTACCTGATGGTCGATTAGAAGAGGAGGTCCATCAAAATGTGTCTCGGTACGCAAATCATCCACTACTACAGGTTGAGACTGCTGTAGGGTATAGCCCGCCTGAGAACTCTGTTCGATTCCCAATTTAGCAGTGCCGACCAAACCATCATGCCAGCCTACTCCTGCCTCAAGTAGTAGATTATCATCGGGCAATAGTTTCAGTACCTTGCAGTATTCAACTTCTAGAGTGTCGGCGACTAAGCAAACCGCTTTTTCTAAAATTAACGGCAAATTGGGAGTTACTAGAGCATATTGACCCAGTTCGGCGATCGCTTTTCTTTGATGGTTGGCAATTCTCAGGGCAGCAGTGCGTTCTGCAATTTCTGTTTCTAACTCTACTTGACGATTTTCTAGGAGTTTAGTCTGTGCCAATTCTAACTGACATACCTGCTGCTGTAGCGATTCAATTACCCCGTACATCTCACTCGGATCGAACACCTGTAACAAACTAGTCTGGGTAACGATTCCTGCTAGTTCTCCTTGCCTACCCCCTACCAATAAACGTCTAACGCGATGCTGCTGCATTTGTTGGTGTATCGACCACAGGGTATCATCGGGACTAACCAAAAACAAGGGCGAACTCATTACATCCCGCGCTGGCTGTTCCAAATCTAAATCGAGATTCTGAAACTGGACGATATCTCGTTCGGTCACAATTCCCAAAGGCTTTACAGTATCTGACTCTGAAACGGTTTCGCAGATTGCCACACAGCTTACTTTGTGTTCCACCATCAATTGGGCTACGTGCCTGAGTGAATCTTCAGGATCGGTATAAATCACTCCTGTCTTCATCACTTCTATCACCTTACGCCACTTCATCATGTTGACGGGCTGAAGCTTGCGACGTAAATTCTTGACCGTAGTTAGACCCAACAGATTGTTATCCGCATCTATTATCGGTAAATGACGAATGCGATGCGATCGCAGCAGGTTTAATGCTGCAAAAATATCCTCAGTACCAGTGTAGGTTAACGCCACTACCTCTTTGCTCATGGCTTGTTCGACTGCCATCTTCGTCAGATCGATTTCCCTGGCAATCAGCTTAACCAAATCTCGTTCGGTAAAGATGCCCAGTAGCCGATTGTCTTCTACAATTAGCACGCAGCTACTATTGCTAGCAGCAGTATCCTCAGAACTGCTTACCCTACAGCTATTACCCCTATCCTGCATTAGTCTGACAGCCTCCGATAGAGGAGTACTAGGGCTGACGGTTAACGGCTGGCGATCGATTATCTGTGACAAGGAGAAAAACTGATTTGACTGCACTATAAATTTAATTGCGATCTGTAAAAATAAAAATACTTCCTGCAATTATCTTAAGTGCAACTACTTAACTGTTTTGTAATTTTAGGTTAAGAAATACGAAAAAACAGCAAAATATCCCTAAATAAACCAAATTAACCTGTGTTCGCAGCTTATCAAGGATATCTACTGAGGGACTAGCAATCCCGAACCCAACCAAGGATAAGCTTGTAAATCCTGGCGAGTCCAACAAGCCAATCCCGCTCGTTCGGTTACGGTTTCTACCGCCACAATCATATCGGGATCGACACCACCGATTTGTCCTGGTTTGCCGATATTTTCTAACTCTTGCAAAATTACTAAATCGAGAAAAGTTTCCTCCTCGTGGCGATCTATACGGTCTTTAAAACCAATACGGTGCATCCTCACATAGAACTTTTTATCTGCCAACATAGGTATCCAATCCATGACTATTTCTTTGGCTTGAGTTTCAAATTCTTCTTGCGATTGAAAATCAAAAGTTTTGGTAACGGGAACGATCCGTTCAAACAGATTTAGTAAGTGGGCATCTTTTTTAAAGGCGCGATCGCACTCTGCCAAAAACTGCGGAATACTCTCAACCTTGACGAGTAACAAATCCTCGAAATCGCTTTGATAGACTCTGCCCAGTTTTTCCAATAGTAAATATGCTGGGCTAAAGTTATGTTTTTGCACTTTGATTAGTACGTTCCAGTAGAGCATTTTTATTCTCCCAGTTGTTCTAGCTTAAATTTAATTAAAGACTTTGAGAAATTTGTGATGATTTTTTTACTTAGTGGTTAATAGGTAGGAAGATTAAAGCTGCAATCTTAATAACTGATGTTACGCACTCATTAATCTGCGAAGGCTGGGAAAGGGTTAAGGGTTTATATGATCTCTTGACCGCAGCGTTAAATTTTAGAGGATTTAAAAGGTAACGATCAATCTACCCCTTTTACCTTTTACCTTTTACCTTTTACCTTTTACCTATCCTTACAAATAGATTATCGCGTAACGTCAGTTAATAATAATTAGTTGTTGGTAGTAAAAAGTAGGATGGGTAAATGTCTTAAACTCAGGGCGTTGCTGAATAAGAAGTGGATTATGCTAGAATAGGCACTCGTTTAAATCTTAAATAATGCATTAAAAGCCGAACCGAATACTTTAACATTTGGATTGATTTTGAGTAACATAATGTCGCTCGATGTAGTCTAGCTAAATAATGTCTTAATCTAGTATTTTCTCCCTCTACTCTAGTCAATTTAGTTTTTGGTAATACTTGATGCTTAAAGGGCGGAATATAAATTGCGTAGATACAGTATCCATCGGTAAAATACTTCCGACTATCCCAGATTTTAATTCTCTGCCAAAGTTTATCAAAAGTTTGACCGCTTCGATCACCGATTTCTATTGCTACAATACCTGGAGCAAGATGATTAATAGCAGTCCAAATCCATATCTTATCGGTTTTACGACCAATATAAGTCTGAAGTTCATCCAGTTCGGCAAACTCTGGTTCTCCAGATTCGTCTTCAGGTAACTCTTCTCCCGATTCTTTGACCCAGTTTATAATCGTTGTGTGGTGAATTCCTGTGACTCTTTCAATGCCTCGGAATCCCATGCCATTAAGGTACATAGTCAGGCAAATTTCCTTGACTTGAGGATGATAACCTCTACTGGAATAAGAGTCACGAAAAATACGACCACAGTCTTTACATTCCCATCTTTGTTTTCCATTTGCATGACCATCTTTTCGGATATTATCAGATTGACAACGAGGACATTTCATATTTATCAAAAGAGTTTTCTGTACTCTTTCTTTTTAACAAATCCACTCTTTATTCAGCAACGCCAAGTAATTAAACTAGTCAGACCCAAAGCAATAATAATTTTAGTTTTTCTCATAGTAAACTCCCTCACAAAAAAATCTATTTTTAGAGGACGCTTGATAGTTGTGTAGGTTAGGGTTAGAGGCGATCGCCCTTACTTAATGTTCGATGATGTCTATACGCAATTCACGGATCGAATTATCCCAGTCATAATCAGAATCAAACTGACCTCGATTCATCTGTTCGATTGATTCGGAATCTATTTGCAACAGATCGTCGTGCCAATATTTCTCTGGATGAGTAAATATTTCGATTTCCCGTTCAAAATCTTCTCTACCAGTTTCAAAAAATCTTTCCGACTGTGTTGGTGTAAACAGTCCGTTGAGAACACCTACATCTGGTTTATTTTCTGCCTTGACTGCCCAAACTGTTAGCAAGCCAATAATTAACGCTACTAGTAAAGTTTCGAGCGAATCGTGGATAAAAGCTCTGTTTTTCATTATGCCCTCCTCCTAATACAGGACGGCTTTCCTACTTTCATTATAAGAAATTTATTGAAGTTAGGAGTATTAACTACTAACCAATTAAGCAATCGCACTTTCGTTACCAGAATCGCGGAAAAATAGACAGGAAGAACCCGTGATTTTAATCATTCGATTAATAAATTCAAAATCTGGTTCTAAGGTCAGTCCTACAAAGTCCATATCCGACTGGGGTGCTTGGGTGAGACAGTCTATAAATGTTCCTACCAGCACAAAGGTTTTAGCACGATGGGGTATGCGGGCGAGATCTCGTAGTTCTTTGATGTATTGTTGTGCTGCTTTAACCTCTTCTGTATCGGCTACGACGGTAATCAAATTTAAAGAACCCTGCCAACTGCGATGGAGTCGTAATGCCATCAACATAGTTAGATTGAGATTACCCTGTTTGATTTTGGTAGAGAAAGGCGAATTTCCTAATTGCGGTGTTAGCCAGACATTAATTACCTCTACTCTGCCCATCCCCGCCAAGGGATGGAGACCAAATAGCATGGCTGGCGTAACAAATTTGCATGGAATAGTATTTTATGCTACTATTCCCAAAGCAGGAAGTACAGTTCTTTGCCAATGATGTTGCCATTGCTGAGAAATCATTGCTGCCCTGATTTGTAGCACATTATGCGCTCCCACTCGACTCCACTGCATTTTGCCATCTCTCTTATGACGGGCATTAATTACAGTATCAATATGAGATTCTGCCACTTGAGAGGTAAAAGTTTGATTTGATTGTTTCCGTTGCTCATAATTGATGAGATATTCTTGATTCCGTAGAAGATAATCCTTTAATCCTTTGAGTTTATTTTTTTGTTTCTCGTCTGTAATTTGCCTCCTTAATGTTTCCAGCTTTTCGATTGCTTCTGTTGCTTGACCATGCCATAGTTTCCATTTGGCATTCTCTAGTGATTCTTGATTGGTTGCGTCTAATCCATTCAGTACATTTTGAAACTTTTTACCAATGTGAAACCAATCCAAAATAGCTTCAATGTCACGACAATGAGGTTTAAGAGCTTGAATCACTGACCAACAATTCTTTGCTCCATCAGCTAATGCTGTCACCAGAGTTTTGGTGTTAAGTCCTTGTTTGAGTGCCGTATTTAGAACATAAGTTTTCATCATTTCGAGATTGTCTTCTTGGGCAGATATGGCACAAGATTTATCCACTATTTGGCGATGATTCTCATCAACTGGTTGCAGATTTTCAGGGCGATAAGTAACTGCAAACAGAGCCTCAAAGCTTCTTTTCTGTTTCTCTTTAATCGGAATATGTCCCCCATCCACTTGTAGAATGATCTCCTTTGATGCCTCGGCACATTCTTCTGGTTCGGGTGTAATTAAATTTTGCTTTGAGAGCATTTCTCCCACCTGTGAAGTCAGACGACTAATTTGAGTATGATTATTGATGGGGCGATGACAAGTGTTGATCTTTTCCAGGTTCTCTTGTGCTTGTCGATAACTGAAATTAGCTCCTTGTTCGCATTGTAATTTAGCTAAATCTGGATGAATATTGGTGCCAAACACTGCATTCGTAGTAGAAGATTGCTGCCAACGACAATCTGGGTTTTGACAGCGATGTTTTTGGATCGTCAATTGATGGTCACTGAAAACAGCGTGAAATTTGGATTTTGTAGTTCCATTACGACCCAGCTTTCCACCACAGTTAGGACAAGTCTTGTGATCTTTGCGGATTAGTTTACATTGTTCTGCTAGAACCGAGTTTTGAACCTTGGACAATAATGATATTTGTTCTGTATGTCGCAATCCAAGTTCTAGGATAGATTGAGGTGCTTCGATATCGTATACTTTGAGCATATTGCACTCGACAACTTCTTGAGTACTGATTGCAACCTTTTCTACTACTATCCTCAATTCAAATTCCATGCTCTCTCTTGATTTCTACAACTGATAACGAGCATATCATAAAGTTTCTTTTTCATGCAATTTTGTTACGCTCTCATCTTTAATCCTTTCATGCTCAATAGTGTCCTCCATATGTTCTTTGCGACATTGGAGACTTCTTTATTTGTAATTGGCGGAATTAGTGCTTGGTATATTCTCAATCAACGGAATTCAGAATTTTTTGCTTTATCTTTCAAAATCGTTTTGGCGATCGCGATCGCCGTTACTCCCCTACAAATTTATATCGGACATTTAAGTGGCGAACAAGTTTACCACCATCAGCCTACAAAACTGGCTGCAATGGAAGCTCAGTGGGAGACAATTCCTGCGGGAACATCTCCTGCTTGGAGTGCGATCGCTCTGCCTAATGACAAAGCGGAACAAAATGACTGGGAAATTTCTATTCCTGGGTTGTTGAGTTACATTCTGGAAATTAAACCTCAATTATCTGCGCCCGTATTAGGCTTAAAAGAATACTCACCAGAAGATCGACCCCATCAGATTGGTTTAATTTACTATGCCTTAAGAATCATGATCGCGATCGGCTTTTTCCTGGCAGGTTTGATGACGATCACAGTCTTACAATGGTTGCGTGGCAAACTCTCACCAGAAAATATTACCCAACAACGTTGGCTGCTAAGAATTTGGCTTTTAGCTGCACCATTGGGTTATATTGCCGTGGAATCAGGTTGGATCGTGCGTTGTGTGGGCAGGCAACCCTGGACAGTCTATGGAGAAATTCGCACCGTTGATGCAGCTTCGCAGTTACCTGCTAGTAATGTTTTGACTTCTCTGACTGCTTTTGCCGTTGTTTACAGTCTTTTATTCGTTTTCGCTCTTTATTTTGGCAGTCGGATTATTCGTCTTGGACCCAACTTCGATCTACCCGTACCAGGAGAGGAAATTGCGGAAGATTTAGATACCACCCCAGCCGAACATCTTCCCGATAGCCGTCCTGTCGAAGCTCAACAGTAATTATTGGAAATTATGGAATCTCTGCAATATTTTTTACCACAGGTTTGGTTTGCCGTTTTGGCACTGTTTTTATTTCTCTATGTAATGTTGGATGGATTCGATTTGGGGGTGGGGATTCTCTCGATTACCGCCTCCACCGAAGAACGTCGTGGAATGTTAATGACCAGTTTGGGCAATGTTTGGGATGCCAATGAAACTTGGTTGGTTTTGATGGGGGGTGCTTTATTTGGCGCGTTTCCTCTAGCTTACGGCACGATTCTCCAGGCTTTATATATTCCCGTGATGGTGATGATCTTTGGTTTAATTTTTCGCGCTGTCGCTTTTGAATTTCGGGAAAATGCCAAAACTAAAATATTTTGGAATATTGCCTTTGGTGGTGGTAGTTTTTTAGCTGCATTGGGACAGGGTTTTGCCTTGGGCGGAATCTTACAAGGTATTGCGGTAGATGATGCTGGCAGCTTTATCGGTGGAACTTGGGACTGGTTGAGTTGGCGTTCTTTTTTGACCGCTTTGACCTTGATTCAAGGTTATGTCTTGATTGGTTCGACCTATCTCATCACCAAAACAGAGAGAGATTTACAAACTACTCATTATTGGACTGCGAGAATTTCGGCGGTGACGACATTTATCGGTGCAGTGTATCTTACTATTACCACGCCCATCTTTTCTGAAGGTGCTAGAGCCAGATTGTTTGACCCACCTCTTGTCTATATCTTTGCCTTAATTCCTTTATTGGGAGCTTTATTAATCTTTTTGTTGCTCAGAAGTCTTTATTTAAAGCAGGAAAGAAGACCGTTTGTTTGGACTTTATTGCTGTTTCTGGTTTCCTTTGTGGGCTTGGGATTAGTTATCTTTCCCTACATCATCCCGACTAAAATTACAATTTACCAAGCTGCTGCCAGTCCTAGCTCTCTGGTGTTTATGATTATTTTCATCGGTTTTTTAATTCCGATCATGCTAGCTTACAACATCTATAACTATATTGTGTTTCGGGGCAAAGTTGTTAGTGTTGAGCCAGAGTAATTTTACTGGTTAGAAAACTATGCCAGTATCAATACCAGCATAGTTTTCAATCTTTTACTTTTTTGTTAGAATACTATATAGTTATATATAATATAAAAATTATCTTTATTTTGTCCATGCCCAAAACTGACTCTCGCGACAAGACAGCAAAACCCACCGAATATCTTGCCCCAGTTGCCGATTATTTTAAAGTGCTATCAGAAATTAGTCGGCTGCAAATCTTAAGCTGCTTGAGAGAAGGAGCGATGAATGTCAGTGAGATAGGGGAAGCTACTGGTTTGGGACAGGCAAATTTATCCAAACATCTCAAAATGCTTACCGAAGCCGAAATTTTATCCCGTAAACCTCAAGGGGTAGCTGTTTATTATGAAATTCAAGACCCGATGATTTTCGAGCTATGCGAGTTAGTTTGCGATCGCCTGTACCAACGGATGCAGCAAAAAGCCGATCAATTCAAACGATTAAGTGCTTTTAGTCCTTCCAAGAAATAAGTTTGAAATATCAAATACTTTGTTGCCACTCTAACAACACAGCGCGACATTGAAGACAAGTTAGGTCTTGGAGTAAATTGTTGATGCCACTGGCAGTATTGATATAAGTAATTGATGTCAATTTCTCAGGATTAACGATAGTTTGAGAGTCAATTTCGGCGACGAAACCGAAAAGTTTTTGATTGGAAAAAGAACTATTAATTGCCCAGCCAGTTTGATTTAAAGGTTCAAGACTGGTAATATCTGATTCTTTGATATCTAATTCTCGCTGGAGAATAATTTTAGAAGCCTCGACGGTTGTTTGTTCGGGTAAAACTCTACCCCCTGGAAAATCCAGGGTAGTCTTTCCTACACCAGGACGATAAGCAGGTTTGGGCAAGATAAAGCGATCGCTTTGTATCGTAACAATTACCACCGAATCAGCTTTTTCAACTCGCCAGTAATCTAATATTCGTTGTTGTTCGTCTTGTAGTTTTTCACCAATTAAAGTCAGCCAAGACGAACGGATTTCTACAAAACGTTCTAGAGTTTGCCAGTCATCTGGAGAATTTACCATTAGATTTAATTAGAATTAGCAATCAATTCTGCCATTAGCTCTTTGACAGGGACGATCTTTTCCGCACGTCCTGCATTAGTACCAGCAAAAATTAAACCTTCTTCTACATTACCGCGAGCAGCCCGATCTAAAGCGCGAACAATACAGTAAGTTTCTTGAGTATCCCGACAGCGACATACTTGCAAACAGTTAGCCAGACATTTTTTATCTAAATCTGGAGAATCTTGTAAAACTTTTTCCACAAATTGATTGTGTAAAGCTCTGCCTGGCATCCCTACAGGAGATGGGACAATTGCCACATCTTCGGGACGGGCATTGAGATGAAATTCTTTGTAGCGAAGATCTGCATCGCATTCATCGGTAGTTATAAAGCGCGTGCCGATTTGCACTCCACTAGCTCCCAAAGCTAATACTCGGTCTATATCATAACGATCCCAAATTCCTCCCGCAGCAATTACGGGAATGTCTTGTCCCAATTCATTTTGTAGATAGTTGACTAATTCAGGGATGACTTGCTCGGCTTCTAGTTTGGAACTGGATAATTCTCCATATTTTGCTCCTAAATGACCCCCTGCTCGATTGGGATTTTCCACTACAAAAGCATCGGGTAAGCGTTTATATTGACGTTCCCATTTCCGACAGATGACTTTAGCAGCACGGGTACTGGAAATAATCGGTACTAATGCCACATCGGGATAGTCAGCAGTATATTCAGGTAGGTGCAAGGGTAATCCCGCACCAGAAATAATTAAATCGATACCAGATTCGGCAGCAGTACGAACTAAAGTTTCGTAATCCCTTACCGCTACCATGACATTGATCCCGATAATACCCTGGGGACTGAGTTGACGAGCTTTTGTTATTTCATCGATTAATGCCAAACGATTAGCTTTAAATAAATTACCTTTTTGGTAATAAGGAGAATTGAGTCCTAAGCAAACTGCCGAAATAATACCAATACCGCCAGCATTGGCTACAGCACTAGCAAGATTTGCACCAGAAATTCTAATCCCCATACCTCCTTGAATAATTGGGTAGGGAGCAAGATATTTACCAATACGAAGCGGTGGAAGTGTGGTCATAATATGTTGTTATTTAACTGTTGAATAGCAGTATTAAAAGCGATCGCTAATTCAAAATTATACTTTAAATAATTATATAGTTAATTAGCGATAAAAAAGCAACCCGAAGTAATTAAAGTAATTAAAACTTGGGTTGCTTAAATTATTAGAAGGAAGTTAGAGGAAAATTAGCATGAACGCAATTGATAACCAATTAGCTGTGAACAGCAGGGGCAACTAAAGCTACAGGTTGGCTGTCTCCGCTAGCTAAGTCTAGGGGGAAGTTATGGACATTACGTTCGTGCATAGCTTCGATTCCCAAACCAGCACGGTTTAAAACATCCGCCCAGGTATTAACTACTCGACCTTGAGCATCTAAAACAGATTGGTTGAAGTTAAAACCATTGAGGTTAAAGGCAAAACAGCATACAGCCATCGCAGCAAACCAGATACCAACTACGGGCCAAGCACCTAAGAAGAAGTGCAAGGAACGAGAGTTATTAAAGGAGGCATATTGGAAGATCAATCTGCCAAAATAACCATGAGCAGCAACTATATTATAGGTTTCTTCTTCTTGACCGAATTTGTAACCGTAGTTTTGGGATTCAGTTTCAGTAGTTTCTCTTACTAGAGAAGAAGTTACCAAAGAACCGTGCATGGCAGAAAACAACGCTCCACCAAAGACACCAGCAACACCAAGCATATGAAAGGGGTGCATCAGCACATTGTGTTCTGCTTGCAAAACAAACATGAAATTAAATGTACCACTGATTCCTAAAGGCATACCATCAGAAAAAGAACCCTGTCCGATAGAGTAAACCAAAAGTACCGCAGTCGCAGCAGCAACAGGTGCGCTGTAAGCAATACAAATCCAGGGACGCATTCCCAAGCGGAAAGACAATTCCCATTGACGACCTAGATAGCAGAAAATACCAATCAAAAAGTGAAAAATAATCAACTGGTAAGGACCGCCATTGTATAACCATTCATCTAAAGAGGCAGCTTCCCAAACGGGATAAAAGTGTAACCCAATGGCGTTAGAGCTAGGTACTACCGCAGCAGAAATGATGTTATTGCCATAGAGTAAAGAACCAGCAACGGGTTCGCGAATACCATCAATATCTACAGGAGGTGCAGCAATAAAGGCAATGATAAAACAGATAGTTGCCGTTAATAAAGTGGGAATCATCAGTACCCCAAACCAACCAATATACATACGGTTGTTGGTGCTGGTAATCCAATTACAAAATTTATCCCAAAGATTGTTACTTTGGCGTTCTTGCAGAGATATAGTCATAATGTTTAATTCCGAGGTTAATCATTGTTAAAGGCAATTTTAACTTTATGTCTTTATTTAACTATATGGTTATATAAAAAGTCAAGCATAAAATTATATTTTTTTAGATTTGTAAGTTGGCGTATAATAATGGAGAATTCTTCAGCACTCTAATTAGAATGGAGCAATTGATATGAGTACTATTGATATTGGCATCAAAGAACAAGACCGCATCAAAATTGCCCAGGGACTGAAACGTTTGCTAGCAGATTCCTATACTCTCTATCTACAATCCCATAACTTTCATTGGAATGTCACTGGTCCCCAGTTTCGCGAGTTACACTTGATGTTTGAAGAACACTACACCGAACTAGCCACTGCGGTTGATGATGTTGCTGAAAGAATCCGCACTTTAGACGTTCCCGCGCCTGGTACTTATAAGTCTTTTGCTGAATTAAGTTCGATTAAAGAAGTCGAGGGTGTTCCTGCTGCTAAAGATATGGTGGAAATTCTCACCCAAGGTCATCAACAGGTGGTAAAAACCTGTCGTGAGGTTTTAGTAACTGCTCAAGAAGCTAATGATGAATCAACAGCTTCATTGGTTTCAGATCGAATGCGTATTCACGAAAAAACTGCTTGGATGCTGCGAGCGTTGACATAAATTGAACTTAAAACTTGCGATCGCCCGATTATAGAAATGATTGAGAGATTGCTTTTTGTAGTTCTTCTTAAAATACTATTCAAACAAAATTACGATTAATCGATCGCGATCCAGTTTGTGATGCTCGCCAATACCTCGTAAAATCCCATTGAGAGTTCCTAGTTTGATTGGATCGTGTGCGGGAATAGTAATACTATGTTTTCCGTTTCGTTGAGTTGTTAATCTGATATGACTACCTGTCTGGCGAGTGACTTGATAGTCAAGGCGAGAAAGAGTCTTAATTAAATCTTTACCTGATATATCTCGTGGTAACTTCACGAAGCAATAACCTCATCGCGAACAATATGTAAGCGAATTATTTTGGGTTTTTCTTCAGCTTCAAAATGACAATCTACCGCATCACGAATCATTTCTTTAAGGCTTTCTATATCTTCTGCTTGAGTAAAGATAGATTCTCCTAAAGCTCTAGCTGTATAGCCGACTTCTGGATCGTCTTCTACTAAAAATACAATTTCTGTCATTGTTATCTTTGGTTTTTATTTCTGATTATAGGCTAATGCTCTGTAGTTTAGGCGATCGCACCGATTGTAGAGATAATTGAGAGTTAGTGGGATCGTTCTTTAAAGTTGAGAACAGGCAATAACATAGCTTTAAATTGTCTTCAAAAAATCTTCTACTGTAATTACTCTTACATTACGAAAGGGATTCAGTACGAGTAAATAGCGATCGCCAGTTATGATGTAATGTGCCTCTCCGTTTAATGCTAACTCCAAAACCTTATCGTCTTTCGGATCGCGACACTCTTGGACATTTTCGACTATTTCAATCAAAACTGCTCGCTCAATTAACGCTTCTAAAAACTCCTCTCTTTCCTCGTTTGTCACATATTTGTTGAATTTTTTACGTCCCAGTACCTCATTTAATTCCTCTAACAGATCGAGGGATAGTAATATTTCTCCGTTTGCCAAAGTGTATTGGAAAGCTTGAGCAGGTTTGCTATTTTTAAAGAGAAGCGCACTAATAATTACATTTGTATCGAAAACATAACGCACTCGATTACTCATTGAGAAGTGAATTTAAAATTTCTGGAGTTAAGCCTCGTGCTTGGGCGTTTTGACTAATTTCACTCATAACTTCTTCAAGTGTTCTTTTGTTTCGAGTTGCATCACTAAGTTTTAGACTTAGCAAGGCTTCCAGTTTACGGCGTTGTTCTTCTGAGGCAGTTTCAAATATACGGGCAACTTCAGCATTAACCCGAATTGTAATATTTTTAGTGTTCATAAATGTTATGTGAGGACTAAGCTGTTTTGCTCTTAATGTTACAACATAGCTTTCTTAATTTTAAAACAAGCAATATTCTAATTATTGCGATCGCCCGATTATAGATTTAATTGAGAATCAGCATGATCGCCCGATGGTAGAGATGATTGAGAGTAGATGCGATCGCTCTATTGTAGAGATGATTGAAAGTCAGTGTGATCGCCTGATGGTAGAAATGAGCGAGAGTCAATGCGATCGCTCCATAATTTCAAATCATATTCAAAGCTTTAAAGGATCAAATCGATTTAGAAAAAGAGCGTAGCGAAGCCATGCCGTCAGGCTTATCGCCATGTCTGGTGAGATAGGTATCAAAAACCGAGGCAATATTTCTAATTAATAATCTTCCCGTGGGTGTTACCTCAATACCATCATCAAAAACCTTAATTAAGCCATCGGCTTCTAAGGCTTTTAGTTCGCAAATTTCGGAACTAAAATAGCTGTCAAAATCGAGATCGAAACCGAGATGATATTTTTCCTCTAAATCGTATTGGGAAAGACAAAACTGACACATTAATTCCATAATTACGGTGCGACGGAGAATGTCATCGCGACTGAGACTCACACCCTTTTCAATAGGTAATTTTCCTTGATCGATCGCCCGATAATAATCTTTGATGCGTTTCTGATTTTGGACGTAAACATCATTAAGCATACTAATGGAGGTCATGCCAAAACCAAATAGATCCGATTCGGGTTTGGTGGTGTAACCTTGGAAATTACGGTGTAGTTCGCCTTGATGTTGTGCCACTGCAAGTTCATCATCGGGTTTAGCAAAGTGATCCATGCCGATATAGACATAACCATTATTGGTCAATTCATCAATTGTCATGTGGAAAATTGCCAGTTTTTCAGCAGCAGAAGGCAAAGCTTCCACAGGCAGATTTTTCTGTACTGGTTTTAACCAAGGTACGTAGGCAAAATTAAAGACAGCTATGCGATCTGGATTGAGTTTAATTGTCTTGCGGATGGTTTCTCTAAAGGTAGCTAACGTCTGATAGGGTAAACCATAGATCAGATCCACATTGACACTTTCAAAACCTGCGGATCTAATGGAGTCCATGACATCAAACAACATCTCTTCTGGCTGTACCCGATTGATTGCTGCTTGCACTTGGGGGTTAAAATCTTGAATACCAAAGCTAATGCGGTTAAAACCCAAACTTTTAAGAACGTAAATATAGTTGCGATCTATAAATCTCGGATTAATTTCAATAGAAACTTCCGCATTGCAATCAAGACTAAAATGTTGATTGAGCTTATTCCACAAAAACTCGATTTGTGACAAATTCAAATAGTTAGGCGTACCACCACCCCAATGAAGTTGATGTACCGTTCTTTTAGAATCAATTAAAGATGCAGTCTGTTCGATATCGCGAGCGAGATATTCTAAATAACGTTCTGCAAACGCCTTGTTTTGAGTAATAACAGTATTGCAACCGCAAAAATAACAGGGAGTTTCACAAAAAGGAATGTGACAATATAGGGAAATGGGAGTTTGTTTATAATTACCAACGCCAATAATAGCGAGAAGGTTATGTTCGTTAAAATCAGAACTTAATTGGGTGGCAGGAGGGTAACTGGTATAACGAGGTAGAGGTTTATCGTATTTTTGTAAAAGAGTGGAATTAAATTGAACGGATAAATCAGCAACTTTCATCTTATTGTGTACTGTAAATAATTAACTTTCTATAAAACGGAAAATTTTTATCGTAGTTGTCATTGGTCTTTTGTCTATATTGAACACTAATGACCAATGACTAATAACAAATGACAGAGCGAATCAATTACTCTACGTTCATCAATTCCACAGAACCATTACCTGGAGAGCGTTCTGTAGCACCTGGAATATCTTGACGAGTAATAAGATCGAAGACATGATCGCCGATAGCAGCTTTCACTTCTAGTTCTAAAGCGTGCATCACATCACGGTTGAGGGCAAAAGCAGCGTTAGCTTCAGCGACAATCTTCTCAATTAATTCATTATCAACTGGTAAAGCATTCAAAGCATCGCGATATCTGCCTTTAAATCCCCTTCTGGCTTCTACGGAGGGAAAAGCATCAAATTGATGGAAATTAGTTCCTTGGTCTTCTGGTAAATTCAGGGCAGAACGGATAATTTTTTTTAATGCCTGTCCTCCAGAAAGATCCCCCATATAGCGCACGTAGGAATGAGCCACTAACAAGGCAGGGTCGCTATTAGATATTTCTTTGATGCGATCGACATAAACTTTACCAGCTTCGGAAGGAACAATTTCATTAGACCAATTATCACCATAATAAAAAGCTAAATCTTTTTCTAAGCTAGCTTTGCGATTTAGTTCGGGAAAATAAATCAACCCAACTACTGGATGATCTCGGTGTCTTAATAGTTCTGCTTCGAGGGTGCTGTAAACAAAATATAAATTAGCAATTAACTTACGGAAAGGTTCTTTTTCCACAATCCCTTTGAGAAAACACTTCATATATGCCGTATTTTCTGCCATTGTGTGAGATTGTTTTGTACCTTCTCTTAATTGACTAGCTAGATTGCTCATAACTAATACTCTCCTAATTAAAATTTAAATAACTCTGATAACTGTTAACTGTTAACTGTTAACTGTTGACTGATAATTAACCCAATCTTGAAGTTTGAGGAAAACTTCTGTTAACTTGGCTTCTGGTGTTCCTGGTTCGGGTTGATAGCAATATTCCCAACGCACCAAAGGAGGTAAGGACATTAAAATAGACTCAGTACGTCCTTTAGTTTGTAGACCGAAAATCGTACCGCGATCGTAAACTAAATTAAACTCTACATAGCGTCCGCGACGATAAAGCTGGAAGTTACGCTCTCTGTCTCCGTATTCTGTATCTTGTCTGCGTTCGACAATAGGAACATAAGCAGGTAAGAAAGAATTACCGCAACTCTGCACGAAAGCAAATAAATCTGACCAACTACGAGATACCTTGCCTACTTTATTACTGTACTCAGCAGCAGCACCATCGGGATCGGGACCACAATAAAGAGGACTATTGCCATCTTGATAATCAAAGAAAATCCCGCCAATACCCCGTGCTTCCTGACGATGTTTTAAATAAAAATATTCATCGCACCAGCGTTTAAAAGCGGGATAATATTCGGGATGATGAACATCGCAAGCTTGTTTAATAGTTTGATGGAAATGCACTGCATCTTCGACAAAAGGATAGTAAGGAGTTAAATCCACACCACCCCCAAACCACCAAACGGGACCCGCTTCAAAATAGCGATAATTCAGATGTACGGTGGGAACGTAGGGATTACGAGGATGCAGTACCATTGATGTACCTGTAGCGTAAAAACCGTGTCCTGCTGCTTCGGGACGTTGAACTAAAATCGAGGGAGGTAAAGTATCACCCCAAACTTCGGAAAAGTTGACCCCACCCTGTTCAAACACTCTGCCATCTCTAATGACACGAGAACGTCCGCCACCACCTTGTTCTCTTTGCCAACTATCTTCTCTAAAGCTAGCTTTACCATCGAGTTGTTCTAAACTAGCGCAAATATTATCTTGTAATTGCTGGACAAATTGTTTGACCCGTTCTCTTGAATCTGTAGGGGGTAAGTTTTGATTCTTAGTTACGACCTTACTAACGGCTTGAATGCTCATTACAAATTTTCGATTAATTTTCATATACGTTATTTAACTATATAAGAATATATTGAAGATAAATATATGATTTACAAAACTTTATTGCTTTTTGCTGGCTTTGTTGGATAAAATATATTTCATAACTAATTAGCTATACACCTAAGTAATTATGACTAGTACTGTTTCTCAACCCGCTACTAAAAAAACCTCTACAGAAGAAACTTTGCTGACTCCGCGTTTTTACACTACGGATTTTGATGCGATCGCCAATATGGACATCTCTTCTCAAGAGGAAGAGTTAAAAGCAATGATTGCCGAGATGAAGACGGATTATAATCGGGATCATTTTTTACGGGATGAAGATTTCAAGCAATCTTGGGATCATATCGATGAAAATACCCGTCGAGTATTTGTGGACTTCTTGGAACGTTCTTGCACTTCAGAATTCTCTGGTTTTCTGCTATTTAAAGAGTTATCCCGCAAACTCAAAGGTCGCAATCCGATTTTGGCAGAAATATTTCATCTAATGGCACGAGATGAAGCTCGTCATGCAGGTTTCCTCAATAAAGCCATGAGTGATTTTAATATTTCTTTAGACTTAGGATATCTAACTAAAAATCGCAACTATACATTTTTTAAACCAGAGTGGGTAATTTACGCCGTCTATCTCTCTGAAAAAATTGGTTACTGGCGTTATATCCTGATGTATCGTCACTTAGAAAAACATCCCGAATATCAGTTTTATCCCCTGTTCAAAAAGTTTGAAAGCTGGTGTCAGGATGAAAACCGTCACGGAGATATCTTTAAAGCCTTATTGCGATCGCAAAAATCTATGTGGCAAGGTTGGAAGGGTAGATTATGGGCGCGTTTCTTCTTATTATCTGTATTTGCCACCCATACCTTAACCGTACACGAACGGGCAGACTTTTATGCCAGCGTCGGCTTAGATGCACAAGAATACGATCGCGAGGTAATTCGCAAAACTAACGAAACTTCAGCTAGAGCATTTCCCGCTATTCTTAATGTCGATCATCCTGAGTTTTTCAAACGGTTAGAACATTGTGCAGATCGCAATGAAGAGTTAAAAGCGATAGAAGCAAGTAATGCACCGAAAATAGTCAAGTTTTTCTGTAAGTTGCCTTTAATTACTGGCATTTTTTGGGATTTGTTAGTTCTGTATTTGATTAAACCCATTGATGCAGAGGCTTTACGGGGTACTGTGCGTTAAAAGGATAAGACGATTTAAGAGAGGGATAATTTTCCTTCTCTTACGATTTACAAATAAACACTACCATCGGGCATAATCGCTCCCGTCAGATCTGCATCATCGAGATTTGTTCCCGTCAAATCGGCATCTCGTAAATTGGCTTTAGCCAAAATTGCACCACTGAGATTAGCATAACTGAGATCTGCACCCTGTAAACTAGCCTCTGTTAGATCGGTAGCTAAACTTCCCATACCACCACTTAAATTAGCACGACAAAGTTTTGCCCCATCTAATTTGGCTTGATACAAGAGAGCCATACGGAAATTGGCATAGCTAAGATTAGCATGGCTTAAATCTGCTTGACTTAAGTTGCTAAGATAATCAGAAGCAGGATGAAAATCAGCCTCGATCGCTAAAGCATGACACAATTTACCTCCACTGAGATTTACGCCATTTAAGGCAGTTTTTAGCAAGTTAGCTCCCTCTAAATTTGCTTTGGTAAGAATTGCTCCACTTAGATCTGCCTCTCGCAAAATGACTCGGTTTAGATTTGCTTCAGTCAAATCCGTACCCCAGAGAATTGACTCACTCAAATCTGCTTCTTGTAAACAGGCGTAGCTTAAATTAGTTCTTCCTAATCGCGATTGTCGTAAATCTGCTGCGGTTAAATCTACTTTGCTGAGATTCATCTTGACTAATTCTGCTTCTCTTAGATTTATCTTGGCAAAAGCTCTTTCTCCCGCACTGTATTGTTGTAAAAATTGATTGACTTCCATTGATTTTAATTTAGGATTTGTGGCGTATAAGTAGTCGTGCAAAATTAATTTTATAGTGAAGGGTAGGTAGTAGGTAGTAGGTAGTAGGTAGTAGGTAGTAGCACCCCGTCACCCAAATGTGTAACTAATTCTGCTTAGGTACTTATATTCAGTGTCTGCTAACAATTGTTGGAGCTACGGCAAATAGACTTTATCCCCCACCAAGCAACAATTACAACTAAAAGCTTTATCACTAAGGGTGCCAAAGTACAGCTAATAAATACACTGATGAGGGCAATAATTGTCCCTAGAATTGCTATTTCCTCTCGCGGATTAAAACTAAAGCAAGTAGCAACAAAGGCAATTACGAGGGTGATTGAAACATAAGGAAGCATGAAATCTCCTTAATTTTGCTAAATTTAAAGATCTGCAATATACATCATTATATTACTATATCGTAATTTAATAATATTAAAACCAATAAGAAGGTTTGTTCTAGGGTCGAAGCTATTTATTTGTATATTGTTTTAGTAGGCGGTTGTAATTAAATATAAGATAGAAAGGCTGAGAAATGAGTAAAAAATGCCTGCACCACTAAGAGTAAAACTAAGTCGGTTAGAAGAAGAAACGTTGGGAGAATTACAGAAGGCAAGCTCAGTGCCTTACCGAACCAGAAATCGAGCTATGATGCTGAGATTAAATGCTCAGGGGAGAAACGTTCCAGAAATTGCTCAAATATTCAATTGTCATGAGCATACAGTCAGAGCAGCAATTCAACGTTGGCAAGACCGAGGCTTGACAGGATTATGGTCAGCCCGTGGAAGAGGAGCAAAACCGAAGTGGATTCCAGAAGACTTGGAATACATAGAAACTTGTTTAAATGAAGAAGAGCGAACATACAACAGCATTCAGTTAGCTAGAAAACTCCAGGAGGAAAGAGCGGTAGATTTAAGTAGCGATCGCTTAAGACGAATACTAAAAAAAAAGATATCGTTGGAAAAGAACCAGACAGAGCAACAAGAAGAAGCAAAATAAACAACTAAAAGAGATTAAGAAAGCCGATCTAGCCATGCTAAAAATGGCAGCAGTTGATGGAGATATAGACCTAAAATACTTAGACGAAGCAGGATTCTGTCTGTGGAGTCCTGTGAGCTATAGCTATAGTCAAATTGGCGAACAAAAATGTCTAGAACAAAGTCAGAAAAGATCCGGTTCGAGGATTAGTATTTTAGGTTTATGGCAAGTGGGAGAAAGTTACGGCGCGTTTTGAGTAAGAGTACTCTTACTCAAAAGCCGCCTTTTGAATATGGTTTGGCTCAAGGCGGCTTCAACAGCAAAAGCTATATCAAAGTAATGAATTGGGTAGCGCAAAAAGCAGCCTCTTTATTCAAAGAGACAGGAAAACTAACTGTGGTTGTTCAAGATAATAGTCCCATACACAAGAGCAAAGAAGTTCGTGCTTGTTGGTCGCGTTGGTCAGAACAAGGATTGTTGCTATTTTTCCTTCCTGCATATTGTTCTGAACTTAATGATATTGAAACACAATGGCATCAACTTAAAGCGCATGAAATTGCGGGGCAAATGTTTGACAATGAATATGACTTAGCCATGACAGTTATACAAGGAATGAAAAATCGTAGTGAAAGAGGTAATTATCACTTAGAACGTTTTATATTTAATTCCGCCTAGCTACTTATTCTAAAAATCAGCTAACACGATTCTGAAATTCTTATGTCTCAACATTACCAAACTGTAATTGAGTACCGACACGACAATCCCAACAGCGATCGCCCAATTGATGCCACAAAAAAGTCATTGCTTTCATTCCCGTACAATGATTCGCCCCGACTATTTGAACATCATATTTAGTCAGAGTTTCAACTGTAGCTTGTAAACGTTCTTCGTTTGCTCTTAATAAGTGCATACCACCAATCACGGCATAAAACTTCTTCGTATTGGCGATCTGGGCAATATAATCGAGAGTATTGATTACTCCTGCATGAGCGCAGCCCAAGATGACCACTAGACCTTCAGGTACTTGCAGATATAAAGCTTGGTCATCCAACAGGCCATCGACTTCTGTCTGTTCGCAATTGTGCCAAAATGCTCCTCCTGTATTTTCTAAGGGATGATGTCGCGGAATTGTTCCTGTTACAGATACTCCTGGCATAATCTCAGTGGGGGTTTCAGTCCAAATTAGCCGTCGGCAGTGACTGGCTAAAGTTTTTACATTGTCGATGGGAGAACCAATATTGCCTCTAGGACTATACTTAGGAGCGATCGCTTGGGGATGGAGAAATAAATCCGTGTTGATACAATGCTCTAGTATGGTTGGTAGTCCTCCTGCATGATCGTAATGTCCGTGGCTGAGGACGATGGTATCTAGGTTTTCCAGAGAAATGCCTAATGTTTGTGCATTATGACGTAACGCTAATCCCTGCCCCGTATCAAACAGAATTCGTCGATCATCAGCCTCAATCAGAAAAGAAAGCCCGTGTTCTCCCAGTAAACCCTTCCCCCCTGCGGTATTTTCTACTAAAACGGTGATTTTTAGCTTGTTCAGGCTGTACATATTTAAATATTCTCAAGTTAGCGTTCGAGGTAATTAGTATTTAGTTATGTTTTCTCAAAATTTTATGACCGAAAGTTAATGCAGAAAAAAAAGATTACCGAACTTCTCAAAAATGCGATCGCCAATAAAAATATTGATGATCTAGAAAAAGCAATAATGGCAGGATTTCAAACAAAAGAAAACTCTGATGACTATGTTGGTATTCTAATCGAGCTTTTGTCAGCAGATTGGCATCTTTGTCATGAGAATATAGTTTTACAGCTACAGCAATTAAAAGATCCTAGAGCAATTAAAATCTTACAAAAAACGGTAGAACGTAAATTTAAGTATTTAGAATATGATGACTCTTTTGGTCTAGGGAGAAAATGTACTTGGGCGTTAGCAGATATCGGCACAGAGGAAGCAAAAGAAGCACTAAGGAAAATTGCCGCATCTTCTAATGAAAAGATTTCTGGATATGCAAAGAAGCGATTAAATCGCTGGCATCAAGAGTATAAGAGAAAAGGAAGATAACTAACTTCTGTTTTCAGTCAATTAAATTATTAATAGACTAATGTTGAACCTGGGTTTTGTCTGGGCGATCGCTTTTATTTGATTTATGGGCATACCATTGATAGGCAAGTGAACCAAGAATAAACGCCATAATAAACAAAACTGGATTCGGTATTCCCAACACCCAAGCGGTAATCCCAGGACCAGGACAGTAGCCTGCAATACCCCAACCAATACCAAAAATCGCAGTACCGAGAATTAAAGGAAGGTCGATATCTTTCCTAGTGGGTAGATAAAATTTACTACTGAAAATTGGTCGCGGTAAACGCAGCACAAAGCGAAAAGCAATTACAGTAACCCCAACCGCACCACCCAAGACAAATAATAGGGTGGGGTCCCAGTCTCCTGCAACATCTAAAAATCCTAACACGCGATCGCGATCGATCATTTGGGAAAGGCTTAAACCAAAACCAAATAGCAGTCCAGATAAAAGAGCAATTAATTTCTGTTTCATTTTTTTACAACTAATGACTGATGACTAAAAAACATGATGAGTAACAAATACTGTAATAATGGCAGTCATCATAAAAGTAATCACCGCAACTAGAGAGCGGAATGATAATCTACCCAAACCACAAACACCATGACCGCTAGTGCAACCATTTCCAATCCACGTACCGACACCGACGAGAAAACCACCAACAATCATGGCTACTGGTGCAAAGTCAGATACAGGAGTAGGTTCTGAAGCAAAAATATATTCATAAATCAAACCTCCACCCAACATCCCTGCGATAAACAGCCACCGCCAATTCTCTTCTGACTTGAATTTGATTGCACCATTGACCATGCCACTAATACCAGCAATCCGACCATCAAAAGCCAGTAGAATAGTTGCACTCATTCCAATCAGCATCCCACCAATTAAAGCTGCAATCCAATTAACTTCTGCCATAATAAATATTATAATATTTACATTTGATTAAACAACTAGATAGTTATATACTAACATTAGTTTCTTGAAAATAGAA
The DNA here is from genome assembly GCF_020640915.1 of Waterburya agarophytonicola KI4. Lineage (GTDB taxonomy): Bacteria > Cyanobacteriota > Cyanobacteriia > Cyanobacteriales > Xenococcaceae > Waterburya > Waterburya agarophytonicola. The sequence goes on along the minus strand of NZ_JADWDC010000036.1, from coordinate 19,433 downwards.
GGAGGGTATAATAATGCCACGGGAAGTCGGAGATCGTTATGTCTGCAAAAAGTGCGGAGCCCAGCTTGTGTATGAGAAGCCTTGCCCCTGTCCAGAAGGTATGCCTCATTCAGAGATCTGCTGTGGGGAACAGATGAAGCTGATACCAAAACAGACGACCGCCAAAACAGGTAAAAATTGAGTTTATAGCTTTAATATTGCTGTCCGCACCTTCGGACAGCACAGAGAATAAATCTGAGTATCTTTATTTTTCTAAGGTTTCACCTGCTTTTTTCCACCCCTCAATACTGGGAGGAAAACCCCGAACATTATCGTATCCGAGCATTTGCAGAGCCATAACTCCCATTGCCGTGCGATAACCCGTAGAGCAGTAAAGTATTACAGGACGAGTTTTAGGAATTTGGTCGAGATTATCGGTTAAACTGCGTAAAGGAAGATTAATTGCCCCTGGAATATGACCAGAAGCATATTCCTTTGGCTCTCGAACATCTACCAATAGTGCTTGCTGTTCTTTCCCCAGAGCTTTAACTTTATTTATCTGTCTGACAGTGTAATAGTCACGAGGAATTGAAGTTAGGAACTGCTGTACCCTTGTTAGATTACGATCGCGCAGTGCCTCAACTTTATCTGTGGTTTGAGCCATATTACCAGCAGCAAAAGCAGGAGTAGCTGCCAAAAAAGTACCAAAATAGAGCCAGATTCCCAACCAGAAGGTAGCTAAGAGTTTTTTCATCTACTATTCTCCATGAACGGTCAAAACAGAACAGGGAGCGTGATGCAGTATATAATTACTAACACTGCCGAGAAAAACTTCTTGAAGACTGTTAAGTCCCCTACGACCCATTACAATTAAATCTGCGTTCCAATCTTTTGCCAGATCTCGAATTAGAGAGCCAGGATGACCGACTTGGCATTTTGACTCAGTGGGAATTCCTTTGGCGGTTGCTTGTTCGGCATAAGTTTGCAACCAGTCTTTACTCTCCTGGAGTTCCTGTTGTAATCTCTCTTGTTGAGCCTGAATGTAAGCACCAGAGAAATCTACTTCTGCTTCAATCTCATTAAAAGAGCCAAAATGCTCTCCCATATCCCAATCGACGCTATGAAATAACATCAGCTTACTGTTATTGTCTTGAGCCAGTTTTAGAGCTTCTTGGAATATTACCGATGCCGATTCAGAACGAACCAGGGGAACTAAAATTTTGTTAAAAGCCATAATTTTTTCATTACTAAAATTATCGAAAATTACGAAACAGATACAGGCAAATTATCCAGATTCTGTATGGCACCTTTCACCCGACGGAGATCGCGCCAAATTTGCGTACCAGCTAAAGCACCATCCCCTACAGCGATCGCAACTTGATTGAGTCCGACTTTGAGATCCCCAATAGCAAAGATGCGGGGATGGGAAGTGCGCCCTGTTTTATCGGTGACAAGATAATTCCGTTCTTTTTCGAGATTAAAGTTAGAGAGATAAGTATGGTGGTAGCGAGAACCCATTGCCAAAAGTCCCGTTTCCAACTCCACCACCGAACCATCTACCATTTCCACTCCAGTCATTTGATGATTTTTCCCTAAAAACTGCTTAATCGGGGTTTCCACCAGACGATAGCCCAACTCTTTCAGTCGAGAACTCATAGATTCGCTGACTTCAAATAATCCGTGAGTAAAGACTGTAATCTTCGGGGTAAACCAACTCAAGGCAAAGGCAGTTTCGATACTGGCTTCACTACCGACAAATAAACCAGCCTGCTTATCGGTCATTTCATAACCATCGCACACCAGACAGACGTGAAGGTTATAACCCGCGTATTCGTAAACATTGAGCATATCTTCTAACGGAATGAGATTGTCGATAATCCCGCTAGCAGCAATTAGATATTTACTCCGAAGCACGGGATCAATACTGTTTTGACGACCAACTTTGACCTGTACCGCAAAGGTTTCACCCTCATCCACTACTTCCTCAACATAACCGTTAAGCCAGTCACCATCGAGAGAGAGAAAATGTTCCTTACCCCGCTTTAGTAGTTCTTTACCTGGTAAATCGGGAGGTAAACCCAAGTAATTATGGAGTTCCTGCATCCAAAAAGAGCGTGCTTTCCCTTTATCGACGATTAAGGTCGAAAGGTTATAACGTTGGAGATAAACCCCTGCTGAAAGTCCCCCCGCACCACCACCAATGACAATGACATCGTAAACGCGATCGCTTTTTTCTTGAAGGTTATTTTTAGAAAGTTGCATAATTTTATCGGTAGATTTAGCCTAAATAGACAATTAAACTTCTAGAATCTGGTTACCCAACTGCCACGGGTTTTTTCCTGACGATTCCAGCAATATGAGGGCTGACAAGAGGGATAGTCAGTTTGAACTGATAATAATTAACTTTCTCTAACCCAACCTGTTCGAGAATTTTCCAGGTTTCACGGTTCAAATTACAGTTATCAAACAAATTTTTCCAAACAGGATTGATACTATCTTGAGCTTTCCGCGTCCAAGTGCCACATTCTTCTCCTACGTGTTCGATAAAGACAAAATTACCTCCTGGTTTAAGGACACGTTTAATTTCCTGAAAACTAGTCTCTAAATCTGTAACGGAACAAAGAACGTGAGTACTAACCACGGTATCGATACTTTCATCTTCTACAGGTAAATCTTCTGCTGTTCCTTGACGCAGTTCGATGTTAGCCAATCCTTGCTGCTGTGCTTCTCGTTCTAAATATTGGTGCATAAAGGGATTGGGTTCGATACCAATCCAATGAATATCTTTAGGGTAATAAGCAAGACTCGCTCCCGCACCAGGACCAATTTCTAAAACTTGATGCTGTGCATTGCCTAATAATGCCCGTTTTAGTTCTCCTAAGCTTTGATACTCAGGGCAATCAATTAGTTTAATTCTATCTACATCGGCATCATTAGCTTGACCCATGCCCCAGGCAAATAGACGTTTTTGAATGGTTGATAAATTCATAATTTATATTTTGGATCTTCTGGAATTGAGGCATCTTTCAAATGCTACTTTGTGCTTGTTTTGGGAAACATAACGCAGTTGGGTAAAGGTGTCTCTTAAGTCACTTTCTCGGACAAAATCAAGGAAGCGATCGTACATTTTTACATTAGCAATTTCTGCTTCTACACCCATTTGACAGGCGATTTCCAAGGTTTCGGGAGCTTCCACTTTTCCCACAAAAGAATCCTCTAGAATTGGCAAGCCATACCGCTTAAATTTTCTATTTCTATTTCTCATTGTGTTTCTCCAATAATTAAGTGTGTTTGAATTACGATCGCTTATTCAAGTTGTGCTTTGATCGCAGGTATGCCAAAGATTCTGTCGGTTAACTTGACATACCAGGCTGCGGATTGAACCTGGATGATGTAACCCATCGCAATGATTAGGGCGATTTCCGAACCTTGTTCCGAACCAAAGACGGTAATGGCGATCGCCAAAGCAATAGAAAGATTCCGCATTACCGTACCGTACACAAGAGCGATCGCATCGCCCCGATTGAATAAAGCTTTGCCGATAATAGTACTTAAAACAAAATTGAAACCGTAAATAATTAGTAGAGGTACAAAGAAGGATAGAACTTCTAGAGGATTGCTAACAATGGACTTGGCTTTTAATGCCATTGCTACAAATACGATGCCGAGTACGCCAATGGTAGAAAAGACAGGGAACTTTTGCTTGAGATTGCGATTATATTTACTCTCCCCTACCGTAGCAATCAAGATTTTTTTGGTGACAAACCCCAATAACATCGGCAGAAAGACGATCATCACAATCTGTTTAAAAACATCAACTAAAGGGATTTCTACTGCCGTACCCATGAGCCATTTGGCATAAAGAGGCGCAGCCAAAGAACCAGCAATTAATCCAATCACCGTCATCTTAATCGCAGCATTGAGATTTCCCCTAGCAAAGCCAGTCCAAGATATGGTCATGCCACTGGTGGGAAGTAGGGAAGTGAGTAATAATCCTAGTAAAACTAACGGGCGATCGTTAAAAAACAGTTTACCAATGCCGAAAGCAAAGAAAGGTACAACGGCAAAGTTAATTATTTGAGTAATAGCTTGCAGTTTAAAATCTCCCCCCGCAAAGACTTTAGCGATCTGAAGGTTAATCATCATCGGATAAACCATCAAAAAAGTCAGAGGAACGATCGCAGCTTTGAGGAAACTCGCATCAGCCAACGCGCCGAAGATAATCCCTGCAATCATAAATGCGGGAACTGACCAAACTAGATTTTTTTTCAGGGCGGATAATATTTTCCACATGGGTTTAAATTCTTTTTCATTAGATAAGTTTGAAGCGGTATTCTCATCGAAGGCACAAAGGCTTTAGCCGCATGTAGGCAGGAGGCAGAGGACAGCGATCTCCACTTGCTAAAAAATTACAAATTACTGATAATCTTCTGTACGATCTGTACCCCTGTTATTGCTTGCCAGCTAAATAATGCTAAAAGTATTGCGTTGAGGGAAATATGACTGTAACGAGCCAAGTCATTTCCCTTTTGCATATATGGAACTAAAGAAGCAGATGTAGCAATAAGTCCTACCATGCCCAATCCTGCTAATAAGTGAGGTCCAACAAACAATTTGCCGTTGTTAATGTAAGTTACTGCCATTCCGCCCAAAGCCCCTAGCACCATTAAAGCGAGTAAAATTGAACCAACTCGATGATGTCTATTGCTAAAATTTTGTTTGACAAGTTCTTGGCGGAGTTCTTTGGGAGCATTACGAGTACGGCGAATTTGCCAACCGAGATACAGGGCATAAATGGCAGTGGCAAACAAAACCCACATAATGATGGGATGGAAAAATTGCGACCAAGTTTTAATTGTTTCAGGAATCTCGAAGTTCATTTTGTTTTCCTCTGATAATTGATTTGTGTGAATTGTTGGTTATGGCAAGTTCTATAAAACGCCAGTAATTAAACCAATAATCTTTATTTAATTTGAGGAATTTATGAGCTTATTTTCCTTTACAAGTAGGCAACCCTAATTCTTTCCACTCCATCATGCCACCCGTAACGTTGTAGACTTCAGTAAATCCAGCTTTAGTAAGTTGTTCGGCTGCGATAGGGCTACGATGAGAAGTTAAACAGATTAGGGCAATGGGTTCATCTTCGGGTAACTCCTGAAACCATTGAGGTAAAACATAACGACTCAACCAGGGAGGATTATTCATCAAAATGCGAGGCAGACTGAGGTTGATAGCATTGGGAGCATGAAACACACCATACTCAAACTTGCTGCGAACATCAATTAACCGAGGTGGTTGGGGTAACTGGGTAAATTCTTCTGGGGAGAGGTTAATAACTTGTGGTGGGGAATTTGCGATAGATGTCATTTTAAACTCCTTTAAATTAAAAAGCTTTTGCTTAACTACAGTTGTAAGCGTGTCTGTAACGATGCTGATGTTTGTGTCCCTGAAGATGTCTGCGTTCCCTTGATGGAGGTTTTGGTTGCAATATTTCTTGGACTAAGGAATTTTCCAAGTAGGAAATAACCGCTAAATCTGGATCGCTTTCCAAAGTTACGACTCCTTCAATTCCTTGTTTTTCTAAACGACGCATCAATCCCTTTCCTATCTTTCCTGAAATTAAAACTCGAACATTATCTAAAGGATGGGGGTCATGGGGAGAACTATTGTAGAAAGTGTGTTCTGAGGATAGTTCTATAAGCTCTTTACCGAGGACTTCTTTGGGGTTGACTTCATAAATCCAGAAGTTTCGGCATTTCCCTGTATGACTTGTTATGCTGCTTTTATTTTGACTGGCAACGGCAATTTCCATGGTTTTTATATTTCAGTTTTTTTGAGAAATGATCAAGAAAAGTAAGGTGGGCAAATCAGCAAGTGTAACTCTTCAATATGCTTGAAAAAAATTTGCCCACCTTGAAAGGTATGAGCTAAACCCACCAGGGTTTTTCACCTGTACGGGGGTCGGTTTCAGTCCAAGGAGAAATGCGAATATAATCCCCTTCAACATTTATATGAGCCAGTCGCAAAGGTAGAGGAGCAGGACCTCTTACCACTCTCCCTTCATCATCGTAGCGAGAACCGTGACAGGGACATTGGAATTGAGCGTCATTTTCATTCCAAGGGAAAGTACAGCCTAGATGGGTGCAATTATCCACGATGCCCCAAGGATGCAGCGTACCGTCTTCTTTAATAGTTAAATAGGTCGGTTCTCCAGCAAGTCCCGCTACCAAAGCGCGAGTTTCAGGGGGTTCTGCTAAAATTTGACTGGCAGGAATAACATTACCGTTAATATCCTTTGCCAGTATCGAGCCATCTTCGCCAACTTCAGAGGGTGGGATGAAATATTTACCTACAGGATACAGGGCTGCACCAGCAGTAGCAGCAATCGCTGCACCAGTGAGAAAATTGAGTAACTGCCGTCGTGACATAGATGGACTTTCTAAGGGAAGACTTTCTTCCATTTGTTAATACCTCCTTAAATTTTTATTATTTAGTTTTGTTGGGGTTTACGAGTATTGATGCCCAATAAGCCATAAAGCATACACGAACCAGCTAAAGCACTGATTGCTAAGACAGCACCTGCAATAGTCAAACCAATACCTAAAGCCGAACCGCTATAGATTAATAAACCGAAATAAGCTAAGGCACTAGCTAAAATTAAACGAATGATGCGATCGCCTGTTCCTACATTATTAAACATGATTATTTTCTCCTTAAATTAAATTATTTTGCTTTGCAGATATCTAACTAACTTTGAGCGACTAATTCAGGCGAACCAAGGCTTTCGATTACCCTTTGCATCTTTTGACTTGCATCGAGGGCAATTTCTTTCGCTTTAGGACTGTGAATGGTCAGAAACATCATTAAAGGATCGACTGCCGATACCTCAACTCTGCCATCTTCATGTTCTTGGACGACGACATTGCATGGATAGAAAACTCCTGCTTTATCATCGGTTTGGAGCATTTGATAGGCAATTTGAGGATGACAAGCCCCAAGAATTTTATAGTTGCGGAAATCTACATCCAGTTTCTTTTTAAAAGCAGCTTGGACATCAATTTCGGTCAAAATGCCCATACCTTCTTCTCTCAGGGCGTTGGTTACTTGCGCGATCGCTTCTTCAAATGATGTGTCTAATACTTTACTGAAGTGATTCATTGATATACCTCGTTGTTGTGAAGTTGGTTGTGATGAGTAAGTTTACACTTCTTAATTATCAACATATTACTATTTAGTAATTTAGTCAAGTAATTGGACGAAATAAATTTAAATTGAATCCAGAGAACTAATTTTGGTTTACAGGAGAGTAACTTCTATTGAAGTTAAATTTTTAATCTTTTGACGAATTTCACAATTCTGTTATTATCACTATATAACTTATTGGTTATATAAATATTGAATAAATCTAAATTAAAGATAGATCGTCAATCGACACAAATGACTAATAACCAAATTTAAGCAAGAGGAATATACCAATGGCTAATATTGTAGTAATTGGAGGAGGACTAGGAGGATTACCCACAGCCTATGAATTAAGGCATTATTTGCCCAAAGAACACACCGTTACTTTAATTTCCGATAAACCTCAATTTACTTTCATCCCAGGATTAATCAGAGTCGCGTTAAATCTCAACCCCCTAGAACATATTCAACTAGATTTAAAGCGGTTGACACGAAGACAGGGAATTGAATGGGTAGCGGGAAAAGTTACCGCTCTCAATCCTCAAACCAAGAAAATTACTGTCGAAGAAACCCAAGTTATTGATTACGATTACTTGGCGATCGCCACAGGAGCTTCTTTAGCCTTTGAAGAAATCCCAGGATTAGGACCTCATGGAGGATATACCCAGTCTGTCTGTACTCCCGATCATGCCCTGCACGCGAGAGATGCTTGGTTAGAATTTCTAGAAAACCCAGGAGATTTAGTAGTGGGAGCAATGCCAGGTACGGGATGCTTTGGTCCTGCTTATGAGTTCGTCTTGATGGCAGATTGGGAATTGCGTCGTCGGGGAATACGAGACAAAGTAAACATTACCTACGTCACCCCAGAACCTTATATCGGTCATACAGGGGTAGGAGGGATTAAAAATGCCCAAAAATTGACGGAAGAACTGATGGCAGAACGGGGAATTAAGGCGATCGCCAATGCCAGAATTACTCACATAGATCCACAGAACATTACTTTAGCTGACGGCTGCCAACTTCCCTTTAAATATTCGATGATTCTCCCTTCTTTTCGGGGAGTTGAGTTTCTGCGGAAAGTACCTGGATTGACTAGCGAAAAAGGATTTATTCCCGTACTACCTGACCAAAGACATCCAGATTTCCCCTCTGTTTATGCTTTGGGGGTGGGGGTGCATTTAGAACAGCCAGAACAAACTACCGTTCCCATCGGCTTACCTAAAAGTGGACAAATGACCGAAGCTATGGGCGTAGCAGTGGCACATAATATTGCTGTGGAATTGGGAGCGATTAAATCGCCTTTAACCAAACCGACTTTAGAAGCTCTCTGCTTTGCCGAATACGGCAATATTGGCATTGCTTATATTGCTGCCCCTGTCCTTCCCGATCCTGTTACTGGCAAACGACGATATTCCTATGCAGTGCGAGGACTTTGGGTGAATTGGGTTAAGGCAGCCTTTGAGGAATATTTTCTGCTGAAGATGCGCTGGGGCTTGGGAATGCCTTGGTTTGAAAAATTAGGATTGCGCTTGTTATTTGGCTTATCGATGCTGAAATCCCTCAAACTATCTGAAGGAGATAATCAAAAAATAACTGATACAAATCAAGAGGTGGTTAAAAGTTAAACATTATTCTGCTACTTGTCAGAGAGACTCCGCCGTGAGACGACGAGTAAGGCTTTACCCGCAACTGTTCCTCTGACTTCGTCAATTACTGAAATAACCAAAGGTGAGATGAAAAGGACTCTGGAACTCCATCAATTAGAAAAACTGGCAGATCGTTTTAAGCTTCTCAGTGAAGCAAGTCGTTTACGGATTTTACAAGCGATTTGTCGAGAGGAACGTAGCGTCAGTGAAATATGCGATCTCACTAAGCTGAATCAAGCCAATGTTTCCAAGCATTTACAGTTACTTAAAAGTGCGGGAGTTGTCGCTTGTCGCCGAGTTGGTATCTGCCGTTATTACCGCATTATCGATTTAGATTTACTCGATTTATGTAGCCAAGGCGATCGCCAGATCGAGCCAGAATCCTGAAAATATCTTCCTTCATAACTTCCTCAACTTATCAATCTATGGTTTTGAGTGAAGTCTTAATTATTAAATCTCTCAAACTTACCCAGGAGGTACGACATGACTACTAAACTAGTAACTAATCCCCTTAAAACTGGCAAACTAACAGCAATGAGTAATGTCACCAGCATTACACTTACGGGGCATCAAGTATCAATTTTAGAAGACCAGCCAGAACCAGGAAAAAAAGATACTTCTGCTGTCCATTTAACATTTAACGTCGAACATCCCCAAAAACTACCAAGTCTCTTAGGTACTGCGGAGGAATTGGGTTTGATTATGGATCGAGATGATGCGGTGGAAATTAGCTTGTCTCTCTTGGCAATGGCACTGGAAGACAAAACTGCGGAGGAAATCAAAGCGGTGGAAATTAGCTTGTCAAAGGCGATCGCCGAGTTACATAACTGTTAATTTTAAAAGCACAAGACATTGAAAATGAAATATTTGAACCGAGTTTTAATAGGATTCGTAGTTATGGTTCTACTCTTAATTGCGAATCCTTCTTTGGCTAACGCTCAAACCGATCCTACTCAGTTAGCCAAAGCGGTACAGGAAATTGAAAATCTCGACGCGATGCGCTCTGGGTTAGCTTCTACCTTAGAAGGTTCAACTACCGAACCGACAATAGAGACTTTTAAAGAGGTTTGTAAACCAGTAGGGATGAGAGCCATGCAGCTAAGTAAAGAAAATGGCTGGCAGGTCAAACAGATTGCTACTAAATATCGCAATCCTGCTCACGCGCCCGACAATTTACACGCTGTTATGGCACTAGCAAAGTTTAAAAACGATCCAGAATTGATGGGATTTTGGGATTCAGAAACCATTGATGGTCAACAAGGTACTCGTTACTATCGTCGCATTAATGTTGAATCTAGCTGTCTTGCTTGTCATGGCGGTAAAAATGCTCGTCCACAGTTTGTTAAAGATAAATATCCTCAAGATTTAGCTTTTGATTTTAATGTCGGCGACTTGCGGGGAATGTATTCGGCGTTTATTCCCTATCTTGAAGCTGAATAATTTAATAGAAGGCAGAAGGCAGAAGGCAGAAGGCAGAAGGCAGGAGGCAGAAAGAAACATTAGCTGTCATTGATAACAAAGAACAAAGGATCGAAAATAAAGCCTAACCTAGTAACTTATTAAAAAAGGACAAATTTAATGTGGTATCGAATTCGCGGATTTTTATCCAAGTTGACTTTAATTGCTGCAATAGTTCTGCTATTGTTCATCGGTTTAGATAATTTCCATACTCAACCAGCTTTTGCTTCGATCCGCCAAATGGAAGAAGCACCAGGACAAATATTAGTTCAATCGCGACATACATTAAAAGATGATCGCGGTAATTCTTGGCAAGTAGTGTTATTCAAACGCACCAAAGCAGATGGTTCGAGTACGATCCATTTACGGTTAGTAGATTTTCCAGGATTAGCAGATTTTGCTCACCCTCAACCATTGCAAATTACTACTAACAAAGACTTATTTAAAGCTGAAGATGTGTTTGCCGAAAAAGCCCCTGCTGCCAATGTCGGTGAGTTTGATATGCAAAATGTTTTATCTCAGTTACCTGCAACCAAACTGAATCTCTCTTTACCGATGAAAGGTGAGGAAACTACCCAGCTATCCATTCCTCCAGAAGTGGTTTTGGAATGGCAGAGTGTTGCCACTTAAAATCGGACAAAAAGGCTATTTTTGATGGAAAATCTCGAACATCAATGGCAAACTTTAGAACGTTTTGTGGAAATTCGTTCTCCTTGGTTGACTTTAATTGGTGAAAAACTACAAGACGATCGACAACGAATATTAGATTACTGGCGAGTGGAAAAAACTGATTCTGTAGTGATGATCACGATTCAAAACGGTCAGTTTATATTACCCAAACCTGTTTATCGTCCTGGATTAGGACAAACTACCCTCGATTTTCCAGGGGGTAGGGTTTTACCCGAACAAACCACCGTTGATGCAGTGTCAAATATCCTCCGCCGAGAGTTAGGCATCAGCAATTGCGACTTAATCCGCCTCGATCCTTTAAATCAAACTGGTTGGGCAATTAATAGTTCTTTTTCCAATCAAAAACTTTATGGTTTTATCGCTGAAATTAAACCTAAAATTATTGTCAAACCTGAAAAACTGATTTCTACCGTTTATTCCCACAACGCGATCGGCATTAAAAACTTACTGCAAGATTTAACCTGCCTGCAATGTCGTGCTGTCTTATTAGAATGGCAGCAACACGAGGGAGCGATTGAGGAAAACCTGTATTAAGTTAAGCTTTTGTTGAATGCTAAAATTATGAATACCCAGTCCTTACAGCTTTCTAATTTAGACGCACCAGCAATTGAAGAATGTATTAACTGGTTGAGTTTTCATCGGATTTGGGGGCGGTTGAGCAGTAAAGCGATTGAGGCGATCGCTCAATGTTTACAAGTTTTCCAAGTCGAAGCCAATACGGAAATCTACCAACAGGAAACTAAAGCGTTAGGGTTTTACTTGCTTAAATGGGGGTCGGTAGAAATTTATCGCTCTTCTTTAGTAGGAAGAACCCATATTAATTACCGTAGTGCGGGGGAAATTTTTGGCTGTGTACCTTTACTAAACAGTGAAAAAACTGCTATTTATCCTGCTAGTGCCGTAGCATTGAGTAAAAGTGAAATTTGGTTTTTAGAACGCGATCGCTTTTTGCAGCTTACTAATACCTATCCCGATTTTCAGGGAGCGATTAATTCTCTACTCGCTCAAGACTTAGCCTACTTTGCCCAACGAGCAGCTAAAGAACAAGAACGCATTCAAGGATTACAATCTTTTATTCGCCCTATCCCAGTGGATGAGTCGGTTATTGGCAGCAGTAAAGCCAGTCAAAAATTAGCCCAGCAGGTTCGACAAACAGCAACAGATTTAAAGCCAGTTATTCTACAAGCACCTCCTGGTAGTGGTAAAACCTTTTTGGCGGGTTTAATTCACGGTAATTCGGGATTGAAAAACCGTCCTTTTGCCGAAATTGACTTAGCTCAATTACCCACACAAGAAAACGGTCAGTTAAATACCGATGCTCTTTTTGGTCGAGAGAAATCCCAATTGGGTGTGATTGAATTATTAGAAAGAGGTACATTATTAATCGACAATGCTCACCTCTTAAGTCAGTCCGAGCGAGATCGTCTGAGTGCTTATTTTAAAACAGGGCGGATTATTGTCAACCAAAGAACAGGAGAGCAAGTAAGAGAAACTGCCAGTTGGGTGCGTCTTGTTTGTGCCAGTCCTCAGAAAATCTCTTTTGCCGCAGTTGAAGCCCATCAAATCAAACTCTTTACCCTAGCCCAACGCAAACAGGATATTCCTGATTTTACTCGTTATTTCCTGACTAAATTTTGCCGAGAACGAGGACGAACTCCTTTAGAAATCAACCAAGCGGATCTCCGTCGTTTGCTCAGTTACGACTATCCTGAAAATATTGCCGAACTCGCAGCCATTCTCAAACGAGCAGCGAGCATGACCCCTGCCGAACAGGCTGTGATTCCCGAACAGGTACTGTGGTCGGTTGAATCATCTAAAAATACCTTTCGGGTCGATTTACTCAATCAATTTCCTTGGTTACGTCGGTTTTTACTCAGTAACTGGTGGCCAGAAAGGTTTTGGCTACTGATGATGGCGGTTTTTATTCCCGTTACGGTTCTGGGTTTTATCGGTCCTCAAACTCGCGATTCCAGCATCACCCTCAATTTCTTTTGGGCGTGGTGGTGGCCATTTTACCTTTTGCTATTTCCTATTATCGGTCGGCTTTGGTGTGCGGTTTGTCCCTTTATGATTGCGGGAGAATGGATCAGAACTATCTCTCTCTGGATTTGGCCGCGAAAATTGCTCCCTTGGCCAACTAAATGGTTGAACAAATGGGGAGCTTGGGTACTTTGGTTGGGTTTTGTAGCTATTTATCTTTGGGAAAAATTATGGGATCTCCCTCACACTGCCTATCTCTCCTCTTGGTTATTAATTATTATTGCTGCTGGGGCGGTTCTTGGTAGTCTAATTTATGAGCGTCGTCTGTGGTGTCGCTATCTCTGTCCTATAGGGGGAATGAATGGGATGTTTGCCAAGCTGGCTGCCATTGAATTGCGCTCAACTCAACAAGTGTGCGGTAGTCAATGTAGCACTTTTGGCTGTTATAAAGGTGGAGAAGCAACGACTGTTAACTTTGCTAATGCCCTCCCCACTGAAGGACAAGCAACTGGTGGTTGTCCCCTGTACTCCCATCCAGCCCAGTTAACCGATAATCGCGATTGCGTTCTCTGCATGACTTGTCTCAAGGCTTGTCCCAATCGTTCGGTTCAACTTAATTTTCGCTTTCCTGCTGCGGATATCTTGGAAAACCATCGCGGGTTTCCCGCCGAAGTCGCTTTGATGCTCTTGCTGTTTGGGGGAGTATTTATGCACTATTCTGCCAAAATTCTCAGTTGGATCGGTTGGGGAGATTTAGCGATTGATTCCGAGCATTTACTAATTTCACTGCCTGTAGTTACTATTTTGCTGAGTATTCCTTTTGTAACTACTTATCTAATCCATAAGCTAACCCGCCTGTTCGATCCCCAGATGCCAGATTATCTGAAAGTCATTTATGCTTATCTGCCCATGACCTTGGGACTTAACCTTGCTTATTATATCCCTGCTGCGATTACCGAAGCTGGTAAAATTATCCCCACGATCGCTCGCAGTTTTGGCTTTAGTGGAGTGGGTTTACCAACTCTAACCTGGAGTAGTGATGTTGCTGCATTTCTGCAAGGTACGACCTTATTAGCGGTTTTTCTCCTTAGCCTCTTTCCCTTAATTAAAATTACCCAGCGTCCTTTCTGGAGTAATCTGCCCCATATGGGATTAATGGGTGGATTTATTTTGGTCTTTTTCCAACTTATGTTTTAAATTTACTTTTTTCTATGGCTATCTACAATAACATTACCGAAATTATTGGTCGCACTCCCTTAGTGAAGTTACCAAAACTATCTCAAAGCTCTGGCTGTGTTGCCGATCTGGTCTTGAAGTTAGAAAGCTTTAATCCAGCCAAATCAGTTAAAGACCGCATTGCTATTAGCATGATCGAGGAAGCAGAAAAAGTCGGCTTAATCGAACCTGGAGTATCTACAATTATCGAAGCAACTTCTGGCAACACTGGCATTGGTTTAGCAATGGTGTGTGCTGCTAAGGGTTATCGTTTAATTCTGACGATGCCTGAAAATATGAGCCAGGAAAGACAGTCAATTGTTAAAGCTTATGGGGCAAAAATAATTACTACTGCTGCTGAATTAGATATGCCAGGTGCGATCGCCCGTGCTAATGAACTGATTGCGAGTATTCCAGGGGCTTTTTCTCCCCAGCAATTTAGCAACCCAGCAAATCCCAAGATTCACTACGAAACTACAGGTCCAGAGATCTGGTCGGATACGGCAGGACAAATTGATGTTTTGGTTGTCGGAGTCGGGACTGGCGGTACTCTTACAGGTGCTGGTCTTTATCTCAAACAAAAAAAACCTAGTTTAAAAATTGTGGCGATCGAACCAGTTAAGAGTGCAGTACTAAGTGGTAAACCTTCGGGAATTCACGATCTTCAGGGGATTGGGGCTGGCTTTATTCCCGATGTGTTACGGGTGGATTTAATCGATGAAATTATTCAGGTAACAGAAGAACGAGCTTATGAAATCGGTAGGCGTTTAGGACGGGAAGAAGGAATACTCAGTGGTATTTCTACAGGAGCAGTAGTTTATGGAGCGATAGAAGTAGCAAGGAGATCGCAGTACCGCGATCGCCTGATTGTGGCAATTCAAGCCAGTGGTGGCGAGCGATATCTCAGCACAGCAATGTTTGCCAGCCCTGAATCAACTTTGGTAAAGACTGTGTAAAATACGCTTCTTTCTTGGCAAGTTATATTGGTATACAGTACAACCATTTAGTAATATAGTAATAACTCTGTATTAAATTGCCAAATCAAGCTTATGCCCAGTAAAGCAAGTACAAAACCCAAAACCAAACTAGCCAGTAAAGCTGATGATTGTAGAATTACCAAACTTTCCCCTGCTGCATTGGGCTTGATGGCTGACTTCTTCAAAGTTTTATCTGAAGTTAGTCGGCTGCAAATAGTCTGTAGCTTGAAAAATGGAGCAAAAAACGTCAGCGAAATTGTGTCAGAAACGGGTTTGGGACAAGCCAATGTTTCCAAACATTTGAATGTGCTTACCAAAGCAAATGTGGTTGCCCGCGAACAACAAGGAATTTATACTTACTATCAAATTGCCAATTCTTGCTTATTTGAGTTATGCGATCTAGTTTGTGACGCTTTATCCGCTCAATTTGAACAGCAAAGTCAACAGTTGGAAATGCTCAAAACTTTACGTCAATAGTTAATTGTTCTTGTCAAAATTTATACTTTTTAGTCAAGATTATCTGTATTTGCGCGAAGAAGATGCCAAGCTATGCTGGTAGAATAGGGTGTTTAAACGCCAAAAACCAACTCTAGAAATATTTGTTAACAAGTAGTGTTTTTCTCTTCTGTTTTTATAACAGGTGATTTATCGCTATCTTTTTGTAATAGTCGATTGATGGGCTTGAAGATATCTGCTTCAAAAGATTCTCCTTTGAGCATTCGATTCCAATATATCCAAGGTAGCGCGTAAGCTTTAGCCAGAAACATCGAGTAGCGTTCTTTGGTTGGATCGAGAGGAAAAGACGGAGCAGGATCGCCTTCATAGTCAAATTCAGCCATAATTGCCGAATGATAGCCCGTGATCAACGGACAACATGTATAACCATCGTATTTGCTATTCAGTTGCCGAGCGTTCATTTGGGAAATTAGGTTCTGCACTACTACAGGAGTCTGCTTACGAGCAGCAGCGGCAGTTTTAGAGATAGGTAGGGATGAGGCATCACCTAAGCCAAATACATTGGGATAGCGATTGTGTTGGAGGGTGTATTTGTTAACATCCACCCAGCCCTGATCGTTGGCTAGAGGGCTATGCTTGATGAAATCAGGGGAACTCATCGGTGGAGTGACATGAATCATATCGTAGTGAATACTGACCTCTTCTACGCCGTTGTCGGTGGTGACATCGAAAATAGCTTCTTGGGTATCGGCTTTAATTTCTTTAAGGTTATGTTTAAACTTAGTCGCAATTTCCCGCTTCTCAATTACTTCTTCTAAAGTTGCATTGTATGCAGGAACACTAAACATTTTCGCCCCCGCAGTGCAAAACATGACTTTAGTATTCACACCCACTCCGCTCTTACTTTTAAAATAGTCATCTGCCATATACATCACTTTTTGCGGTGCGCCACCACATTTAATCGGAGTATTGGGATAGGTGAAAATCGCCGTACCCCCCTGGAAGTTTTTGATGGTTGACCAGGTATATGGTGCATAGTCTTGGGAGTAGTTACTGGTTACTCCACCCTTACCCAATGCTTCTTTTAATCCTTTAACTAGATGCCAATCAATCTGGATGCCAGGACACACTACAAGGTAGTCGTATTTTATCTCATGCCCTTGAGCTAAGGTTACACTATTGCGATCGGGGTCAAAAGCAGTCACGTAATCCTGAATCCATTTTGCTCCTCTAGGAATAACATCTTGTTCCTGCCGAACAAATTGTTCTATGGGTGCAATACCACCACCTACTAATGTCCATCCTGGCTGATAGTAATGCTTTTCAGCAGGTTCAACGATCGCAATATCCAGCTTAGAGTTTTGCTTGAGTAGTTGGGCTGCGGTGGTAATTCCTGCTGCTCCACCACCAACGATGACAATTTGATAGTGTTCGTCGGGATTTTTTTCTCTTGATGGCGATCTCGCTGAAAGTGAGGCACTGCGCGATCGCTTGCTTGATGTTGACACAATAATTTCCTCGTCAATTTAAATTGAGTTTGAAACTTAAAATTAATCTTATATATTGTTTTTATCATACAACTATTTGGTTATATGATTGATTTTTCTTGAGAAAATGTTAAGCTTAGAATGTCGATCTTGACAACGGTCACAGCAGAGGGCAGCGTCCGCCGTAAAACGACGGAGTAATCTGTGACTTTAACCTGAAATTAAAAGTATATTACTATATAATAATATGGTGGTCTAATTTAGATTAGATTGTAAACTTAGCTTGCACTTATTACCTTAGTTTTAATGGAGGAGTTAACCCCATGCTATTTCGTCAACTATTCGATGCAGATACTTGGACTTACACTTATTTGATTGCAGACCTCAAAACCAAAGAGGCTGTTCTGGTGGATTCAGTTTTAGAACAGGTAGAACGAGATTTTAAATTACTCAGCGAGTTGGGTCTAAAGTTGAAATACTGTTTAGAAACTCATATTCATGCCGATCACATTACTGGTACTGGCAAATTACGAGAAATGACTGGCTGCATTGGTATTGTGCCAGAAAATGCTCAAGCTGCTTGTGCCGATCGCTATATCAAAGATGACGAAATTTTACAGGTTGGAGATGTTGAAATTAAAGCGATCGAAACTCACGGTCATACTGACAGCCATGTGGCATATCTGGTAAATAACACCTACGTTTTAACTGGTGATGCCTTGTTTATTCGGGGTTGTGGACGCACCGACTTTCAAAGCGGAGATGCGGGGACTCTGTACGATCGCGTTACCCAAAAACTTTTTACCCTACCCGATGAGACTTTAGTCTATCCAGGACACGACTATAAAGGACAGACAGTTTCCACTATCGGCGAAGAAAAGCGGTTTAATCCTCGTTTTTTAGGCAAAGACCGCGACAGTTTTATCAGTTTTATGGATAACCTTAATCTGCCCAATCCCAAAAAGATTATGGAGGCTGTCCCTGCTAACGAGCGTTGTGGCAAAGTAGCTTCTGCAATTAATTAGAACTGATGCAGTAAATATATTTAAATTAGGTAGATGAGGAGTGAAACCGTTGTTACAGCAAATCACTGAAGAATTGGCAATTGGCAATGCTGCTGAAATAGAAAAAATACAGCAAATTGCCCTACAGGGATATCGCACATTTATCGATCTCTGCCCTGCCCAGGAAGGTAGTCAACTCAATAGGAGTTTAGTAGAAGCCCTTGGTTTGGGTTATTTCAGCGTTCCTGTATATCGCAATGATATCAATCAAAAGTCTCTGGAAATGTTCATGCAGACTATTGAGTCTGTACCAAAGCCCATTTATACTAGATGCGTCTCCGCTACCCGCGCTAGTTTAATGACCCTACTCACCTTGGCAACTAAAGAAAAATGGACGGAAGAAAAATTCTTCCAGCAACTAGCTTCCATTGGCTTTACTTATCCCCCTGATTCTCCTCCCGATCGCTTTGCCCGTCATTATCTACAAACACTCAACCAAACCGTAGCAGAGTGATGACAAGATGATGAAGTTTGTGGGATATCTTTTAGCCTTATGTATTGGTCTGAGTCTGGGTTTAATTGGCGGTGGTGGCTCGGTTTTAGCCGTCCCAATTTTAATTTATGTTATGGAACTAACACCCAAAACTGCGATCGCTACTAGTTTAGCCGTAGTGGGGATGGTGAGTGTAATTGGCGTGATTCCTCATTGGCGACAAGGTAATGTAAATTTCCGAACTGCTGCGTTTTTTGCTCCTACAGCTATGATTGGGGCTTATTTGGGAGCGCGGATTGCAGATTTGCCCTTAATTACGGAAACTTTTCAACTAATTTGTTTTGGCTTAGTAATGGTAACCGCTAGTATTTTGATGATACGTAAGAAGGGGAAATCATCTGAAACTCAAGCAGAAGTTGCCAGCAAGCAATATAATTTGGCAAGTCACTGGTTAGCAATTCCCCTACAGGGGTTAGGCATTGGTATAATCACTGGCTTTGTTGGGGTAGGAGGGGGTTTTATTATTGTTCCTGCTTTGGTGCTTTTCGGTGGTATTGCGATGAAAGAAGCGATCGGTACTTCTTTATTAATTATTGCTTTTAATTCTGCTACAGGGTTTTGGGGTTATCTTTCCCAAGTAGAGTTAGATTGGAATCTAGTAATTTCCTTTACTGTTGCAGCCAGCTTAGGCACTCTCGTAGGTGCATATTTAACTCGCTTTATCGATGCCAAGAATCTCCAGAAAGGCTTTGGTTATTTTGTGTTAGCTGTTGCCGTATTTGTCTTGATTAAACGCTAATTTTCTTGGCAGGCAACTGGTTGCGGGTTTTCAGTTTCGTTGAGAGGAAATATTGAACATCAAAACC
>NZ_JADWDC010000138.1 GCF_020640915.1 Waterburya agarophytonicola KI4 | reverse complement strand
ATCGCTCTTTTTTTTCCCTGATTATAACCTAAACTAGGTGCGTCTAAGCTTACCACAGTAATCTTTGCCTCTGAACGATTATCGGGTTTTGGTTTGACTACGATTTCGATATCATTACCCAAGGCATTGAGAAAACGCAGCAATCGAGCTGTAGAAAAGCCACTTAGTCTACCCCTGGTTAAAGCAGAAACTTTGGGCTGATCGATGCCTAACAGTTCGGCTGCTTGCATTTGAGTGAGATTTTTTTGTTCGATTAGAGAACTGATTAATGATGCTAGTTCGGCTTTTAACAATCTCTCTTCAGGATTGGATAAACCCAAATCGGCAAATACATTACCGCTAGTGCCTACCCGTACTTTGATATCTTCAGTCATGATAGATTTTTATGTCTTTCGTTTTACCAAGTTTCTTTTAGAATGCCATTGATCGCGATCGCATTGTTGGATTTTTTTAGTACAAAACTATATGATAAAATCGAATAATCTGTAGTCTACAAGCTACAAAATAAAGATGGAAGCTCAAGAGAAAACCATACTCATCTATGTAAAACGAGATGGGAAAATACCTTTTACTGATTGGCTCGAATCTTTGCGAGACAGAAAATCGAGAGCCATAATCAGGACTAGAATCAATCGTATTCGATTGGGTAATTTAGGTGATTGTAAAACCGTTGGCGGAGGAGTGAGCGAGCTAAGAATTAATTTTGCTGGTGGCTATCGAGTTTATTTTGCTCAACAAGGAAACACAATGATAATTCTGTTATGTGGTGGAGACAAAAGTAGTCAGCGCAAAGACATCGAACAAGCAAAACTATATTGGCAAGATTACCAGGAGCGCGGTGATGACTAGAAGCATAAACTATCGAGATGATTTACTAAAATCTTTAACTGACCCCGAAGAAGCTAAAGAGTACCTTAATGCTGCTTTAGAAGATGAGAATCCTGAAGTATTTTTATTGGCACTTAGAGACATTGTTGATGCTAATAGCAGTATGACTCAATTGGCACTAGATACCAATCGCAATCGAGAAAGCTTATATAAAACCCTGTCAGAAAAAGGTAATCCACAGCTTAATAGCATTCGCAGTATTTTAAGCAATTTGGGGTTTAAGCTGGCGGTAGAGGTAAATTAATCTAATGTGCGAAATACCTTCTTCTACCTCGTGAGAAGTGCCTTTTTCAAGACCTATACCGCTTTTATCAACCTCTTTTTCGTCTATAAACCTAGAAAATTTCTACGCCGATTGCGTTTTTGTAAGCCTTTTTTCATAGATTTTTTTAATTGTCTAAGTTTCTGTCGTGATACTGTATTTGAGGCTAAAGGATAACGTCCAAGATGATGATATTCGCTCAAATTAACAACTAGAACATAAGGTGCATCTATATCACTTTCAGATTCTAGATGTTCCCTGATAAAGTATGTCTTTTTAGGATGCTTCTTGAAATATTCTCGGTCAATACGCTGTACTTCTTCATTATGCAAACCAGTAAGTGCGTTGAGAGACATAAGATAAATATTAAAAGATACTTACTAATTATATTAAGCAGCATCAAACCTTTTTTAAAACTTAAGGAGGGGGTGAAGGTATAAACTGCCCAGACTTAGCTCCAACGCGAGCTAAAATAGACCTGACACGCTCAAAAGCTTTTTGAGCAGTCTGTTGGTATTCGGGGGTCTTTCGCTCTTCTTCAAGCTGCTTAATCTCCTTATGTCGTTGCTGTAATCGCTGCTCATTCAAATCGATTGAAGCAAGTTTCTCTGAATTTCGTAGTTTTAAAATCGGTTTTGGCTTTGATTGCGGTCTGGTAATTTCAGGCGATCGCTCTGGCTGCGTTAGATCTCCAAAAATATTTTTTTGTTTTTTGGAATTGGCTTCAAAAACCTTCATATAGGGCAAGGTGTGTAATTCCTTTCGCTGTATAGTTTCTAGCGATTCAGTTTTGGCAGTTTCCCTAAAAGGTGTGTAATTGCTTGCTCTGACTGGGTTTTGAGGGTGTTTCGGCTCTACATCCAAAACTGGTTGAGACTCTTCTTTTTCGGTCTGGGGTATGACGATTTCTGCTGCTTCTGGCTGAGGATCGTTAACTGTTTCTACTATCTCTATTTCTTCAACTGAAGTTTCGATTTTTGGTTCTATGGCGATCTTGTCGGGTTCGTTCTGCGCGATCGCTTCTACGGGGGTAATAACTATCGCTGATTCCATTGCTAGAGTTAGTACTGGTAGCCACAATGCTTTATAGTTTGGCTTCTTAAGAGTGTCATGGCTAAAGCCTACTTGAAAAATTTCTTTGGATTTATCTATCAGGAATTTTAGAAAGGCTGTTTTAGTAGCAGGAACAAACTCCAATACTTTTTTGATTTCTTCTAGTACTGCCTTTAATCGCTGTATAGTGTTTAGTTTGGTGTTTTCGTTGCCATTCACTACACCGCTTCTAGTCTCATTGAAAGCATCTTTCCAAGCAATCTCTCTCTTGGGAGTACTACCTAGCTTCCAGTAGTATTGCTCGGCGTTCTTGGCACGTTCTCTACAGCGTCGCTCGATATTGTATTTATGATTGCAGTACTCGGTATAGCCAGGAGAATTTAAAGCAGTAGCTAAAACGTACTGGTAAAGCTTGTCACCTTCTAAGCCCAAAAATACTACGCCGTAGGTGGCAATAATTCTTAACAGTTCGTTGGTTTGTCCTGCACCAGTCCAACCTGGTTTGATGGAAAATTCTAGATCTGCTTTCCACTCGGCAACCTTGCTCTTGTTCCTGACGTTGAAAAAGCCAAACCGTTCTTTCTCGACCGACTCCCGCGCAGCCAGCAGTTTTTCTTGGAATTCTTCATCAACTATATTTTTCCTCGCTGAGAAGTCCATATATGCGATGAAATCAAGGAAGTTATCGCTAATTGGTTCTAAGTCATCACCCAGTAACAAACTACCTGAATTTTGCTGTAATGGTAGTCTGTGGGCTTTGTAGTTAGTGACTTGGTTTTTGTTGTAGAACTTACAGTTAGGAAATAGCTCTAGATGTCCATCTTCTGTTTTTATTTCTGCTCTCTCGACAATCCGCTTAATTAAGCAAGCTAGGTTAAAGGTGTCCACTGCTTCGGATAGGGCAAAGAAGATGTGTAATCCCTTGCTGTAGCTGGACTGGACAAAGGTAGGACTAATTAAACCTGATTCTTCGCAAACATCTAGTAGTTTTTGAAAAGTCTCTGGATTCTCGGCGGGGTGGACGTTCCCTAAAGTATCTATATCGATTAGACAGTAATTAACAACGCTGCCTTTGTTGGTGTCAAACCGCACTCCCACCAGGGAATCTGGATCTACAAATCGTCTGAGTAAGGTTCTG
>NZ_JADWDC010000137.1 GCF_020640915.1 Waterburya agarophytonicola KI4 | reverse complement strand
TGTAGAAGATCGGTAATGGTTTCAGTGTAAGGGCTAGAAGAATTGGACATAGTATTAGGTAATGAAGTTAAATCAAGAATCAAGAACAAAGAATCTTGATTCTTGAAAAGTTAGGGGATTTGGCGATAGGGGAATCGATCACGGATCTGCTGGTGAAAAAACTGACCTTTAGAAGAAGAAT
Source organism: Waterburya agarophytonicola KI4 (assembly GCF_020640915.1). Classification (GTDB taxonomy): domain Bacteria; phylum Cyanobacteriota; class Cyanobacteriia; order Cyanobacteriales; family Xenococcaceae; genus Waterburya; species Waterburya agarophytonicola. The sequence goes on along the minus strand of NZ_JADWDC010000137.1, from coordinate 3,230 downwards.
CGACAAACTCTTCAAAGAGCCGAGGATGAAAATTTTCGTACAAATATACAGATTGGGAATGAAAGCGCACAAAGAGAGAAGACTTCAAGCGATCGAAACGGACAGCCTCAATACAAGAAGAATCGACCTCAATCCAGCGAGATTCATCGGGTTCAATTCCCTGTTGTGCCAAAGTATTAACTAAATGGCGATCGCAGGAAGAATTAGCGATCGCCTGCCAATCACCGATAGTTAAAGATAAGGAATGCTCAAAAAGCTTATTATCAAGAGCATTCTCGATACTTTGAGGATGGTCGTAATCGCGGATCAATCGTTGCCACTGCTTCCAAGTAAGAGGAAGATTGATTTCTTTTTTCTTCAAACGAGAATCAAGGTCAAAATCACGACAAGAGTCAACAGGGATCGCGTTAATAGTAGATTTATCGAGAGATTTAAGCTTTTGCCACATGGAGGTATAAGCGGGGGCAATAGCGCAGCGAATGTCATTTTTGTGGTTTGGTTGGTGGTCAAAATACTGGCACTGAGAGCAATTAGAAAGCATGATTTGTAACCTCTTGAGAAGAAACAGAACTACTAATGGCGTTGGCAGTAGTGTGGGGAAAAAGTAACAAAACAGAGAAAGTTAATAAGAGGGGAGAAAGAAAATGTATAAGAGAACGACGAGAAGAACGAAGCTGTTTTAACTCTTCCTGAGCTAAATCAAGTTGAAGCTGTATTAAGCGGAGAGAAGTTGAGAAGTCTTGATGGTTCATGGTTTTACTTGGAAAGAAATGAGGATTGAGAAAAAAATCAAGAATCAAGAATATTGAATATTGAAAGTAGAATATTGATTCTTGAATAAATAAAATCAAGCAGGTTTATCGATGGCGATAAGCTGTATGGGAACAGAGGTAGGGCGATCGCTCTTCTGAAAAGCACGACTGAGGTTAAGGAAACGAGCCTGAACAGACTTGAGCCAGTCAAAGAAGTCACGATCTCTCTTGCTGGGTTGAAGTTGATAATGATGGGCAAGTGTGACTAATTTGCCTCCAGGTTTGAGAAATTTATATGCGTGCTGTGTGTGACGGGTAACGCCATTATTACCAAAGGGAGGATTAGCCAGGATGCGATCATAAATAGGTTGAGGCGAACTAGTAAGAAAATCAGTACCAATAAGATTAAATCCTTGAAGCTTCAGAGCCTTTTGCAGCAAAGGTTGAAGCTCAAAACAATCAATTTTTTCGATTCCAGAAGCAGCGATTGCCGAAGCAAGATCGCCAGAACCCGCCGAAGGTTCGAGAACTAGATGTTTAGGATCGAGTTGAGCAACTTCAAGTATTTTAGCGATCGCATCTGTTGGGGTAGGAAAAAAGTCCCAAATTTGTTGTTTAATTGCAGTCTGCTTAATTTCGCTAACTTCAGATTCAGTAGAGATAGTGGAATTAATGCCAAAATAAAAGGCTGCCTCTTGCCAAGAATGAGGGTACATTGCTTTAAGATGCTGCAAAGTATAGCCTGAGAAGTCACGAGCAGTATAGACGGTAGCCTTGGAAGTGCTGACAGAAATAGTAGATTTGAGCTTGGGCTGAGAAATCATAGTTTTGTACCTGAAACGATAGGTATGAGAAAAGAATGAAGGGAGGGTGCGATCGCGTTTTTGCTTGGATGTCAGTTAAGATTCGAGATATTCTTGGGCAATACGGTCGATTTTTTGATAGTGCTGGGGTTCTAAATATTGATTGGGATTTTGAGCAAATCTATCGATTAAGTCATTTAAAGCATCAAAAAGAACTCCTTCAAAAAGAGGCGATGGTAATAGATAATGCTCTGAATCAACCACTAAATTAGCAGTAATATCGGGTATAGATTCGGTAACGTTGATGATGCGAGGTGCTACTTTTGTAGCTGCTGTTTGAGTTTTGGTTTTAGAAGTAGTCATTTGTGTTTACTATCTGAAGAGACTGAGGATTAGCGATCGATAATTGAAACGGGGGAGCGACCGCACTCTGAATGGCGATCGCTTGAGAGAAGAATTAGGAGCAGAATTTTAGAAAAAACTCATCGTAGGAGTAATTGCGTCGTTCGTTTAAAGAAGTGCTGAGAAACAAGATTTCTTTACGATAGTGGTCAGCACAAATTACAATCGATTGGTTTTTGAAAAAGCCACGAAGTTTTATCCCGCTTCGATCTTCAGCTTCAACATTTAAACCAGTAGCTTTGAGAATGGAAATAATTGCCTGAATCATAGTTGTGTACCTGAAAAGAAATAAGGGTTAGCAATTGATAATTGAAGGGAAGTATAAGAGCGATCGCGCAAACAGATGGCAATCGCTTGTTAGATGCTTAAAGAGTATGGATTAGAACGGGTTCAGTGCTGAGAGAATAACCACAGCTTGTCCAACCAGATAACCATTGTTGCCAGTCTTTGGGTGAAGGGAAAGAAGAAAAGGCAGCAGTTAAGGTTTGAGTGTCGTCATCAGCGGAACTGTAGAGTTTGAAAGTGAACTCGAAAACGGTAGGTTGAGTTAAAATGCTATTAATCATTGTCTTACTCGTAATAAGGTAATGGATATGCCTTTGTTGCTGCTCGTAACAGCTTCAGAGGTTTTTAATTTGTAGAGTTGAAAATCGTGTTTCGCTTTTTCCTTTGCTCTACTCTTATATAATAACAATACCTTTATAATAATGTCAAGAAAAAAGCCAAAAAAGTTTTATAAGGGTAAAAATAGATAGAGTGAGAAGCAAAAAAAAGCTCCTATTCAGCTAAAAAGCTGTAATAAGAGCGATCGTAATATATCAGTGAATTTTAAATAATAATTATCTGCAAATAAGTATTCAAGAAACTTGTGAGGTTTTTTGTTGTCTTTGTTTGAGCTTTTGGGCTAAAGGAATGATGTCTTTGGGTTGAATTTCAACGACATTGCCATCTTCGTCAGATTGAGCGATGGCGTGACCTAGAGTGCGATGTTGTTCGATCGCTTCGTCAACAGCTTCTTGGACAATAGGGTCAAAGAGAGTAGACAATTTATCAGGAATAGGATTAGTCATAGATTGGTAGAAGAAAGAATATTTTGCCAGGTATCAGGCTGGTAAATAACAATAGATTGAATCTTAGGCTTTTCAGCAATTTTTGTTCTCTGGATACTATTATCATAAACAATCCAACGGTCAGCCAAAGGCAAATAAAGTTCAAAAAAATTATTTAAGCCTCTTTGGTATCGTCTTACTATTGTATCTCTAGGAATATTATG
>NZ_JADWDC010000136.1 GCF_020640915.1 Waterburya agarophytonicola KI4 | reverse complement strand
GAAATATCTCAGATTGAAATTGCTCGTAAGCTCAATCTTACTCCTGCCAATGTTTCTCGCTCTATCAAAAAGCTTTGCGAGCTTGAAATCATTGAAAAAAGATATTTAGCGGGTAAGTTGGTTGGCTATAGGCTTCTGGTAGAGGAATTTGAACCGCAAATTCATTCATAGAATTAATATCTTACATTCTATTCAATTGTTCATTTTTTTTACGTATCGTACCCCTCGACCATAGTTTTTAGGCTGCGGTGTAAATCATTTTTAGAATTGATTAAATTCCTTGAGAAGTTCTTCTTCTTCTTTATCAAAATATGATTGACTTTGCACTTTCGCTACATATGATTTATCTTGCAGTTTTTCTGCCAAAGTTCTTTTTTCTTCAACTGACTCTTTATCTTTATTATTTGAGTTTATTTTTATATCTGCATTCAATATAGAAATCGCTTTTTCTTTACGCTTTATTTCGTTATTTGGCTCGCTCTTACTTGAGATTTCTTTTGTCGAATTGTTGGTATTTTCGTTAGATACTAGCTTTAGGTTAGTCTGAGATACATTGGTTTTTTTCTGATTCAATTTTTGTTTTTTATGTGACGAGGAATTTTTATTGAGTTCGCTCATATATTGTTTTAATGTTCCCGCCGAAATCATTATTTTTTGGTTTGCTAGTAGATCGGATAATTCTTTATAGCTATAGCCTTTTTTGACGGCACTTTTTAGCTCGGTTTCCATTTCGGCGATAGTTTCTCGCAGAGTAAGTTCTAGCTTTGGTTTAGCTTCTAATTCTTTTAACTGAGCTATAGTAGTGCTTACTGTATCAACATGGATTTTCTGATTGCGGTTGGTTTTAGTCATCTAGCTTATTTGATCGCTTAGTTTCTTCTCTGATTATTTTTTATCGTGGCGAAAATTAGTTACAGAGATGGCTGAATATTAAGCTTAATGATAATTATTCAAATAAATTAAGCTACGGATATAAATGTATATTTTAGGCGGTCAAATAGTCATCGCTACAGATAACGATCGAGCAGGAAATAAACTAGCGCAAACTCTAACAGTTGAAGCCCCATCAAAATCTCAGATATCTCGCGACCAGCCCCAGCCTCTATCCTGGGTATTGCGATCTATTTCTTGCTGTTTGGTGTGCTGTAATATTTCATTCCAATCTTTGCCCTGTTGGGGTAGCTCGCGAGATATCTGAGATTTTGATGGGGCTTCAACTGTTAGAGTTTGCGCTAGTTTATTTCCTGCTCGATCGTTATCTGTAGCGATGACTATTTGACCGCCTATTTTTGTCATGTCTGCCATAGCAGTTTTAACTAATTCTAGTTGCGAGCTTGATATTGTTCCCCCAGTTGATATGTAGCGAGTATGGGGATTTTTATCCTTAAAAAGTTGATGGTAGCTCATGGCATCAATGGCACTTTCAACGATGACTAAACGGCGATCGCTTTCTTGGGGTTTGGAACGCCATAGGGCTTTTGTTCCTCCTTTACTAAATCCTGTATAGTTTTCGTTCTTGGCAGTAAAGCCTGTCATTCCATTACTGTCGTAGTGGGGGAAGATGGCATTACCATCACGGTCTGTAGCTACTGTTCCGATAAAGCGATCGCTTTTTAGAATGGATTGGTCAATGCCTCTTTTTTCTAAATAAGGATGGGACTGGACTACTTTGAAGTTGGATGCAGCTTTGATTATTTTTAGGCGATCTTTACTTATGGGTTGGGGTTTGTCTCTGGGGGTGAATTTGGCTGGTTGTGTTCTTGGTCGATCGTTCCAGTTTTTTAGTTCTTTCCTAACTTCAGAGAGTCCTACGGAGGAGCGATTCTGTACGAAATCGATAATCGTACCGTTATCGATTTCGTCTTTGACAGAGAAATAAACGCCGTGTCCGTCGGTGTCGGTGGCAACTATTATTTTGTCTCCATTGTCATGGGCGAGAACGGCACTGTTTTGACTAGACTTTTGACTTATGTATTGATATCCGAAGCTTTGGGCGTATTCTACTAGGTTGATTTGGGTTTTGAATCTTTCTAGTTCTTCTTTTCTCTTGAGATCTAAGGCTCGTCTGCCTCTTTCAATATTTGAGTAAATTCGTTGATGGAGTTGGTTAAGTTCAATACTTGTTCGCTCAAGCCGTTGACTTGATTCTGAAGCTGTTTGTTCTGCTTCTCTAACCGCTTCATGTCCTGTTCGTATCTGTTGGACAGATTGGTTATTTGTTCTTTGTACTCCTTGGCTAGCTGTAGATAAGATAGCCTCAGTTGATTCTCTAGTTCGCTCATGGTTTACTCTTACTCTAGTTTCAGGCAGGGTTGACCCTGGCACGTCCAGCCTGGGGTTAGTTGTTGGTTCAAGGGTGGGGTGATGAATGTTCCGTTGCTGGTTTCTCCAATCTTTATTCCCTTCGTTTGGCTCTTGAGATGATTGAGAGTTTCTTGTTGTTGTGATATCTCTCGATCGATCTTGTCTAGTTGGGTTTGTTTCTGGGTAATTCGCATCGACGAGAATCCGATCAGCCCCCAACTTCCGCCCAAGATACCCAGACAAAGACTCCCTGCTGTAATCGACTGCCAGATCCATTGTTGGCTCAAGTATTTTTTGAAGGCTTGGCGGTTCTCCTCCATAGCGCGAGATATGGTAGCTCGCTCTGCTTTCAGCCAGTTCTCTGATTCTTGACTGTAGTTGGTCGAGATCTTTTTGCTGTGGGTCTTGAGTTGTTGCCGTAGTTCCTGTTGTTCTGCCTGTGCCGTCTCTTCCAGGCGTTTGTTCTCGGCTTCTATCTTCTTCTTGAGATTGTCCCCCAAGTCTCCAAGATGCTTCATATATTCCCCCTTTGAGTCGATATCTATTGTTGGTTTCTGGGTCTACTACTGTGAGGTAGTTTTTTCCTTGTCTTGGTATTTCTAGACCTATTTCGGCAAAGCTTTGAATAATATCGTCACGATTAGTCACTAGTCCTGCTTCGATGCGCTGGGTGATGTAATCGGTTAGCTGCTGTTTGGGGTCAGGAGCAGCCAGCATTCCCGCCCGTTGTTTTTCGGCATCGATTAACGCTTGGTAGCCTGGTTCGTAGATTCGTTTACGAGATAGGTCGTCAGGTCTTGCCCAATCTTCTTTGATGTTCCAATATGTCTGCCAGGGTTTGAAGTATCCATGCCAACCAGGAGGGGCTATATTGAGGCTTTTTCCTGTATCTAGTTCGACTTTGGGGGTGACGAAATGGAGTTCTACGCGGTCGCTTCCTGTATGGGTGTGACGTACCCAGAGGGTGTTATATGAGTCTTGTTTGATGCCAGCAAAGGCGTATTCTTCAAAGGAATCGATGATTGCCTGTTGGTCTTTTTCTGTGGGGGCATCTTCGACAGCGAAGCTGAGAACACCACTGTTGTATTTGTATTGGAAGTCTAGCCCGTCAATTAACTGGGTGGTAAGTTCTGGATTACCTCTGATGACTTC
>NZ_JADWDC010000135.1 GCF_020640915.1 Waterburya agarophytonicola KI4 | reverse complement strand
CTCTCTGAATCCTTTGTCATATCTGAATTGTAAAGGTTGTCTCCCCGTCAGGAATCTAAATTAAATTGAGCCTGTTTGAGTGCTGCCAGTTCTGATTGAAACTTGGGTACTGGGACGGATTTTAGTTCTCTCAGGGGTAATTTTGCGCGGTTGAGAGAGGATGTTAATCGCTGCTTTTTGGCTTCTAGTTTGGTCTTTTCAGTAGTGCGATCGCTGATGATATCTCCGACATTAATTCTCTGTCCTTCTTCTACCTTCAAGTCCGATAGTTGGATTAATACGAGGGTGATGGTGTGACGATTGCGTTTATAGGTGGTTTGTTCTTGGGTGACTGTTGAGTTTGCCTGTAGATCGGTATTGTTGGCATTGAGGAAAGCATAAACCCCAATGCCTAAAAGTAAGTAGCCCAATAGTTTGTACGTTCGCTTCATCACAGTTCACAAAGTTTGGTCATCTGTTTCTGTCTTAGTCTATTGGGTTGGGGTTTGGGTGTAATTTGAGTTCGGAGACGGGCGATCGCGATTGAGGAGCAATTGTTAATCTTTTTAGGGAGTTAATGGCTCTCTAGATTTGATTGTCCATGCTGAATTATGAGGATTAAAGCCTATTTTAGGATAATATTCTACAGCTTTGGGGGCTGATAACAAGATCAAAGTGGTATTATCACCTAATTGCTGCTTTGTTAGTTCAATCAATTGTTTTCCAACGCCACGATTTTGATATGTAACATCAACTGCTAAATCTGATAAATAGCAGCAATATTCAAAATCTGTAACCGATCTTGCAATACCAACTAATTTGTCATTGTCCCATGCCGTACATACAAGATCGGCATTTTTAATCATGGCTTCCAGTGTTCTGAAGTTTTCAATTGGTCTTCTTTCACCTAAAGTCGAACGTATTAATATATCGCGAAACTCAGATGTTGTTATGTTTCTAGATGTTTCAAATTGCATAAAATTCTAGATATGATACTTCGCTCTTGGCTGTACTATTTTAATTTCTATCGTACCTACCGCATACTGTTCTCTCAAAAGTGCGATCGCCCGTTCCAAATTACAATACTCAAACTTAATCCTATTCCCCACTAACTCAGCCGTAGCCATTTGATTCGGCTCGGTCGCTATCTTCACATCTTCAGGAAAATCTACCGTCAGTTCACCATTAAGAAATATGTCAGCATCAGGATAAGTTTGCTGTAGTTCTTCAAGAGTAGCGATCGCATCTTCATCATTAAAACTAAGATTCTTAATCTCAGTAGTGGCAGCTTCCTTTACGACCGTAGTAACTTTGCTAGTAATTATCTGTTCTCCAGTCTTATAAACTCCCTTACCATTACTTACGATAAACTCCTTGCCTTCATTACCAATAATCAAATACTTGCCATCGGCACTTGGTGCTAGTGGTGGTGTCGATGTCGGGAAGCTGTGAGCCGAGAATAGCCAAACCCAAGGGTAAAGGTGCTGCTGTTCCCAAGATTAAAGATGTTCCAGAGAGTGCGATCGCACAATGAGTTATAGCTAACATCGGTGGTAAAGGGTGGAGTTACTTTACCAGTCTGGATTTTGGTAGAGCGATCGTCAGTTAGTCGGGTCACTTTAGTACCTTATCTATTAAGAAAAGTAATTAACAAAAAAGTTATTAACGCTTCTAGTATCGAACAGCACAGAAAATTAAATAAGTAGAGTTTTACTGTAGAAACGATAGCTTTAGTTTTTTCTATATACGTAACTGCTATTCGTTGCAATGAAAACTTATACCTCGACCGTCACAGAAAATCGACATCAAACTAAGCAAGCTGTCACCAACTATTCGGAATTAAATGACTTTTTTAATATTTTACGGCTGCTGATTCGCGAACCCTCTGTAGTTGGTTGCGAAGATTCTTTTTTCCGTGTCTTGAGTCGAGAATTAGAAGAAATTGGAGTAAAGGTTGAATATTATTACGGTGTTCTAGTAGCACAAGGAAGTAAACCCCACGATCTTATTCTCTCGGCACATATTGATCGCCACGGCTTGTTGTGTACGGGAGCAAACGAATTTCAATATGCAGCTTTTATTGCTAGCAATCGCGGAGATTTGACGGGAGATTCTGTTTCCGAACAGATGATGCACACGATTGAAAATCGCTTTGTCGGACAAGCAGTACAAGCACATCTACCCTACACGGGAACTTATTTAGGTCAGGCACACATTATCAATTCTTATATTTGTCCTACAAGAAACAATTTAATCTTTGAATTAGACGGTTTAGATTTTGTGCAGCCTGGTACACCAATTTCTTTTCTAGACCGCCTCAAAATAGAAAATGGCTGTATTTCTGCTCAAATAGATAACGCGATTAGTGCAGCTATGATAATTCATCTATTCAGACTTGGTTTTGAAGGTACAGCCCTATTTACCGCCCAAGAAGAAGCAGGAAAAAGTTGGCGTTACGCTATGAGTTGGTTTCAACGTCAACAACTAACTACCCAGCGTCTAATTGTTTTAGATACCAGTCCTTATCCCGATCGCGAAGCAGCCGAAATACAGCAAGTTGTTTTGCGTCGTCGGGATGCTAATGGTTTTTTTGCGAGGGAACTAACTACAGAACTAGAACACAAGTGTCAAGCAATGGGATTTTCTTATTCTTATAAGGATGCTTATATAAAAGCACAAAACAAAGAACGGGGAACATCTTATTCTCTCGGTCGAACTGAGTTAGGACGACTGGTGACAGCTAGCAACGGCGAGATTAATGGAACAACTTTGCAAATTCCTTCTACGGAATACCATACCCCCAACGAAACTGCTGCAATTGATGCGATCGCTGCGGTGCGACACTTGTTAATGTCTTATATAGCTTAAGTTTTGGGTTGTAGACTACACCTACGCTTCTTCACTCTATCTATACTACCTACATCTTAATCATTGACCTAACCTTTTCCTCGCACCCTTCACACTACCTAACTGCTTCAGTGCCATACCCGTCACCAGACAAACACCACCTGTAATATACAGTCCCTTATTACCAGTTCCCATACCGATAAATCGCACAATGCCAAAAGCCATCAGTGCAGCAATAATTATGGGCATGATGACCACGTAGTTCGTATGTTCGGGTTTATCCTGCTTCAGCCCCAGTTTTTCATTCTTGATGATTTTCCGAGCTAACATTGGATTTCTACCTGCCAATGGTTGAAGTTCTGCCAGACGAGATTTATCGATGTTTAATCCCTGTCTCTGTGCCTCAACTTCCATCACTTCACGAATATGGCGATCGCTTGGTAATTCCAATTCAATCTCCAATATATCGAGTTGACGACTCTCACCGTTAACCGACAAGCGGTTTAACGGGAGATTCTAACACTCACGTTGTTAGATTTCTGCTTCATTTCCTCTTAACTAGATACGACTAAAGCCATAAGCTTAGACGTATTTACATTGCATTAACTAAATCACCTTTATTTTTTATTTTTTTACTCCAATTGATAGTTAAACCTCCTTCATTTAGAAGATTGTTGACTACT